>NZ_BAAHSJ010000003.1:0-415912 GCF_054601595.1 Sideroxyarcus sp. TK5 | reverse complement strand
GATGGCGCCTTCGCCCAGTTCACCTGCATCACCTTCGACCGCCAGTTTGGCGCTGCCGTGGATGATGGGGGTGTCGTCGCCGGGGAAGTCGTACTTGGAGAGCAGTTCGCGAATCTCCATCTCGACCAGCTCCAGCAGTTCTGCGTCGTCGACCATGTCGCATTTGTTCATGAACACGATGATGTACGGTACGCCGACCTGACGTGCCAGCAGGATGTGCTCGCGGGTCTGGGGCATGGGACCGTCGGCTGCGGACACGACCAGGATCGCGCCGTCCATCTGGGCGGCACCGGTGATCATGTTCTTGACGTAGTCGGCGTGGCCCGGGCAGTCAACGTGCGCATAGTGACGGGTGGCGGTCTCGTACTCGACGTGTGCGGTGTTGATGGTGATGCCGCGTGCCTTCTCTTCCGGGGCCGCGTCGATCTGGTCGTATCCCTTGGCTTCGCCGCCGAACTTGCGCGACAGAACCGTCGTGATCGCCGCTGTCAGTGTGGTCTTGCCGTGGTCAACGTGGCCGATCGTGCCGACGTTCACGTGCGGTTTGGTACGTTCAAATTTGCTCTTTGCCATGATAATCCCCCATCAACCCAATTAACGAAAAGAACCAAAAATCCAAAATCTGGTGCCCATGGCGGGAATCGGACCCGCGACCTCTCCCTTACCAAGGGAGTGCTCTACCACTGAGCCACATGGGCCTGCTAATAAACTGGAGCGGGTGAAGGGAATCGAACCCTCGTCATAAGCTTGGAAGGCTTCTGCTCTACCATTGAGCTACACCCGCAAAACCCGACACCAGCCCACTTAATACAACAGCAAACTGCACTTCAATCTGGTGGAGGGGGACGGATTCGAACCATCGTACTCATAAGAGGGCAGATTTACAGTCTGCTGCCTTTAACCACTCGGCCACCCCTCCAAAAAGAGCGCGCGATTATCCATATAACATCGCGGCATGTCAAAGGGAAAATACGAAATAAGGCAAGAATCCGGCTGGGCGCCGGGCGATCGTCCGGCACTTGCTCACACCGGGACAGGGCAGGAGTCCATGAGCGCCATCAATGTCTTCGCCGTGTGGCGTCGAGACTTGTCTTTCGCCATCATGCCATCCAGCAGCGGCTGCCACTGCCGGTATTCCGGCTGCAATCTCGGCGTTTCTGCCCGCAGGTGTTGCTGCACGATGCTCTCCAGCGTGTCGCCCGCGTACGGTTTGCATCCGGTCAGCATGTTATAGAACACCGCCCCCATACTATATATGTCGGTACGGTCGTCCTCGGCCACCCCCAGCGCCTGTTCCGGGCTCATGAAGTAAGGCGTCGCAACGATCGCGTCCAGACGCCCCTCCATTCGCGCCTCGTGCATACGCCTCGCCACGCCGAAATCACCCAGCACCGCCGAGCCGTCCTCTCGCAGCAGGATGTTCTCGGGTTTGATGTCGCGGTGGATGATGCCCCGCTCATGGACCTCGACCAGGGCTTGCACGATCTCGCGCAACACGCGCCACGCCTCCGCCCCGCCGATACTCCCCTGTTTGCCGATGCGCTGCTTGAGCGTCCCGCCCGGCAGGTACTCCATCACGATGAACAGCGCGTCGTCCGTCACCCCCTGATCGTATATCTGCAGCACATTCGGATGGCGCACCTGTTCCAGCAGACCATATTCCTCGACGAAGCGATACAGCACCTCGCTATCCTCCGAGACACTGCCGTCGGCGAACTTGAGCGCCATCTGCTTCTTGTCGCTCAACCGTTCCGCCAGGAACACGCTGGACATACCGCCTCGCCCCACCGGCTTCAGGCAGCGATAGCCCGGCACCTTCGGGTAATCGCCAGGCTCATCGTTCACATTGCCCAACAATGCCGGATCGAACGCCCTGTACATGCCGGAGCGCCCCCCGCGATCCAGCTTCAGCGTTGCGTCCAGGTTTTCGCCCGTCTCCCCCTCGCGCACCACCACCACCTCGGCCACCTGTACCGGTTCAGCCAACCAGTCCGCCCCCAACGTCGCCCGCCGCCGCGTCAATATCCCGGCACCGACCTCGGCCAGCGTCTGTTCACTGCAGACCACATTCCAGTCCAGCTCTTTGGATTTCACGGACAACAGAGAGGCGATGGACACCGCATGCCCGCAAACGATGCGCTGGCCGACGGCCTGATGGCTGAATTCGGCGAAAACCAGCTCGCCGGTATGTATGCCAACCCCGACCCCGAATCGGTCCAGCCCCTGCTCGGGGAACGATTGGCGGATCAGGAAGCGGGTCTGATACGCGATCAGCGCGACTGCCAGCGCACAACGTAATGCACGGCGGGCATGATTATCCGCACCGGCCGCATAGAAGAACGTCACCAGCATGCCGTGATTGCTGATCGATGTCAGCACACCCTGCTGTTGCTCGACCTGTGCGCCCACCTTCTCGTAATAGCTGGCCATCAGGCTGGCCAGGTTCGTGGCAGACACCCGCTCCGTCAGATGGATGAAATCACGGATGATGATGCTGACGACCGTGGCATGGGTCGGCACGCTGCAAGCCGGCACCCCGATGTTCTCATCCCCCGTCACACAAGCCCTTTCTCCGCGAATGACAGGCAACCCGCGCCCGCCACGATAAAATGATCCAGCACCCGCACATCCACCAGCCCCAGCGCCTGTTTCAACGCATCCGTCAGCAACTGGTCGGACTGGCTCGGCTCCGCCACGCCGGACGGGTGGTTATGCGCGAATATCATAGCCGCCGCATTGTGGTGCAGCGCACGCTTCACTACCTCGCGCGGATAGACGCTGGTTTGCGTCAACGTGCCCCGGAACAGCTCTTCCGTCGCGATCACGCGATGCTGCGCATCGAGGAACAGCGCCACGAACACCTCCTGCTGACGCCCCTGCAATATCAGCCGCAGATAGTCGCGCACCGCCTGCGGGGAATTCATGGCATCGCCCGCATGGACCTCTTCTTTCAGTGCGCGCCGCGACATCTCCAGCACCGCCTGCAACTGCACATATTTGGCACGCCCCATACCATTGATCCTGCAGAACGACTGCTCGTCAGCGGCGAACATGGGGGTAAGCCCGCCGAAATGAGCCAGCACCTCGCGCGCCAGATCGACCGCGCTCTTGCCGCGCACACCGACACGCAGGAATATCGCCAGCAGTTCCGCATCGGACAATGCCGCCGCACCGCGCTGCAGCAACCGCTCCCGGGGACGTTCCCCTTCCGGCCAGTCCACGATACTCATCACATCCCTCCATCAGAGCCGGCAGCACCGCGCGCCACGCGGCAATACCCATGTCGACATTGAGACTATTCTAGAGCCTGGGCACAATAAACGCCACGGATATGAAAATGGACTTCGGCCAGCCCCTCAATCCGGAGAGGTCTGCTGAATGCCCCCCTGCCGTCGTGCGTCGAGTTCCTTCAGAAAATCCGCGATATCCCACTCGCAGCCACCGCAACCGGACAACGCGCCTGTCCATCTGGAGATGGCCTCCACATCCATGCCTTGCCCGTGCAGATGACGGATGTATTCCCGCCTCGTGCCACTGCAATGGCACATGACTTCATCTTCAGGGCTGTCTGTCTGTCCATCCATCCGGGCTTCACTCCAGCTCACTCAGGACACCACCCGCAAACAGCAGAGCACATCTGACCGGCATCCCCGCATATACCGCCTGCATCGCAGCGCGGTATTCCGACATCTGCGCACGATAGCGTGCGGCGTCGCCCGGATCACCCAGCTTGTAATCCAGCACCCAGACCTCGTGGTCGAATTCGACCAGGCGGTCGATGCGTTTCAGCTCACCCATTGCGTTGACGTAGGGCATCTCGTTGCAGGCGGCGCGGTATTGCTTAGCATCGAAAAAAGGTGCGAGTTGCGGTGCGGAAAGCAGGGCTTGGGCTTGCTGCCAGAGGGCATCCATCTCAGCCTCCGGTATGGCCAACCTTTGCTGCAGCACGACCCGGTCTCCCACCCCCTCCGTCAAGTGCTGCAACAAGGCGTGCAGCCAGATGCCGCGCTGCTGCGCGGTCGAGTTGCGCGCGACGCGCTTGCCGGCGGGGAAAATGGCAGGCAGCTTCGCTTGCGGCGCACCACTTCCACGCTCCTCTCCCACCCGCGGAAGAGGGGACGCCGCCTGCAACGGGTTTGGTTGCTCGCCTGTCACTGCAGCGATACGCCCATACCACGTGAGCTGCTTCGCCTCGCGCGCACCCTGACTGCCGCTGATGACGAGCGCCTGCTGCGCACGGGTCATGGCGACGTAGAGCAGATTCATCTCTTCGCGCGCCTGTTCGGCGGCATCCTGCTCGAACAAGGGCGCGCGTCTCTTGCCGCGCGAAGCCTGATCGGCATAGAGCGAGAAGTGCAGCGGCTGCGCTTCGTGGGTCGGCCAATCCAGCAGCACATCGCTGCCGTCGCGGTTCAGCCTCTCGGCGTTCGCATCCAGCAGCCAGACGATGGGCGCTTCCAGCCCTTTCGATTCGTGCACGGTGTAGATGCGCACTGCATCGCCCGACGCACCGAGCTTGCCTTCATCCGGCGCATCGTCCGCGCTGTCGCGCAGTTCGCGCAACTCCTGCAGAAAGCGCGGCAGGCTGGGATAGCGACCGGCATCCACGCTCAACGCGATCTCCATGAAGGCATGCAGGTTGGCCGTCACCTTGGCGCGCATCTCGGCCGGCAGCACGGCGCTGTATCGCGCGATCACATCACCCTCGAAATAGATGCGATCGAGCAAGTCGTGCACCGGCAACTTGTCGGCGAGAGTGAGCCAGCGTTGCAGCAGTTCGGCGGCACGTTGCAGCGCGGGTGACGGTTCGGGCAGGTGTTGCAGGCGTTGCCACCATGAAGAGGATTCTGGGTTCCGGAATCGTGATTCAGGGGATGCCGCCGCACCATCTGGATCCTGAATCCTGAATCCTGACAACTGAAGCAAGTCCGCATCGCTGCACCCGAAGATCGGCGTGCGCAGCACCTGTGCCAGCGCCAAGTCGGCGAATGGCGTGATGAGGAACAGCAGCAGTGCCTGTATGTCTTCCGCTTCCAGCGTGTCGAGCAGGCCACCGCGCCGCGAGCTGATGAAGGGGATATGTTTCGCACGCAGGGCTTCTTCGTAGATGGCAAGGTGGGTACGGCTGCGTACCAGCACCATGATGTCGCCATAGGCGGCGCGGCGATTCTCACCTGCATCGCTCACCGACCACTCGCTGACGATGGTTTGCAACTGCGCGGCGAATTGCGCGGCTTCCATGTGACGCGCGCCTTCGCTTGCTTCGGCGCGCGGCGTGGTGAGCGGATCGCGCAACACGAGTCGCACATCTTCGGAGACTTCTTCTTCCCCGTATTCGGCTTCCGCCAGCGGCAGCACCAGCACATGGCCCGGCAATTCAGTTTGATGCGTCTGATGCTCGACGAACTCGAAGCCTTCAGGCTGATCGCGGAACACCGCGTTCACCGCATCGACCACGGCCGGCGAATTGCGGCGCGTGAGACTGTTGCCCAAAGTCTCGGCGCGGAAATGCTGTTGCAGATATTCGCGCGCCACGCCGAACAGGCGTGCATCGGCACGGCGGAAGCGATAGATGGACTGCTTGGGATCGCCCACCACGAACACGGTCGGCTGCGATTCGACCGCCACCGAGGCGTCGAACCAGGCGCGCATGATCTGCCATTGCAGCGGGTTGGTGTCCTGGAACTCGTCCAGCAACACATGACGGTAGCGGCTGTCGAGCTTGTACTGCATGGTCTCGGCATGTTCGCTCTGTTGCAGCAGGCGGCACAACTGCCATTCCAGATCGGAGAAGTCCATCTGCTGCTTCTGCGCCTTGAGCGCCTGATAGCGCTCGAGGAAGGCGACGCCGCAATGCAGCACGGCTTCGTTCAGACGCCAGGCCTGCTGCTCGGCCAGCGTGTCGCGCACTTCCTGCAGGCTGGCGAACAGTGCATCGCGCGTGACCAAGTAGGCCTCGGCATCCTGCTTCCTGGTCGGCTTGAAACTGCGCGGCTCGTCCGCCTGCGTGAACAGCAAGGGAGATACGGCATCGAAGCGCGCCTCGGGTGCGCTGTCCGTCCACGCCTGCTCCAGTTCGCTGGCTTTCTTCGCCTGCGTGTCGGTGCCGTTGTTCGCCAGTTGGCGCACGAAGGCGAAATACACCTCCTCGCTGTTGCCGCACATGCCCCAGTCGGCGACCGGGTCGAAATCCATATCCACCGCCAGATCGTTGCGCAGATTCTCCAGCGCAAAGGTCAGCGCATCTTGCTCGCCTTGTGTATACGCCCACCACTCTGCTCGCTTGGCGAGGAAGTTGAACAGCAGCTTGCGCGTGTTGAACAGGCCATGTGCCTCGAACAGCCATTGCATATGCCGCGCTCCATCGCCCTCCGGCTGCTTGCGCATCTGCTCCAGCAATTCTTCCCACGCCTCTTCCTGCTCGGCCCCGGCCCGTTCCAGCAGGCTCATGCCCTGCATCACTCCTGCGTTCAGCGGCGCGCGCTGCATCACCTGCATGAACCAGCCATGAAAGGTACTGAGGGTGATGGCGGGTTGCGCCAGCAAGGTCTCCTGGTACAGGCTGCGCGCACGCAACAACTGCTCATCGCTCAATTCGGAGATGCCTCGTTCGGCGAAGAACTGGCGCACGAAAGCCTCGTCGCCCAGCGCCAGGTCGCGCAGCCACAATTGCAGCCGCGCCTGCATCTCCTGCGCGGCTTTGCGCGTGAAGGTGATCGCGAGGATCTGTGAAGGCTGCGCGCCATCCAGCAGCAAGCGCACGATGCGCGACACCAGCAGCCAGGTCTTGCCGCTGCCGGCGCAGGCTTCGACCACGACGCTGCGGGTGGGATCGAGAGCGATGTGATTGCTCATACCCACTCCCCCTTGCGACACACGCCGCGCACTTCGCAATAAGCACACACCACATCGATGCCGTTAGCGGGCAGCCCCGCCCCGCCGCGTATCTCAGCCATCACCTGCTCCAGCCGTTCGGCATTCAGCTGTGCCAGCAATGGCACATCCTCTTGCGGTGCGACCTGCCTAACCTTGCCACTCTCGATACTGACGAATGCCGCGTCCGCTGCCTCATGCGCGTAGGCGTAGCAGGCGAGTTGCACATCCTCGCCTGGCTCTTTCAATTTGTTGCGCAGCAACTGGTCGCTCTGCGTCTTGTAGTCCAGCACCAGCTTCTCTTCACCGCGCACATCCAGCCGGTCGATACGGCCGCGCAGGCGGATGCCGTCCAGCGGCCAGTCGAAGGCCTGCTCGGATCCCGCATAACGCCAGCCCTCAGCCTCGCGTTTGATCTGCCAATCCAGATAGGCAGGCAGGGATATAACCCAGCGCGCCAGCCAGGCGCGCGCGGCGAAATCCTGCGCCAGCAGATCGGCGAACACTTCTTCGCTGATACGCCGCAGGGCAGCTTCCATCTCGGTCAGATCGCCTTGTATCACCAGTGGATACTGCTCGTGGAAACGCTGCAGGATGCCGTGTACGCGCTCACCGTAGTCGCGCTTCTCGATAGCCTCCTGCACTTCATCCAGTTCGTTCAGCTTCAGGATGTGGCGCGCATAGTATTGGTAGGGGCAGGCGACCAGCGCGTTGTAACCGCTGATGGAGATACTGGTCGGCACACTGTCCTGCGAAATGGCAGGCACGGGCTGCGCCGACTGCGCCAACTCGACTTGCTGCATTCCTTCCGCGACCAGATAGGCATGCAAGTCGTGCTCGCTCAGATCATCACCGTGCACTTGCAGATGCGCATCACGCAACATCTGCAGGAACGGACTGAGCAAACGCGCCTCGCCGTTCTGTTCCTTCTGCCAGGTGACCAGCACTTCGTCGTTCATGGCCAGAAGCGCACGCAGGTCGTCGTGCTGACGCACGGCATGGAACGCGCGTGTCGGCAGGCCGAGCGTGGCACGCACCGCATCGTTGAACCAACGCCCGCCGTCTCCCGCGCTGGGCAGATGCGCCGCATCGCAACCGAGCAACAGCACCGCATCGAAGCTGCGCCAGCGTGTCGCGGCCAGGTGGGTGAAGCGCACCGGGCTGTCGATACTGCTGTCGCGAAAGGTCTCGGTATCCAATTGCTGCGCCAGCCAGCGCCGCCATTCGTCGAAACGGTAGCGGCCTGCATCACCGTGCAATTCCTGCCGCCATGTTTCCAGCGCGCGCAGCAACTGCTGTCCAGCATCGTCCTGCTGCAAACCAGCGTCTATGCCCAGCACATTCAAGCTTTGCTGCAAGGCCGCCAGCCATTCCGCCAGCGTCTGCTTCCTGTTCTGCGCCAGCAGCGCCGCAGCCTGGCGCAGGCGGGCCAGCAGCTGATGCAGCGCGATCTCTTGTTCGGTAAGCGCGACGTATCTTTCCAGCCCGGCGACCACGCCCTGTTTGCGCAGCAGTTGTTCCAGCTGATACACCGCCGCCTTGCGCTCACCCGCCGTCATGTCGGCGAAGATGAAAGGCGACTTGAGCAGATCGAGCAGGTCGTGATGGTAGAAGTCGCTTTGCAGCGCGGTCAACCAGCGGTCAAGCACGGTGCTCACCGACAGCGTGGCGAAGGTCCAGCCCGTCTCGTCCGCCACCAGGATCTCGGCCCGCTCCAGCAGCGCGCGTGTGCGACGTGCCGTGACACGGTCCTGCGCGACGATGGCGATGTCGCGTTTTCCGTCGGCCAGCCAGCGGCGCACCTGCATGGCGGCGGCGCGGGCTTCCTGTTCGAGCGAGGTGGCGGCGAAGAACTGCGGTGTATGGCCAGTCACATCCATCTCGCGTGCATCGAACACCTTCACCAGCGCGCGTTGTTCATATGCTTCGAGGAAGCGCTGCTCCAGCGTATCCCATTCCGAAGTGCGCAACACATACAAGGGACGGTCTGCCTGCTGTGCCAGCATGCCGAGTCGCATCTGGTAGGCGCGCGCGGCATCCAGCTCTTCACCGCTCTGCATGGCATGCCACAGCTCGAAAACCAGCCGCGCTTCCAGTTGCAGCGTGGTGTTCTGCCTGGCCTGATAAGCCTGTTGCACGGCGGCAGCGAAAGTATCCGCATCATCCGGCAAGGCGTGCAGCGCATGCGTCAGCTCATCGAACAGTTTGAGCAGCTCCTGCGTCATGCTCCACAGGTCGGCATGCTCGAACCATTGCAGCTTGCGTAGTTGCTGGTAGAGCATGGCACTGCGCTGGCTATCGCTGACGACGGGTGCGGCCAGCGGCACGCTTTGCGCCCATTCGTTCAGCGTGACCATCTGCGGCAGGAGGATGGCCGCCACTTGCGCACGGCGCATCAAGGCCTGCGCCAGCGGCTGCGCGGCGTGCATGTTGGGGAGGATGACGGTGATGCCGCGCAGATCGGGTGCGGGATGTGCAGCCAGAATGCGCTGGGCGACGCGATCGAAGAGTGCGCTGGCCTTACTCACTTCTTCAGCAAGTGGAGTTTGTCTTTGACCTGCAGCCAGTCATCGGCATCAGGCGGGGCGTCTTTCTTCACCGTGATGGACGGCCACTGCCTGGCCAACTCTGCATTCAAGACGAGGAACTGCTGCTGATCCGCGGGCAGGTCGTCTGCAGCATAGATTGCGCCTGCCGGACATTCCGGCACGCACAGCGAGCAGTCTATGCACTCTTCTGGATCGATGACGAGGAAGTTCTCGCCCTCACGGAAACAGTCGACCGGGCACACTTCCACACAGTCGGTGTATTTGCAGCGGATGCAGTTTTCGGCGACGACGTAGGTCATGCCGCATTCTAACTCGCGCGCGGGGCGATGCCGTGCATCCAGTGCTGGTAAAGTCGTTCGGCAACCCGGTTCAGCTGCGGCAGCTTGTCGTACATCTGCACCTGCATGGTGGCAGCGTCCTGCACGGCCGGGCTGTGCCGGTTGTCCTCTATCTCCTGCGCACCGGCCCGGCACCAGTCTTCGATCATGTGTTCGGTCATCTCGACATGGCATTGCATGCCCAGATGTTTGCCGATGGCAAAAGCCTGATTGGTACAGAACGTGCTGGAAAGCAGGTGCACCGCACCGGGCGGCAGCGAGAAGGTCTCGCCGTGCCAGTGGAATGAGTCGAACTGTTCGATGTCGCCGAACCATTGCCGGGCAACGTCGTTGTCGGCCACGCGGACTGCGCCCCAGCCCAGTTCCTTCACCGGATTCTTCGTCACCACACCGCCCAGCGCCTTGGACATGAGCTGCCCACCGAGGCAGTGACCCAATACCGGAATGTCCTTGGCGACGGCATCGCGGATCAGACTCAGGGAACGCGGGATCCATGGCAGTTCGTCGTTCACACTCATCACGCCCCCCATGAACACCAGTCCGCTGAAGTCGTCTGCGTTTTCCGGAACTGCCTCACCCTGATCGATATGGAACATCTGCCAGGGGATGGCGTGCTGGCTCAGGAACAGTGCGACATGCCCCGGCCCTTCATTCGCGGAATGACGGAATACGGCGACCGGCTTCAAGATCAGCCCTGCGTCTTGTCGCGCTCGATCAGCGCGTAAGCGGAATGGTTATGAATGGACTCGAAGTTCTCGGACTCGACGATGTAGGCTTCGATACGGTCGTCTGCATTCAATGCCGCCGCCACGTCGCGCACCATGTCCTCGACGAACTTGGGATTATCGTAGGCGCGCTCGGTGACGAACTTCTCGTCCGGGCGCTTGAGCAGGCCGTACAGCTCGCTGGACGCCTGCTCCTCGGCGATACGCACCACATCCTCGATCCACACCGCGCCCTTGGTGCGCACGGTAAGCGTGACATGCGAGCGCTGGTTGTGCGCGCCGCGTTCGGAGATCTCCTTGGAACAGGGGCACAGGCTGGTGACCGGCACCAGCACCTTCATGGTGAAGCGGTATTCGCCGTCGATGATCTCGCCGGTGAAGGTGACGTCGTAATCGAGCAGGCTCTGCACGCCCGAGACGGGCGCAGTCTTGTTCACGAAATAGGGGAAGCTCATCTCGATATAGCCGGACTTGGCTTCCAGCTTCTCCACCATCTCGCGCAGGATGCTCTCGAACGACTCGACAGATATCTCACGACCATGCTGGTTGAGGATCTGCACGAAGCGCGACATATGCGTGCCCTTGAAGTTATGCGGCAGACGCACATACATATTGAATGTGGCGATGGTGTGCTGCACGCCTTCGCTCTTGTCGCTGACGACGATGGGATGGCGGATACTCTTGATACCGACCTTGTTGATGGCGAGCTGGCGGGTATCCGCACTGCTCTGCACGTCTGGAATGGGCGCGGGTGCGTTCATGGTCGTAACCTTTGCGTTGTGGCCGAGGGCCGATTATAGACAATCTCCGACTGTTTTTGTCGGGTTATCGCTTTATGCGGTGACATTCACCTTGCGCACGCTGCTTTCTATACCGGCGGCATCCAGCCCGCAATCCGCCAGCAACAGTGCATGTTCACCCTGCTCTACGAAACGGTCGGGCAAACCCAGATGCAACATGGATACCTTCACACCATGTTGCGCGAGGCACTCGGCCACCGCGCTGCCGGCACCGCCCTGCACCGTGTTCTCTTCCACAGTGACCAGCAGCACGTGTTCGCGCGCCAGCTTCAGCACCAGTTCTGCATCCAGCGGCTTGACGAAGCGCATGTTAACGACCGTGGCATTTAGCTTCTCCGCCGCCTCCAGCGCCGGGGCCAGCATGGTGCCGAACGACAGGATGGCGACGCCGATACCGTTACGGCGGATCTCGCCCTTGCCGACTTCGAGCGCAGTCAACTCCTTGCCGACCGGCACGCCGGGACCAGTCCCGCGCGGGTAGCGCACGGCAGTCGGGCTATCCATGCGATACGCGGTGGTCAGCATCTGGCGGCATTCGTGCTCGTCCGCAGGGGCCATCACTGTCATGTTGGGGATGCTGCGCAGGAAGGACAGATCGAAGCTGCCCGCGTGCGTCGCGCCGTCCGCGCCGACCAGTCCGCCACGGTCGATGGCCAGCATCACCGGCAGGTTCTGGATGGCGATATCGTGGATCAACTGGTCGTAGGCACGCTGCAGGAAAGTGGAATAGATGGCGACCACCGGTTTGCTGCCTTCGCAGGCCATGCCCGCCGCGAAAGTGAGCGCGTGCTGCTCGGCGATACCGACATCGAAATATCTGCCCGGGAATCTCTCCGAGAATTCGGTCATGCCGGAGCCTTCGCACATGGCGGGGGTGATGCCGACCAGTCTCTCGTCCGCTGCCGCCATGTCGCACAGCCATTCGCCGAAGACCTGGGTGAAAGTGCGGTGCGGCGCGGGCTTGGGGATGATGCCGCTGGTACGGTCGAACTTGGACACGCCGTGATAGAGCAGGCAATCTTCCTCGGCCAGCGCATAACCCTTGCCCTTCTGCGTGACGATGTGCAGGAACTGCGGCCCTTCCAGCTTGCGGATGTTGTTCAAGGTATCCATCAGCACGTTGATGTCGTGCCCGTCGATGGGGCCGATGTAGTTGAAGCCGAACTCCTCGAACATCGTGCCGGGGATGACCATGCCCTTGATGTGCTCCTCGGTGCGCTTGGCGAACTCCAGCACCGGCGGCATGCCTTTGAGCATCTTCTCACTGCCGCGCCGCATCGCCGCGTAGAAACGGCCGGACATCAGTTTCGCCAGATAGTTGTTGAGCGCCCCGACCGGCCGCGAGATCGACATGTCGTTGTCGTTGAGGATGACCAGCAGGTTGGCATCCATCGCGCCCGCGTTGTTCAGCGCCTCGAAGGCCATGCCGCCGGTCATCGCGCCGTCGCCGATGATGGCGACCGCACGTTCGTCGGAACCGCGCAGTTTCGCGGCCGCCGCCATGCCCAGCGCGGCCGAGATGGAAGTGCTGGAATGGCCGGTGCCGAAGGTGTCGTAGGTGCTCTCGTCGCGCTTGGGGAATCCGGCGATGCCGCCATGCATGCGCAATCTGCTCATCGCCGCGCGGCGGCCGGTGAGTATCTTGTGCGCGTAGGTCTGGTGACCGACGTCCCACACCAGCTTGTCGCGCGGCGTGTCGAACACGGCATGCAGCGCGATGGTCAGCTCCACCGTGCCCAGATTGGATGAGAGATGGCCGCCGGTCTTGCTCACCGACTCGATCAAAAACTCGCGCAATTCATTCGCCAGCTGCGGCAACTGCTCGCGCGGCAGTTTTCGCAGGTCTTCGGGGTCATCGATGGTGTCGAGCAGCGGTGTCATCAGTACTTTCTCAACACGATGAAGTCGGCCAGTTCGCGCAAGCGGCGCGCAGGCTCGCCGAACTCGCTGACGGCTTCCAGTGCTTCGCGATGCAGGCGCTGCGCCATCTCTTTGGCACCAGCCAGCCCGAGCAGGCTGACATAGGTCGGTTTGTCATTGTCGGCATCCTTGCCTGCCGTCTTGCCCAGCGTCGCGGTATCCGCCTCGCAGTCGAGCACATCGTCCACCACCTGGAAAGCCAGACCGATCAGCTTGCCGAAATGATCCAGCCGTTCAAGTTGCGCATCACTCAACTTGTCGCCGCAATAGGCACCAAGCAGGATGGCGGCGCGGATCAACGCGCCAGTCTTGTGGATGTGCATCTGTTCCAGTTCGGGCAGCGACAATTGCTTGCCCACACTGGCCAGGTCGATGGCCTGCCCGCCTGCCATGCCGCGCGAACCCGAGGCAGTCGCCAGCAACTTCACCATCTGCAACTGCCTGTTCGCATCGTCATTCAGACGGTGTTCGGACAGCAACTGGAAGGACAGACTCTGCAGGGCATCACCGACCAGCAAAGCCGTGGCCTCGTCGTATTCGACATGGCAGGTCGGTTTGCCTCGGCGCAACACATCGTCGTCCATGCAGGGCATGTCATCGTGCACCAGCGAGTAGGCATGGATGAGCTCGACCGCAGCGGCGGCGACTGCCACACGCTCGGTAGTCGCACCTGCCAGTTCACCGGCGGCATAGGCCAGCAGCGGACGCACACGCTTGCCGCCGTCCAGTACACTATAGCGCATCGCGCCATGCAGACGTTGCGGCGTCACGTCGGCCTGCGGCAGCAGGCGCTTCAATGTCTCTTCAGACAGGGATTGATGGGTGGACACCCATGCGGTGAAATCGGCAGCCATCAGTTCGCTTCACCGACGTCGAGATCCTTCAGTACACCTTCTTCCAGCACGCGCACCTGTTGCTGTGCTTCATCCAGTCGCGAACGACAGTAGGTCATCAGCTCAGCGCCGCGCTTGTAGGCGGCAAGTGAATCCTCAAGAGACAGCTTGCCTGATTCCATATCCACCACGAGTTGTTCCAGATCGGCCATCGCCGTCTCGAAACTCGGCTTCTTTTCAGACTTAGTCGCCATCATCGTTCCTGTGTGCATTGTTTCGCGTAGGGGCGGCATTTTACCCAAGCCTATACAGCAGGGGCAATTTTTGTTGCCCCCCCCCCTGATTTCGGGGACAATCCCCGACCCCGTAAACATCAGGGAATCGCCAGGACATGCTTGACCATGCATCGTCAGATTCCCCGTATTCACAGAGGAATGTGGGTATGTCAGAAATAGCCAAGCTAAAGCAATTCAATCCCGTCTCCGCGCAACCTCCGTTGAGCTGGTATTTCGATCCAAGGATATTGGAGCTGGAGCAGCGCGTGCTGCTCGATACCGGCCCGCAGTATGTCGGCCACGAATTGATGGTGCCCAATCTGGGCGACTATCACGTGATCGAGTGGATGGATAAAGCCAAGATGCTGGTGCGCAACGAAAATGGCGTCGAGCTGCTTTCCAATATCTGCCGCCACCGCCAGGCCACCATGCTGGAAGGACGCGGCAGCGCGAAGAACATCGTATGCCCGCTGCATCGCTGGACCTACAAGACCGACGGCGAGCTGATCGGTGCGCCACATTTCCCCAACAACCCCTGCCTGCATCTGAACAAGACGCCGCTGCAGAACTGGAACGGCCTGCTGTTCGCCGGTAAACGCGATGTCGCGAAAGACCTCGCCAACATGCCCGCCTTCAAGGAGATAGATTTCTCCGGCTACATGCTGGACCGTGTCGAGATCGACGAATACGACTTCAACTGGAAGACCTTCATCGAGGTGTACCAGGAGGACTACCACGTCGTGCCGTTCCATCCCGGTCTCGGCCAGTTCGTCGATTGCGACGACCTGCAATGGACGTTCGGCGAACACTTCAGCGTGCAGACCGTGGGCATCAACCACGCGCTTAAGAAATCGGGCAGCCCGACCTATGCCAAATGGGCACAGCAGGTGCTGCGCTACAACAAAGGCGAATTGCCACAATACGGCGCGATCTGGCTGACCTACTACCCCAACATCACCGTCGAGTGGTATCCGAACACGCTGGTGGTCAGCACGGTGGTGCCGCGCGGCACGGATGCCTGCACCAACATCGTCGAGTTCTACTATCCGGAAGACATCGTATTGTTCGAGCGCGATTACATCGAAGCCGAGAAACAGGCCTATCGCGAGACCGCAGTGGAAGATGACATCATCTGCCTGCGCATGCATCAGGGACGACGTGCGCTGTACAAGCAGGGGATCGAGGAGCAAGGCCCCTACCAGTCCCCTACCGAAGATGGCATGCTGCACTACCACGAGTTCCTGCGACGCCATCTCGAACCGCACCTGAAGTAAACAGGTGGGTTCGCTCTGGATGCTGGTTGCAGGCTTGTTGTTCGCCTGCATGGGGGCGCTCGTCAAACTGGGTGCCCCACATTTTTCCAGTGCCGAACTGGTGTTCTACCGCTCCTTCTTCGGATTGATCGTTGTATACGGCCTGGTGCGCCACTCTCGCATCGAACTGGCGACCTTTCACTGGCATGCGCACTTGTGGCGCGGTCTGTCCGGCACCATCGCCATGCTGCTGTTCTTCCACTGCCTCACCGTCCTGCCACTGGCCACCGCCATCACCCTGAACTACACCTCTTCGCTCTTCCTGTCTTTTTTGACGGTACTGGTACTGAAGGAGAAGTTCCACCTGCCACTGAGCGGCTCGCTGGTGATCGGCTTCTCTGGCGTAGTGCTGTTACTGCAACCCACCTTGGCTCATGATCAATTCGCGGATGGCCTGCTGGGCCTGGTCTCGGGGTTCCTTGCCGGCATCGCACTCATGAACGTCCGGCATCTTGGCGTCCTGGGCGAACCCGGGATGCGCGTGGTGTTCTATTTCAATCTGATCGCCACGCTCACCAGCGCGATCTGGATGCTCGGCGGACCGCTGCACCGGATCTTGCCATCCGACCTGCCGCTATTGATCGCCATCGGCGCATCGGCAACATTCGCGCAGTTGTACATGACGCGCGCGTACCGCACCGGACAGACTTTGGTGGTCGGCAGCCTGGCCTACAGCACCATCGTGTTCTCCGCGCTGCTCGGTCTGGCATTCTGGCACGAAAAGCTTAGCCTGCCGGCATGGCTGGGCATCGCGCTCATCATCGCCAGTGGTGTGTTAAGCTTGAAACTGTCTCCAAAGATCCGGAAAAGAACATGATCACCATCACCGACAGCAGCAATCTGGTCAACATCGCCGTCATGGGCGAATTCACCTTGGCCGACTTCAAACAATTCGAACAACATGCGCTCTACAAACTAAAAAGCGGTGGCGGCCTCAATCTGATCTTCGATCTGCGCGGCATGCTGTCCTACACCACCGACGTTGCCTGGGAAGAGATCAAGTTCTTCAGCCGCGAACACAATCACGACTTCAACCGGATCGCCGTCGTCACCGACGACCAGTGGCTGACCTGGCAAGCCTGGCTATCCCGCCTGTTCGTGGATGCCGACATCCGGGCATTCAGTGACTACAGCGCTGCTCAGGCGTGGACGGCAGACTGAGCGGTTTCCAACACAAACAAAAAAGCCCGCATCTGTGCGGGCTTTTTTGTTGAACCGGAGCCGAATCACTTCAGCTTGGTTTCCTTGTATGCGACATGCTTGCGCGCCACCGGGTCGAATTTCATGAATTCGAGTTTCTGCGGGGTCGTGCGCTTGTTCTTGTTGGTTGTGTAGAAATGCCCTGTACCTGCAGAGGATTCCAGCTTGATCTTCTCGCGTCCGCCTTTAGATGCCATGGTGACTCTCCTTTATACCTTCTCGCCGCGGGCGCGCATCTCGAACAGCACGGCTTCGATACCGTTCTTGTCGATGGTGCGCAGTGCGGCATTAGTCAGGCGCAACGACACCCAACGGTTCTCTGACTCGACCCACAAGCGACGGCGTTGCAGATTCGGCAAGAAACGACGCTTGGTTTTGTTGTTGGCGTGGGAAACATTGTTGCCCACCATCGGGGCTTTTCCCGTTACTTGACATACGCGTGCCATGACTGACTCCAGACCAATTGCAAAAATGAGGCGCGGATTCTACCCAAACCGGACAGAACACACAACCGAAAGTTTTTAACCGTTTTTCCGGTACAGGGCGGACTGGGCATGTGCCTGCAAACCCTCGCCAAAGGCCAGCGTAGCGGCAATAGCCCCCAGTTTTCGGGCGCCGGCCGGAGAAACCTGGATCAGGCTGCTGCGCTTCTGGAAGTCATAAACCCCCAGCGGCGAGGAAAAACGCGCCGTACCGGAAGTCGGCAGCACGTGGTTCGGTCCGGCACAGTAGTCGCCCAATGATTCAGAGGTGTAGCGCCCCATGAAGATCGCGCCGGCATGTTTCAACTTGGGCAGCCATGCCTGCGGCTCGGCCACCGATACCTCCAGGTGCTCCGGCGCAATGCGGTTGGAGATTGCGCAGGCCTCGTCCATATCCGCGACATGGATCAATGCGCCGCGATTCTCCAGCGCGGTCTTGATGATGTCCTTGCGCGGCATCTGCGCCAGCAACTTGTCGGCACTGGCAGCCACCGCCTCGATGAAGGCTGCGTCCGGCGACAGCAGGATGGCTTGCGCCAGCTCGTCGTGCTCGGCCTGCGAGAACAGATCCATCGCCACCCAGTCGGGATCGGTCTGCCCGTCGCAGATCACCAGGATCTCGGACGGACCCGCGATCATATCGATGCCGCAAGTCCCGAACACGCGCCGCTTGGCGGAAGCCACGTAGGCGTTGCCGGGACCGACGATCTTGTCCACCTTGGGGATGCTGGCCGTACCGTACGCCAGCGCCGCCACGGCCTGCGCACCGCCGATGGTGAACACGCGATCTACGCCGCACAGATGCGCGGCCGCCAGCACCAACTGGTTCTTCGTGCCATCCGGTGTCGGCACCACCATGATGAGTTCGGACACGCCCGCCACCTTGGCAGGCAATGCGTTCATCAATACTGAAGAAGGATAAGCCGCCTTGCCGCCCGGCACATACAGACCGACACGGTCCAGTGGCGTAACTTGCTGGCCGAGCAGCGTGCCATCTTCGTCTTCATAGCTCCAGGATGCCTGCACTTGTTTCCGGTGATAGGAGGTGACGCGCTGCGCAGCCTGCTCCAGCGCGAGCCTTTGTTCGGCGGGCAGGCCGTCGAACGCCGTTTTCAGTTCGGACTTGGGCAGCTCCATCGCCGCCGCATCGGCCAGCGGCAGACGGTCGAACTTGCGCGTGTATTCCAGCACCGCTTCGTCGCCGCGCTTCTTCACATCGGCAAGGATGGCGGCGACAGTCGCTTCCAGTTTTTCGTCGGCGGTTTCCTCGAAGGCGAGCAGCGCCTTCAGGCGCGCGTCAAAATCGGCTTGCTGGGTCGAGAGTCGTGTGATGTTCATTTGATCGCTCCGGCAAAAGCATCCAGCATGGGCTGTATGGTCGCGCGCTTGAGTTTCAGCGAGGCCTGGTTCACCACCAGGCGCGAAGAGATGTGCACGATCTCTTCCACCGCGACGAGGTTGTTGGCTTTCAGGGTCGCGCCGCTGCTGACCAGGTCGACGATGGCGTCGGACAGGCCGACAAGCGGCGCCAGCTCCATCGAGCCGTACAGCTTGATCAGATCGACATGCACACCCTTGGTGGCGAAGTGTTCACGCGCGGTCTTCACATATTTGGTCGCCACGCGCAGACGCGCGCCCTGTTTCACTGCGGATTCGTAATCGAAACCATTCTGCACTGCCACCATCATGCGGCACTTGGCGATGTTCAGGTCCAGCGGCTGATACAGCCCTTCGCCGCCGTGCTCGTTCAATACATCCTTGCCCGCCACGCCGAGATCGGCCGCACCGTATTGCACATAGGTCGGCACATCGGAAGCGCGCACGATGATGAGTCGCACATCGTCGCGGTTGGTCGGCAGGATGAGCTTGCGCGAAGATTCCGGATCCTCCAGCGGTTTGATGCCGGCGGCTTCGAGCAGCGGCAGCGTCTCTTCGAAGATGCGACCTTTGGATAAGGCGATGGTGATCATTATTTCAACTTTCTATCGTTGCAAACGGCGCAAGCGCCCGCATTCGGGCGATTATTTTATACGGCGGATGTTAGCTCCGAGCTGCGAGAGCTTGCTTTCAATGTGCTCGTAACCGCGATCCAGATGATAGATGCGGTCGATGACGGTCTCCCCCTGGGCCACCAGCCCTGCGATGACCAGACAGGCGGAAGCGCGCAAGTCGGTGGCCATCACGGTAGCACCTTCCAGATGCGCCACGCCTTTGACGACGGAGGTGTTACCCTCCACGTCGATGTGTGCGCCCAGACGGCGCAGTTCCTGCACATGCATGAAGCGATTCTCGAAAATGGTCTCTACCACCATCGCGCTGCCTTCCGCGATGCAGTTGAGCGCCATGAACTGCGCCTGCATGTCTGTCGGGAATGCCGGATGCGGGGCTGTGCGCACGTTGACCGCCTTGGGGCGACCGCTCATCTCAAGATGGATGCTGTCACCATCTACCGAGATCCTGGCTCCGGCATCGGTGAGCTTTTCCAGCACAGTCTCCAGGATGTCCGCGCGCGTCTCGCGCAGCGTGATGCTGCCGCCGGTCGCGGCAGCGGCCACCAGAAAGGTGCCGCTCTCGATGCGGTCTGGCATGATGCGATGTGTCGCGCCATGCAAAGCATCCACGCCGGTGATGGTGACCGTGTCTGTGCCGTCGCCGCTGATCTGTGCGCCCATCGCACGCAGGCAATCGGCCAGATCGACCACCTCCGGCTCGCGCGCGGCATTCTCCAGCACGGTCACACCATCGGCCAGTGCCGCCGCCATCATCAGGTTCTCGGTGCCGGTGACGCTGACGATGTCGAAGAAGATACGTGCGCCCTTGAGGCGTTTCGCCTTGGCGTGGATATAGCCGTGTTCGATGGCGATCTCCGCCCCCATGGCCTGCAAGCCCTTGATATGCAGATCGACCGGGCGCGAACCGATGGCACAGCCACCGGGCAATGACACTTTGGCTTCACCGAAGCGTGCAACCAGTGGCCCCAGTACCAGGATGGCCGCGCGCATGGTCTTCACCATGTCATAGGGCGCTTCCCAGTTGTCGATCCTGCCGCCGTTGAAAGTGATCTCGTTCGTCGCCGTCTCTGCCGTGACACCCATCTGCTGCAGCAGTTTGCGCATGGTGCCGACGTCGTGCAGGTCGGGCAGGTTGGTCAGGCGCAAGGTGTCTGCAGTCAGCAGGCTGGCACACATGATGGGCAATGCGGCGTTCTTCGCGCCGGAGATACGGACTTCGCCGCGCAATACCGCGCCGCCCTGGATGGCTAGTTTTTGCATATCAGTTCAATGAGTGGAGTTGTTGGTGGTCGCGATGGAAAGCATGGCGGCCACATCATATAGATCGGCGAGACTGCGCAGGCTCTCCGGAATGTTGATGAAACCCAGTTCGCCCGCAAGTTGGCGCGACCAATGCATGAGCACGCCCAGCGCGGCCGAATCGACGGCCGTCACCCCGGCCAGATCGATGACCGCCACATTGCGACCGGCGGGAATCTGCGTGAACGCAACCTCCCTCGCTGTCTCCAACGTGAGCGGCCCGGACACCAGCATGCGATCACCCTCGAACTGTATCAATCCCTATCCCTTGCTTTCTGCCGCGGCATTCCGGTTCTTCTCGGACAGTGTCCTGATCAGTCCGTCTATACCAACCAGCTTGATCTCGTCGGCGAACGATCCGCGGTAGCTGGTAACCAGACTGATCCCCTCTACCGTCACATCGAAAGCCTTCCAGTGGCCATCGCTCCGCTTCATCTCGTAATCCACCGTCACCACACGCCCGTCCGGCACGCGTATCACGGAACGCACGGTCGATTCATCCTCGGCCAGCATCCTGGCCGATTTGACCTCGACCTCGGGATCGGGATAGGTGCTGAACACCTTGGTGTATGTCCGTACCAGCATGGTGCGGAATTCCCTGACCAGCGCCTCCTTCTGCTCCGGCGTCGCCGCCCGCCACGGACGTCCGACGGCCAGTTGCGTCATGCGCTTGAAATCGAAGTGAGGCAGGATCTTTGCATCGACCAAGGCCAGCAAACGCGGTTGATCCGACACGATCGTCTTGTCCTGCTTCACGATCGTCAGCACCTCGCGCACGGTCGCGATGATCAGCCCGTCCGGCGTCGCCTTGTCCTGCGCGAAAACGGGCAAGCTCAATATAGTCGTCAGCACCAGCATCAACAGTCTATTCATGTCTCTTCCTTGAATACTCGCGGATCACTGTTTTTCGTCCGCCTGACTGAACAGGAACTTCCCGATCAGATCTTCCAGCACCATCGCCGACTGCGTCTTCCTGAACACACCGCCATCCTCCAGCACTTCCTCGTCGCCACCGGGGATCAAGCCGATGTATTGCTCGCCCAGCAGGCCCGAGGTCAGTATGTTGGCAAAGGTGTCCTTGGGGAACTGGTAACGCTTGTCGACGCTGATCGTCACCTTGGCTTCGTAACGGTCGGTATCCAGCGTGATGCTGCTCACCCGCCCCACCAGCACCCCGGCACTGCGCACCGAAGCGGCCGGTTTCAAGCCGCCGACATTGGTGAAATATGCCGACAACTGGTAGGTCTCCGACACGTTATAGGTACTCAAGTTTCCGACCTTCAGCGCCAGCACCACCAGGGCGGCGATACCTGCCACCACGAAAGCCCCCACCCACAGATCCAATGTCGTACGTTGCATCGTCAAACTCCCCTGAACATGAATGCGGTCAAGATGAAATCGAGCATCAAGATCGCCAAAGATGATTCCACCACCGTGCGTGTGGTCGCGCCCGATACGCCTTCCGCCGTCGGCGGCGCATCGAAACCTTCGAACAGGGCGATCACCGTGACCGCCACGCCGAACACGAAACTCTTGATCACGCCGTTGATGATGTCATCGCGAAAATCCACCGAGGACTGCATCTGCGACCAGAACGACCCCTCGTCCACACCTATCATCACCACGCCGACCACATAGCCGCCGAACACCCCCATCGCCGAGAACAAGGCGGCCAGCAACGGCATGGAGAACACGCCGGCCCAGAAACGCGGTGCGATGACGCGTGCCACGGGACTCACTGCCATCATCTCCATCGCCGCGATCTGCTCGGTCGCCTTCATCAAGCCTATCTCGGCCGTCATCGCCGAACCGGCGCGACTGGCGAACAGCAGCGCCGCCAGCACCGGCCCCAACTCGCGCACCAGCGACAGTGCGACCAGCGACCCCAGCGCGGATTCCGAACCATAGCGCTTCAGCGTCTCGAACCCCTGCAAGCCCAGCACCATGCCCACGAACAGGCCCGCCACGCCGATGATGATGAGCGACATCACGCCGCTGGCGAACATCTCTTTCACGATGAGCTGGAATCGCCGGAAACTGACACCGGACTGCATCAGCGTCAGCGCAAGGAAGCGCGACGCGACGCCGAGCCGCCACACCGAATCCACGACACGATGCCCGACTCCTCGAACACTCTTGATCAACGGCATCAGTCAGTCACTCCCATGTCCTGCGCGTAGGTGGTTGCCGCCGGGTAGTGGAAAGGCAACGGCCCGTCCATCTCGCCGTGCACGAACTGGTGCACGAACGGGTCGTCCGACGCGCGTATCTCGTCCGGCGTACCTTCTGCGCGGATCACGCCATCCGAGATGAAATACACATAATCCACGATCTTCAGCGACTCCTGCACATCGTGCGTCACCACCACCGAAGTGGTACCCAACGCGTCATTGAGCCTGCGGATCAACTGCCCGACCACCGACAGCGAAATGGGATCGAGTCCGGCGAACGGCTCGTCATACAGGATCAACATCGGATCCAGCGCAATGGTCCGTGCCAGCGCGACACGGCGCGCCATGCCGCCGGAAAGTTCAGCCGGCATCAAGTGATGGGTGCCGCGCAAGCCGACCGCGTGCAACTTCATCATCACCAGATCATGGATGATCTCTTCCGGCAGATCGGTGTGTTCGCGCATCTGGAAGGCGACATTGTCGAACACCGACATATCGGTGAACAAAGCGCCGAACTGGAACAGCACGCCCATCTTGCGGCGCATCTCGTACAGCCCTTTGTCATCCAGGTCATGGATGACCTTGCCGTCGATACGCACCTCGCCCCGCGTCGGGCGCAACGCGCCGCCGATCAGTCTGAACAGCGTGGTCTTGCCGCAACCGCTACCACCCATCACGGCGATCACCTTGCCCTTGCCGAAGGACATGTTGATACCTTTCAGCACCGGTCGCTGGTCGTACGAGAAGTTCACATCCCGTATTTCAACTAACGCTTGTTCAGACACAAAGTAACCTCGACTGATGGACAGGCGCGCATTCTACCACCTCGCCTGTTCAGTTTCGCCATGCCCGGCTGTCCGCCATACTTACCGCAGGGGTCGGCTTGAGCTCGACCCGATTACTGGCTATCCTGCACGCGTCATCCAACCACCGCATACCAAACCATTGACTACCGACGTCCGCCCCAGCCTGCTTCTCGTCGATGACGACCCGCTCATACGCGAATCACTGCATATGGCGCTCTCGGACGAATTCGACATCCATCTGGCCGAGGATAGATCGCAAGCGGTACAACTGGTACGCGAACTGGCCGAGCCGCCGCAACTGGCCCTGGTCGACCTGGGGCTACCGCCCACGCCTCACCGCCCGCAGGAAGGGTTCCGCCTGATCGCCGAGCTGCTGGCCCATGCGCCGGACATCAAGATCATCACCCTATCCGGGCAAAGCGACGAGGGTAACGCACGCCATGCCCGCGCGCTGGGCGCATTCGAGTTCGTTGCGAAACCCAGCAAGCCCGAGACCTTGCGCGCCGAACTACGCGCGGCCCTTATTGCCCAGCACAGCGAACGCAGAAGCGCCGCCTACAATGAACAGCAGCTCGGCATCATCGGCGACAGCCTGCCGATCCGCACCATGCGCGATCAGATCCGACTCTACGCGAACACCCCCTATCCGGTACTGATCCAGGGTGAATCCGGCAGCGGAAAGGAATTGGTGGCGGCCGCACTGCAACGCCTCAGCCGCGACCCCAGTGCCCCCTTCATCGCCATCAACTGTGCCGCCATCGCCCCCAACCTGCTCGAATCCACCCTGTTCGGCCACGCCAAAGGGGCTTTCACCGGTGCAACGACCGCCCAAGTCGGATTCTTTGAAAAGGCAGCCGACGGCACCCTGTTCCTGGACGAGATCGGCGAACTGCCCCAGGAACTGCAGGCAAAACTGCTGCGCGTACTAGAGAACGGCGAGTACCAGCGCGTAGGCGAGACCGCCACCCGCAAAAGCAATGCGCGCATCGTCGCGGCGACCAACCTGGTTCTGGCGCAAGCCGTGCGCAGCAATGATTTCCGTAGCGACCTGTTCCATCGCCTGAGCGTATTCACGATCAACGTTCCCTCGTTGCGTACGCTGGGCGAGGACAAGATGTTGCTGCTCGATCATTTCCGGCGCATCTATGCCCAACAGATGCAATGCCCCCCCTTCACGCTGGATGAATCCGCCGAGGCGAGCTGGAACAGCTATAGCTTCCCCGGCAACACCCGCGAACTGCGCAACATCGTGATCCGCCTGGTCACCAAACACCCCGGCGCGCGACTCACCGCCAGACAGCTGGAGAGCGAATTCGACCTGCACCCGGAACTGTCCGCTGGGCAAACGCCTCCGACCGAAACCGGCGCGCATGCGCGCTTGCAGCAAGGCGGCTTCAATCTGGACGATCTGCTGATGGGCTATACTCAAACCTATATCGATGCCGCCATGGAACTGGCGCACGGCAATGTGAGCGAAGCGGCCAAACTGCTCGGCATCGCGCGCACCACCCTGTACAGTCGCATGGACGCATTGCAAAAACACAGATCGCAGCAACGCAACCAATAAGGGGAAAAGATGTATCTGGAGCACTTCGGCCTCAACGAGCCGCCGTTCAAGATCACGCCGGTCACGGATTTCTTCTTCTCGGGTGCCAATCGCGGCGAGATACTCGATGCACTGGTGTACGCCATCACCGACGGCGAGGGCATCATCAAGATCAGCGGCGAGGTCGGCAGCGGCAAGACCATGCTGTGCCGCATGCTGCTGGACAAGCTCCCCACCAACATCAAGGCGATCTACCTCGCCAACCCCAGCATGTCCCGCGACGAGCTGCTGTATGCCATCGCAGACCGGTTGCAACTCGACCTGGAAGGCAAACGCGTCAACGTCATCCTGCAGACGCTGCAGAACCATCTGGAAGCGATGTACGAGCGCGGCGAACGCGTCGTGGTACTGGTTGATGAAGCGCACGCCATGCCGCTGGAGACACTGGAGGAACTGCGCCTGCTCTACAACCTGCAGGTCGGTAAACACAAACTGCTGCAGATCGTGCTGTTCGGCCAGCCCGAGCTGGACGAGAAACTGGCGCAGACCAACATGCGCCAGCTGAAGGACCGCATCGTCCACCACTTCACCATTCTGCCGCTGTCCCCCAAGATCGTGCATGCCTACCTGATGTTCCGCATGCGTGCAGCCGGATACAAAGGGCCGGACATCTTCTCGGCCAATGCCGAGAAACTGATCGGCAAAGCCTCGCAAGGCCTGATGCGCAGAGTCAACATCCTGGCAGACAAATCCCTGCTTGCCGCCTTTGTGGAGAACACCCACAAGATCGAAGAGCGCCATGTACAGGCTGCCTTGCGCGACAGCGAAATGACCCCGATGCGTAACTGGAGCGGCCGCCGATATGCGGCCGTGCTGGGCGGATTGCTGCTGTTCGCCGCCACGCTTGCCGGATCGATCTGGTTCCTGAACCAGGAGCGCCCGACAGAAGCAGCGCAAACCAGACTTGCCGAACACGCCCCCATGGCAGGCCCGGCAAATGCCGAAGCGGCCGCAATGACCATGCCAGCCGCCTCGGCCGTCTCCGATACTGCGCCGGCGGCAGCAGATGCCATTGCCACCGCCAGCAGCGTCGCCGCCCCCGATATGGTGGAGACGCGGCCTGCCATCAAACTCAAGCAACTGCCCGGCATCCCGGCCAACAGCCTTCTGCTGCAACGACTGGAAGCCACCGAAGCCATGCTGAATACGGCACCTCAGGGCAGCACCAGCATCCAGCTGTTCTATACCGAGAATGTGCAGCCGGCACGCATGGAAGGATTCCTGCGCAGAGCCCGCAACTTGGGCAAGCTGGAGGAAATATTCATCATTCCCATCGAGCTCAAGGGACAGGACGCCTTCCGCGTGCTGTACGGCAGCTACCCCAGTAGCGGCAAGGCTCGCGCGGCCATTCCTGAACTCCCCGCACGTTACCTGGAGGCTTTTGCACCGACCCTTCACTTACTGGAAAGCTATCAAAACCCCCTTTAAGCTGATGAAACAAAAAAATATATAGGCCATCAGGGTTGTTGCGAGACATGGGTTTTTAGGTTACCTTGCAGCTAAACCTAAGGGGGAAAAGGGAATGAGGTCCAGTCACGCATTGCTTTGCGCTACCGGTGTATTGCTAGCCGCCTGTAGTACCAAGCCACTCAAGCAGTCCGACATGCACATCCAGCAAACCCCGGACACCGTCGCCCGCAGCAGCGGCACCATTCCCCAAACCAGCAAGCAAGCCATCGTACTCCCCCCCCCGAAAACTGCCGCAAAGGTAGAGACCTACAGCGTCGTCGTCACCAACCTGCCTGCCCGCGAGATCCTGTTCGCGCTGGCACGCGATGCGAATATCAACATCGACATCCACGGCGGCATCGATGGTGTGGTCACACTCAATGCCATCAACCAGACTTTGCCGCAGATCCTCGACCGCATCTCCAAGCAAGTCGACATGCGCTACGAATTGAAGGACGGCCTGCTGGTCGTGATGCCGGACGCGCCGTTCCTCAAAAGCTACAAGATCGATTACGTGAACATGGCGCGTGATGCCGATGGCGGCATCTCCAACACCACCCAGGTTGGCGGCTCTTCGACCGGGACCGGAGGAGGAGGCGCGAACAACTCGCAACTCTCGATCAAGAACTCGTCCAAGAACCACTTCTGGGAGACTCTGGTCAAGAACATCACCGATATCCTGCGCGAAACCGACAAGATACTGCCCCAGGGCTCCAGCGAAGTGGTCGTGCAACAGCAAAAAACCGAGAGCAAAAAGAACGAGGCCGAATCTGCGAGTCCGGATAACACAGCGGTCATTGAGGGCGAAGGCTCCACAGTGACACGCCGCAGCACATTCCGTGAAGCGGCCTCCGTCATTCCCAGCCCGGAAGCCGGCATCATCACCGTGCGCGCCACGGGCAAGCAGCACGAGAAGATCCAGGAGTTCATCACGCAGGTGATGCGCAGTGCACGCCGCCAAGTCCTGATCGAAGCGACCATCGCTGAAGTGCGTTTGAACAGCAATTACCAGCAAGGTATCAACTGGTCCGCCATCGCCGCTGGTGCCAAAGGCTTCACGCTGACCCAACTCGGCTCGGCCGGATTGCCCGCCACCAGTACCGGCAACATGTTCACCCTGCGCTACAACAATGCCACTTCGAAGTTCGGCAATCTGAGCGGTGCAGTATCCCTGCTCGACTCCTTCGGCGACGTGAAGGTCCTCTCCAGCCCAAAGCTGAGTGTCATGAACAACCAGACCGCGATGCTGCGGGTAGTCGACAATCTGGTGTATTTCACCATCAAGGCTGACACCACGACCAACCAGACCACCACCACTACGACTTACACCACCACCCCCATCACGGTGCCGACCGGCTTCACCATGAGCGTGACACCACAGATCAACGACAGCGATACCGTGCTGCTCAATCTGCGCCCGTCGATCACCCGCTTGCTGGGTTATGTGAACGATCCCAATCCGGCACTGGCTGCAGCCGGTGTCACCAGCCGCATCCCGCAATTGCAGACGCGTGAGATGGAATCGATGCTGAAGATCGAGAACAACCAGATCGCAGTACTCGGCGGCCTGATGCAGGATGAGATCAACAACCTGACCGATGGCATCCCCTTGCTGGAAAGCATCCCCTTCGCCGGCAACGCCTTCCGCAATCGCAACGACACCAAGATCAAGACCGAACTGGTGATCTTCCTGCGCCCTGTGGTGATCAAGGATGGCAGCCTCGAAGGCGACTTCTCCGCATTCAGGGACAGCCTGCCGAATGGCGATTTCCTCAAGCCCGAGAGTGAAAAGGAAACACGATGAGCCTGCTACTCGACGCGATGAAGAAATCAGGCGGCAATGAGCGGGGCACCGGCCTGACACTGGAGGACCATCCCCATCAGTCGACGATGAATGCAGCGCCCGAGAGCACACCGGTCGAAACCTCACGTGCTGCCGGGCAGACCCTGTTCGCGGCCAAGAAGAAGAAAGAGCCGCCGCGCCGCCGCTGGAAACTGGGCCTGGTGCCCACCACCTTTCTGATCTGCAGCACAATCGGTGCAGGCTACGGCTACTACGTCTGGACAGAGATCAACCCGCCCGTCAGACGCCCGGTCGCACGGCCTCTCCCTGCCGCGACCGCACCTGTCACACCGCTCCCTGCACCGCCGCGCCTGGTCGCGTCCATTGCGCCCGAGCCGACAGCAGCCCCCGTACAACAACCTGCACAGACTGCCGCCGCCGCCCCGCCTGCCGCAGAAACCGTCGAGACGAAACCTGCCAAACCCGCCCCCCAGCGCGCAACGACTCGCGCGCCACGCCGCCTGACCATCCAGCGGCAACCGAAGGTGGACACCATCACCCCGACCCTGCAGGACGCGTGGCAAGCCTATCAGCGCGGCGACCATGTCGCCGCGGCACAGGGCTACCATGCCGTGCTGGCACAGGACGCGCGCAATCGCGATGCTTTGCTCGGTCTCGGTGCAGTGGCGCAGCAGCAGGGCCAGGACCAGACCGCTCAGCATTATTTCCGTCAGGTACTGTTGCTAGATCCGCGCGACCCGGTCGCTTTGGGTGCGATGTCCGCTTACGGCACGGACGAGGCCGACACCGAGGTGCGCCTGAAACAGATGTTGTCCGAACAGCCGCAAGCCGCCGCCCTGCATTACGCACTGGGCAACACCTATGCCGACCAGTCGCGCTGGGCCGAGGCGCAACAAGCCTATTTCAGCGCACGCGCGCTGGAGCCGGGTAATGCACTGTTCACCTTCAACTTGGCGGTCAGCCTGGATCACCTCGGCCAAAGCAGGCTGGCAGCCGACCATTACCGCCAGGCGTTGGACTTGGACAGTAGCAATAGTGCGGGCTTCGACCATGTACAGGCACAGCGTCGTCTGAATGAACTGACCTCCTCCCGCTAGGAACGACGATGGCCGCACCGCAACAACAGTTCCAGCAGCCGATCGGACAATTGCTCATCGCCAAGGGCGTCATCAGCGAAGACCAGCTGCGCATCGCCACTCAGGAACAGAGCAAGTCGCCCCAACCGCTGGGACGCTTGCTGGTCCGTCTCGGCTTCCTGTCTGAGGCGACCATCCGCGACGTGCTGTCGGAGAATCTTGGACAGGAGAGCGTCGACCTGGCCAATGTGGTGGTCGATTCCGCCGCCGTAACCATGATCCCCAAGGAAGTCGCGCGGCGCTACCAGTTGGTGCCGATCTCGGTCGATGCGGGCCAGAAGAACCTGACGCTCGCCATCGCCGACCCGGACAACATCATCGCGCTGGATCAGGTTCGCGCGCTGCTGAAGGACGAATACCGGCTGATCACACTGCTGGCCAGCGAATCCGACATCCTGCGCGCGATCGACCAGTATTACGGTTTTGAGCTGTCCATCGACGGCATCCTGCACGAGATCGAACCGGGCGAACTGGAACACCAGAGCCTGCAGCAGGGTGTCAACGAATTCAGCCAGCCGGTGGTGCGCCTGATCGACGCGCTGCTGACGGAGGCGGTGCAGCAGAACGCCTCAGACATCCACTTCGAGCCCGAGAACAGCTTCCTGCGCATCCGCTATCGCGTTGATGGTGTGCTGCGCCAGGTGCGCAGTCTGCACAAGAGCTTCTGGCCCGCCATGGTGGTGCGTCTGAAAGTGATGAGCGGCATGAACATCGCCGAGACGCGCGCGCCACAGGACGGACGCATCTCGTTGCGACTGTCGGGGCGTCCCATCGATTTCCGCGTCGCGTCGCACCCCACCCAGTATGGCGAGAACCTGGTACTGCGTATCCTCGATCGCCAGAAAGGCATCGTGCCGATCAACCAGCTCGGGCTGGACGACACCGCGCTCTCGACACTGCTTTCCATCATCTCCAAGCCGGAAGGCATCGTGCTGGTCACCGGCCCGACCGGTTCCGGCAAGACCACCACGCTCTATTCCATCCTCAATCATGTGAACACCGAGTCGGTGAACATCATGACCCTGGAAGACCCGGTGGAATATCCGATCCCGCTGATCCGCCAGAGCTCGGTGAACGAGGCCGCCAAGCTCGACTTCGTCAGCGGCATCCGCTCCCTGATGCGCCAGGACCCGGACATCATCCTGGTCGGCGAGGTGCGCGACCACCCGACCGCCGAAATGGCGTTCCGTGCCGCGATGACCGGCCACCAGGTGTATTCCACGCTGCACACCAACTCTGCCGTGGGCGCGATACCGCGCCTGCTGGACATCGGCATCCTGCCCGACATCCTGGCCGGCAACATCATCGGCATCGTGGCGCAGCGCCTGATCCGTATCCTGTGCCGGCATTGCAAATATCCGTACCAGCCGGATCTGGCCGAACGCAAACTGCTCGGCCTGCACCACAACGAAGAGGTCACGCTCTACCGCGCCGCCGGTTGCGATATCTGCCGTCACCAGGGCTACACCGGACGCCAGGCCATCATGGAGATCCTCAAGATGGATTCAGAGATAGACGATCTGGTCGCGCGGCGCGCCAGTATCCGCGACATCAAGCATGCCGCGCTGGATGCCGGATTCCGCCCGCTGGCGCAGGACGGCATCCGGCGTATCCTGCAAGGCGTCACCTCCGTGGCGGAAGTCTCGCGTGTGGTCGACCTCACGGACCGGCGCTAGCGACCCATGGCACTCTATCTCTACAAGGCAATCGACAGCGACGGCAAGAGTGCCAAAGGCCTGCAGGATGCCGCCAATCTGATCGACCTGGAGATGCGCCTGAAACGCGCCGGCCTGGACCTGATCAGCGCGAAGGAAGAGGAGCATGCCGCCTCCTTTGGCTCGACCCGGATCAAGCGCAGCGATCTCATCACTTTCTTCTTCAACCTTGAACAACTTTCGCGTGCCGGCGTGCCGCTACTGGAATGCCTCGCCGATCTGCGCGACACCATGGAAGAACCTTCTTTCCGGGAGATCATCGCCAGCATGGTGGAATCCATCGAGAGCGGGAAGAAGTTATCTCAGGCGATGGCCGAGCATCCCAACGCTTTCGACAAGATCACCTCCAACCTGACCAAGGCCGGAGAGGACAGCGGCAGACTGGTAGATGTGTTCAAACACCTCATGGAATCGCTGAAGTGGCAGGACGAGATGGCCTCGCAGACCAAGACCATGATGATCTACCCGGCCTTCGTCGGCACCATCGTGCTGGCCATCACCTTCTTCCTGATGATCTACCTGGTGCCGCAACTGGTGGGATTCATCAAGGGCATGGGGCAGGAGATCCCCATCCAGACGCGCATCCTGCTGGCCACATCCGATGTCTTCGTAAATTATTGGTACGTGATCCTGCTCACCCCGTTCGTGCTGTTCGGCGGCTTCAAGCTGGCGCTACTGGTCAATCCCAAGCTGCAATACCATGTGGACAACCTCAAGCTGAACATATGGCCCACAGGCCCCATCCTGCGCAAGATCATCCTCGCCCGCTTCGCCAACACCTTCGCCATGATGTACAGTTCCGGCATCACCATCCTGGACTGCATCGCCAACTCGCGCGACCTGGTGGACAACCAGGTCATCGCGCAGAGCCTGCAGAATGTCATGAGCGAGATCGAAGCCGGCAAGAACCTGACGCAAAGCTTCCAGAAGACGGGCATCTTCCCGCCGCTGGTGGTGCGCATGCTGAAGGTGGGCGAGGCCACCGGCCAGCTCGACCAGGCGCTGCTCAACGTCAGCTATTTCTATGACCGCGACGTGAAGGATGCGATCAAGAAAGTGCAGGTCATGATCGAACCGGCCATGACACTGATCCTCGGTGCGCTACTCGGCTGGGTGATGCTATCCGTCCTCTCGCCCATCTACGACCTCATCGGCAAGGTACAGCTCTGACCATGGCACGCACCCTGTTATTCCTCAGTGCAGAGAACTTCCAGGCCTACCTGTGGAACGGCAACGGCCTGACCCTCGCGCATGAGTTCCACAACGACGCAGATGGCCGTGAGCAGTTCTCCGCCTTCGTCGAACAGCACCGCAACCCCACCTACCTGCTGGTCGACATCATCGAGGAGGATTTCCACCTTGAGACCATCCCGCACCTGATCGGCCCCAACCGCACTGCGCTGATCGGCCGCAAGTTCGAACAGTATTACCGCAGCACGCCTTTCCGTCAGGCGACGCTGCTCAAGAGACAGGACGAAGGCCGGCGCGACGACGAATACCTGTTCTCGGCCCTGACCAATCCGCAGCGCATCACCCCTTGGCTGGATGCCCTGCTGGAGAACCATGTCCCGCTCGCAGGCATCTATTCCATCCCCAACATCAGCGCGCCGCTGCTGAAGGATATCCAGTCCGAGCACATCCTGCTGCTGACCTGGGAACGCAATGCCGGTTTGCGCCAGACCTATTTCCACAACAAGCGGCTGCATTTCTCCCGTCTGATCCCGATCAACGAGAGCGGCACACTGATCGAAGCCATCATCTCGGAGACACCGCGCACGCAGCAATACCTGAAGAGCCTTTCACTGCCGCCGCCCGGCGAGGTGCTGGAAGTCTATATCCTCTGTCATGCGAACGAGATCTCGCAGTTGAACGACCGCATCTCCAGTGATGGCGACCTGCATTACAACTTCCTGGACATCACCGAATTCGCACGGCGGCACAAATGCAAACAGGAGATGACGGACTCGGACAGTACGCCACTACTCCTGAATCTGCTCGCAACGAAAGCACCGTCCGCCCACTACGCAAATTCGCATCACACGCATTTCTTCATGCTGTGGCAGCTGCGTTTCGTGCTGTTCGGGCTATCCATCTTCATCGTGTTGCTGGGCCTGCTGTGGAGTGGCATGGCTTTCTGGCAAAGCGAGCAGTTCGCTGCCGAGACGACCCCGCTACGGCAACAGACGGCGCAGATCCAAACGCAGGCACAGGCGATCCAGCGCAATTTCGCCAACACTTCCGTGCCCGCCGCCGACATGAAGACAGCCGTGCTGTTGGCACGCAGCCTGAGCCAGTATTCACACCCGCCACAAGAGATCATCTATGAGTTGAGCGCGGTGCTCGAATCCTTCCCGCGCGTCACCCTGAACGAACTCTCGTGGAAAGCCAGCCCGGAAGATGCCGCCCCCTCCGCCTACCCCGCCCAAGTCATTACATTTGACGGCACGCTGGTCGGATTCGGCAACGACCACCGCGGCGCACTGGCTTATCTGGAACGATTCGAACAGGCATTGATCCAGCACGGCTACTCCGTCAGCGCCACTGCGCTGCCGCTGGACATCACCTCGAAAGGCAGTATCAGCGGCCAGACTGCCAGTACCTCGCAGGGGCAATTCACCCTCAAGATCGTATGGAGGACACCGTCATGAGTTTTTCAACAGACGACCTCGGCGAGATCAAGTGGAGTTTGCTCGCCTGCCTGCTCAGCGTGGGCATTGCCGTAGGAATGATCCAGTACAGTGCCACCCTCCAGCAGCAATCGCTGAAAGAACTGCAGCAGGCCCAGCGCCAGCTCAGCACTGCGCGCGACCAACTCCTCACCGCGCAGAACGATCAGGAGAACATGTCTTCCTACCAGTTGGAATATGACGCATTGGTCGCGCAAAAAGTCATCGGCAACGAACAGCGCCTGGATTGGATCGAAGGTCTGGAAAAGCTGCGCAGACAGAACCTGTTGCCCGACGTCAAATACACCATCGGCCCGCAAACCGCCTACACGCCCAACCCGCCGTTGAATGCAGGCAACTTCGCACTCAGCCTCAGCCCCATGTCGATGGAGCTGGCTCTGCTGCATGAAGGCCAGCTCCTGGACTTCTTTGAAGCACTCAGCCGCCAGATGCCCGGCTGGTTCCTGCTCGACAACTGCGCCCTCTCCCACGCAGACAGCACACAGAATGGTGGCGTGAAACTGAATGCACGATGCACAGGAGGCTGGTTCACCATGAAGAACCGGAACGCACCATGAGCATACGTTTGCCATTCATCCTGCTGGCGCTCACCGCCACCACGGCAGCACAAGCTACCGAACTGGGCCGACTGTTCTTCACCCAGAATGAACGTGCGCAACTGGAACGGCAGCACGTTCTGAGTGCTGATGATGCGGGCAACGACAGCCATTCACTCGTCGTCAACGGCATGATCCAGCGCGATGGCGGCAAACGCATCATCTGGATAAACGGCGAACAGCAAGCAGCCGGTACAGCCGACGCCCGCGCACCGGCCACCGTACCGGTGATCCTGCCGGGCAAGACCGAATCGGTTAAAGTGAAGGTCGGACAGCGACTGCTACTGGACTCCCCCGAGGCCCCCCCCGCAGAGTGAAGGATCGCGCGATGCCTTCCCATCAATCGCAGACCTCCGGCAGAAAACTTCAGCATGGCGGTGCCCTGCTGGTCATGCTGGTCATACTGGTGATGGGTATCACGACCGTATTCATCACATCACTTAGCAGCACGGCCATTCAGAACCGCCGCAACCATTCCAGCGCCGAATCCTTGGCCAGGGCAAAGGAAGCGCTGATCGGCTATGCATTGACCTACGGCGACACCCATACCGCAGCTCACGGCTACCTCCCGTGCCCTGACTTAAGCGGTAGCAACGGAGAGGGAAGCAGCCCGGGAAGTTGCGGGAGCTCTGGTGTGCATCAGCTCGGTCGCCTGCCTTGGCGTACACTTGATCTCCCAGCTCTTTTTGATGGATCCGGCGAATGCCTTTGGTATGCAGTTTCAGGAAAATACAAGAACAACCCAGCTTCATCCACCACAATGAATTGGGACAATACCGGCGATCTCACGATCTATGCCGATAACGGCAATACCATCGAAGCGAATGAAGTAGTCGCTGCGATCATAGCTCCTGGCAAACCGTTAAGCGGCAACAGCGATCGTGCGGGCAGCTCAGCCCCGACATGTGGCGGCAACTACACGGCGGCAGCCTATCTAGAGAATGACACGGCCCACGGCGTGAACAACGCCGACGGAACACAAGGCAAGTTCATCCTTCCGCACGAACACCGTGACAGCAATGGCAACGTGACACTGGAGACCAACGACCAGATCCTGTTCATCACCCGCCAGGACTTATGGAACGCCATCCAGAAGCGCATCGCCCGGCAGGCCAAGAAGTGCCTCGACGATTATGCGGCCGATGCCTCCAACCCCGATCACAAATACCCGTGGGCTGTACAACTAAGTGACACAACAGCCTCGCCCAATCGTACCGGGACGCTGGATGTACGTTTCGGCCGCTTTCCTGACTCACCCAATACCGGCACCGCAGGAGGGGGATCCTGCCCGGCCAGCGGAAGCAACTTGACCACGCTCAGCTCGGCGCAAATCTCAACCTTGAACAGTTACATCAATCAAGTGAGTACTGCTCTGACCAACTACAAGAACAGCCCTTCGTCAACGACACGCAACAACTTGCAAGATGCAGGAGATAACCTGTGGGATCTGGTTAAGGACTCTCCTTACAACTTGCCCGTCGGCGATGCGATCCGCTCCTCACTTGGCTATTACATAAAAGATCAATGTTCCGATCCATGCTACAGCAGCATTCCAACCTTCGAAGACAGGCTGGCAGATGCGATCAGCGAGTTCAATGGCTGTACTGGCAGCGGAGGTACGGATAGTTCGATGCCTAGCAGCTGGACCAGCATCAGCTCCTGCAATGACCTTGTCACATCGGCATCATGGCCAGCATGGCGCGACTTGCTGTTCATTCAAATCGCTGATGGTTACCAGCCCGGCGCGGCGGGTAGCTGCACCACCGGATCGACCTGCCTAAGCATCAGTGGCACTGGCCATACCAATGCCGGATCTGGCAGTTACCATGCGGTCGTGGTTGCCGCTTCAAAGTCCATGTCCGGACAAGATCGCAGCGTCACTTCCACCCTTTCGAATTTCCTCGAGGGAGCCAATAAAACAGGCAAGACAAGCCCCCCAACCACGACCACATTTGAAACGTACCGCCCGACTGACACCAGCTACAGCACTGTCAATGATTTGGCATTGTGTATCGATGGAAAGAACAATTGCCCATGATTCGAGCTACCTCCCGTACCTATCGCCCTTCAACTCTCAGTGGTTTTACACTGGTCGAAATGGCCATGGTGCTGGCCATCGTGACACTTCTGCTCGCAGGGTTGGTGCCTACCATCTCCGGTCAACTCGAACAGCGTCGATCAGCTGAAACCAGGAATCAACTCAATGAGATTCAGCAGGCTTTGATAGGTTTTGCCATCATCAAGGGGCGCTTGCCCTGCCCCGCCACATCCAGCAGCAATGGACTGGAGAACCCCTCTACCGGGGGTGCTTGCACAAACTTTAACGACGGGTACGTGCCGGGGGCGACTCTTGGAATGAATTCGCTCAACGAACAAGGACTGGTACTTGATGCTTGGGATAATCCCATTCGCTATGTCGTCACGTCATGGGACAGTACCGTCACCGATGTGTATACCTCGGCTGACGGTTTGGCCACGGTTGGGCTTTCGTCACTCAGTCCCAACCTGCTAGTCTGCAATACAGCCACCGGCATTACAGGCAGTGCCTGCGCTTCCGGCGAGGCTTTGACTGCCGATCCAGGCGTTCCCGTCGTTATCTTCTCTACCGGGAAAAACGGGGCAAACGGAGGTGGCGGGGCAGACGAAAGCGAAAATCTGGATGGTGACAGATTTTTCGTCAGTCATACGCCTACTGCCACATCCTCTGCAAATGGTGAGTTTGATGACCTGATGGTGTGGATATCGAACCAGGTTCTGCTGAATCGAATGGTGAGCGCAGGCAAGCTACCTTAAGCTCTGCGCCAACTTGTTCCCTGGGCCGTATCTTCCAGCACGATGCCCGCTTCCAACAACGCTTTCCGGATACGGTCCGCTTCGGCGAAGTCTTTGGCCTTCTTGGCGGCGATGCGGGCCTCGATCTGAGCATCGATCGCCGCATCGTCCATTCCGCCCTCACCAGCCCCGCCTTGCAGGAATGCCTGCGCATCGCGCTCCAACAGACCGAGCACTCCGCCCAATGCTTTGAGTTGCGCCGCTGTCTGCGCTGACTGGTTGCGGTTCACTTCGTTGGCGAGGTCGAACAGCACGGCAATGGCTTCGGGGGTGTTGAGGTCGTCGTCCATCGCGGCTTTGAAGCGTTGGGCGTGCGCCTCGTTCCAGTCCACCGCACCCGCACCAACGGGCACCGACTTCAAAGCGGTATAGAGTCGCGTCAGCGCGCCCTTGGCATCGTCCAGATGATGATCGGAATAGTTCAACGGGCTGCGATAGTGCGCGCGCAGGATGAAGAAGCGCACCACTTCGGCGTCGTATTTCTTCAGCACCTCGCGGATGGTGAAGAAGTTGCCCAGGCTCTTGGACATCTTCTCGTTGTCCACACGCACGAAGCCGTTGTGCATCCAGTAGTTCACGTACCGGCAACCATGCGCGCCTTCGCTCTGTGCGATCTCGTTCTCGTGATGCGGGAACTGCAAGTCGGCACCGCCGCCGTGGATGTCGAAATGCTTGCCGAGCAATTCGGAGCCCATCGCGGAACATTCGATATGCCAGCCGGGGCGGCCCTTGCCCCACTTCGAATCCCACTTCACCTCGTCCGCTTCGCTGTCCTTGGCGTGCTTCCACAGAACGAAGTCCAGCGGGTCGTTCTTGTCGGAAGCAACCTCCACGCGCTCACCGGCACGCAGGTCTTCCAGCGATTTGCCGGAGAGCTTGCCGTAGCCGTCGAACTTGCGCACGGCGTAGTTCACGTCGCCATCCGCCGCCTTGTAGGCAAGGCCGTTATTTTCCAGTTGCTCGATCATGGACAGCATCTGCGGCACGAACTGGGTGGCGCGCGGCTCATGGTCGGGGCGCTGCACGCCGAGCGCATCGGCATCTTCGTGCATGGCGTCGATGAAGCGCTGGGTCAGCGCGTGGATGGATTCCTTGTTCTCCGCCGCGCGTTTGATGATCTTGTCGTCGATGTCGGTGATGTTGCGTACGTAGGTGACGTCGTAGCCTGAAGCCTTTAGCCAACGCTGCACCATATCGAACACCACCATCACGCGGGCGTGGCCGAGGTGGCAGTAGTCGTACACCGTCATGCCGCACACGTACATGCGGACCTTGTTGGGTTCGATAGGCTTGAATTCCTGCTTGTCGCGGGCGAGGGTGTTGTAGATCTTCAGCATTTCTCTTCCTGTGCCGTCATACCGGCGCAGGCCGGAATCCAGCGGAGTTATTCAATGTGCAGTTGGTATTGTCTCCGCGTTGCGGAGAGTCATTTTCTAACTGGATACCGGCCTTCGCCGGTATGACGACTCGCTGCCGACATCACGCCTAACATATCGAGTCGTACAAATCCTTCCAGTCGGGATTATTCTCTTCGATCAATTTCAACTTCCATGCCCGCTGCCATTCTTTTAACGTCTTCTCGCGCTGGATAGCGGACTCCATGGTTTCATGCACTTCGTACCAGACCAATTGTTCTACACCGTACTGCTTGGTGAAGCCATCAACCACGTGATTCTTGTGTTCCCATATCCGTTTGACCAGATCGGAGGTGACTCCGATATACAAAGTGCCGTTGCGTTTGCTGGCGAGCAAATAAACACACGGCAACTTATTCATCGCATCGCCTTCGGTTTTTTCGTCATACCGGCGCAGGCCGGTATCCAGTTGATTAAACAGCCCGTGCGAAGCACGGACAAAACCAAAGCATTTTTGATTAAATCCGCTGGATACCGGCCTTCGCCGGTATGACGGCTACCCCTGCTCCTTCGCCCAGGAATCCCTCAAAGTCACCGTGCGGTTGAACACCAGCTTGCCGCCCGGCTGGTGCTCGCGGCGGTCGGTGACGAAGTAGCCAAGGCGCTCGAACTGGTAGCGCGTTTCCGGCGCGGCGTCTTTCACGCAGGCTTCGACCCAGCCTTGCACCACTTCCAGCGAATGCGGGTTGAGGTGGGTGAGGAAATCCACGTCCTTGTCGCCATCCGGCTCGGGCACGGTGAACAATCGGTCGTACAGGCGGATCTCGGCAGGCAGTGCATGTTCGCGCGACAGGAAGTGGATGACGCCCTTCACCTTGCGCCCTTCCGGGTTCTTGCCCAGCGTGTCGTGGTCGATGCTGCACTTGAGCTCGATAATTTTCCCAGAAGCATCCTTCACCGCCTCGTCGCAGCGCATCACATAGCTGTGGCGCAGGCGGATCTCGCCGCCGAGGGTGAGGCGCTTCCATCCCGGCGGCGGCACTTCGGCGAAATCGTCAGCCTCGATCAACAAATCCTTCGAGAACGGCACGACGCGTTTGCCCAGTTCGGGCTGGTTGGGGTGGAAATCCGCTTCGCGCGTCTGCGCACCCTCGGCATTGGTGATCGTGACCTTGAGCGGGTTGATGATCGCCATCACGCGCGGGGCGCGGGCTTCCAGGTCTTCGCGGATCGCGCCTTCCATCACCGCCATGTCTACGATGTTCTCGCTCTTGGAGACGCCGATGCGTTTGGCGAACTCGCGGATGCCTTCGGGCGTGTAGCCGCGGCGGCGCATGCCGCTGATGGTGGGCATGCGCGGGTCGTCCCAGCCGCTCACCTTCTTCTCGTTCACCAGTTGCAGCAGCTTGCGCTTGCTGGTGATGGTGTAGTGCAGCTCCAGGCGCGAAAACTCGTACTGGCGCGGATGGCAGGGGATGGTGATGTTGTCCAGCACCCAGTCGTACAGCGGGCGGTGATCCTCGAACTCCAGCGTGCAGATGGAATGGGTGATGCCTTCCAGCGCGTCGGAGATGCAGTGGGTGTAGTCGTACATCGGGTAGATGCACCACTTGTCGCCGGTGCGGATGTGGTGCGCGCGGCGGATGCGATAGATGACGGGGTCGCGCATGTTGATGTTGGGCGAGGCCATGTCGATCCTGGCGCGCAGCACCATCGCGCCGTCGGCGAATTCGCCGTTCTTCATGCGCGTGAACAGGTCGAGGTTCTCGGCCACCGGGCGGTCGCGGTTCGGGCTGTTCTTGCCCGGCTCTTTCAGCGTGCCGCGATATTCGCGCATCTGCTCCGGCGTCAGGTCGTCCACATAGGCGAGTCCCTTGTTGATCAGCTCCACCGCGTAGTCGTACAGCGCATCGAAATAGTCCGACGCCCAGCGCACTTCACCGTTCCACTGGAAGCCCAGCCAGCGCACGTCGTCCTGGATGGATTGCGCGTATTCCTCGCTCTCCTTCTCCGGGTTGGTGTCGTCGAAGCGCAGGTTGCATAGACCGTTATAGTCCTTCGCCAAACCGAAGTTCAGGCAGATGGATTTGGCATGGCCGACGTGCAGGTAGCCGTTCGGCTCGGGCGGGAAACGGGTGACGATGCTCGTGTGTTTGCCGGAAGCCAGGTCGCCGTCGATGATCGTGCGGATGAAATTGGAAACGGGTGTCGGGGCGGATGTGTCGCTGCTCATGTCGGTGCCAATATCGCGTTGCTATGAAGGTGCGTGATTCTACCCGAAACCGGCGAATGCCCGCTCCACACTTCCCCCCGCAGGCAATCAGTGTATGCGCCTCGCTTCTTTGGTAGAATCGCGTGCGTTTGGCGCACTCGGCCGGCAACATAACCCACTCAAGAACAAGACCAAAATGGATACATTGAAACGACTCACAACCGCTGTCGCACTATGCATGATGCTGGCATTCAGCCTCGGCAGCCATGCCGACGAGATCCAGGATGCCAACAAGCTCTTCAAACAAGGACAGCTGACGCAAGCCCTGGACAAGGTCAACGGCTATCTGGCGAACAAGCCCAAGGATGCGCAGGCCCGCTTCCTCAAAGGACTCATCGTCAACGAGCAGGGCGACGCCTTGGGTGCCATCGCCATCTTCACCGAATTGACCAACGACTATCCGGAATTGCCGGAGCCCTATAACAACCTCGCCGTGCTGTACGCCGGGCTGGGGCAGTATGAGAAAGCAAAAGTCGCACTGGAGATGGCGATCCGCACCCACCCGAGCTATGCCACCGCACACGAGAATCTGGGCGACATCTACGCCAAGATGGCCAGTCAGGCCTATGACCGCGCACTGCAACTGGACAAGAACAATGCAGGGACCAAGACCAAGCTCGCCCTGATCCGCGACCTGTTCGGCAAGGGCTCGCAAAACGCTGCGCCTGCCACCCCCGCACTGACGGCCACCGCCACAGCACAGCCGGCCGCTCCCGCGCAACCCGTTGTTGTTGCTGCGGCAGCCGCACCGGCCCAACCCAAAGCGGCACCAGTCGAACCAGTTGCGAAGCCGGCTGTCACGGCAGCACCGGTCGTGGCCGTGGCACCAGCCGTCAAGGCCGCACCTGCCCCTGCCGCCAAGCCTGTGACGCCCCCCGCACCTGATGTCCGCGCCGAGGTCATGCAAGCGACGCGCGATTGGGCAGCGGCCTGGTCTGCCAAGAATGTGAAACGCTATCTTGCTTTTTATGCCCCGGAATTCAAGACACCCAATGGAGAGACTCGCAAGGCGTGGGAAGATCTTCGCCAGGATCGCATCAGCAAGCCGAAATCGATCAAGGTCGTGATCGATAACGTCAAGGTCGAGATCATCGACGGCAGTCACGCCAGCATCAGCTTCCTCCAGACTTACAACGCCAGCCACTTCAAGAGCGTGAACAACAAGACCCTGAGCTGGCTCAAGACATCTTCCGGCTGGCAGATCACCGAAGAGCGCAGCGACAACTGATAGATGAATACCCGGTTCAAACCCCTTCTGTTGCTACTGCCCTGCTTCGTGCTCACAGCCCAAGCGGAGCCCGACTCGCGCGACTTGGAGCAACAGTTGGCCAGAAGCTTGCAGGCCGTCGGTGAAAATCGTCTGGATGTCGCGCTGAACGAGGTCGATTCGCTGCTCAGGATCAACCCGAATTTCAAACTCGCCCAACTGGTGAAAGGCGACCTCCTGCTGGCCCGATCCCGTTCCATCAGCGATTTCGGCGATGCGCCCAACGCCCCGCGCGACCTGGTCCAAGATCTGCGGGAAGAGGCACAAGTGCGTCTGCACCGCGCGCAACAACAGCACCCTGTGGCCGTACCGCGTTATCTCTGGAAGCTCAATCCCAAGCAGCGTCACGTGGTGGTGGTCGATACCAGCAAATCCACGCTCTATCTTTATGAGAACGTGGCGGGAGAGCCGCGCTATGTGACCGACTTCTACATCAGCATGGGCAAAAAAGGGCCTGACAAAGTCGTCGAAGGCGACCAGAGGACTCCGCTCGGCGTCTATTTCGTGGACAGCTACATTCCCCGCCAGAAACTGGCCGACCTGTACGGCTCCGGTGCCTATCCGATCAGTTACCCGAACGAATGGGACAAGCGTCAGGGCCGCAACGGTCACGGCATCTGGCTGCATGGCACGCCCTCGGACACCTATAGCCGTCCGCCGCGCGCCAGCAACGGCTGTGTCGTGCTGTCGAATGCCGATCTGGACCGGCTGGGACGAGACATCCAGGTCGGTACCACGCCGGTCATCATCACCCACGGCATCGATTGGCAGGGCGAGTCCGACGATAAGGAGCGCGCAGCCTTGATGCGCTCGATCGAACAGTGGCGCAGCGACTGGGAAAGCCGCGACACCGAGCGCTACCTGTCGCACTACGCAGATGATTTCAACGCCGGCATCACCACGCTCAGCGACTTCGCCGCGCATAAGCGGCTGGTCAACAGCGGCAAAGACTGGATCAAGGTGAAGATCGAGAACCTGAGCCTCTTCCCCTATCCCACCCAGCAGGATCTGGTCGTGGTGGACTTCGAGCAGCATTACGACAGCAACAACCTCAGCAACCGCATGCACAAGCGCCAGTACTGGCAGAAGCGCGATGGTCGCTGGCAGATCGTCTATGAAGGAGCCGCCTGACCATGGAACTCGTACGCATCACTCTCGCATTCTTGCTGGCCGGACTTTGCATCCTGCCCGCACAAGCCGCATCACCAACCAAAGGAAAATTGAAAATGGTCAAACTCGAAACCAACCACGGCACCATCACCCTGCAACTGGACGCAGAAAAAGCGCCGAGCACCACAAAGAACTTCCTTGATTATGTGAACGCCGGTTTCTACACCAACGTGATCTTCCATCGCGTCATCCCCAACTTCATGATCCAGGGCGGCGGCTTCGAGCCCGGTATGAAGCAGAAGAAGACCAACGACCCGATCAAGAACGAAGCCGCCAACGGCCTGAAGAACGACAAATACACCATCGCCATGGCGCGCACCGGCGACCCGCATTCCGCCAGCGCCCAGTTCTTCATCAACGTGCGCGACAACGGCTTCCTCGACTATCCCGGCCAGGACGGCTGGGGCTATTGCGTGTTCGGCAAAGTGGTCGAAGGCATGGACGTCGTTGATGCCATCGCCAAGGTCAAGACCGGCAGCAGCGGTTTCCACCAGGACGTGCCGAAGGAAGACGTCGTCATCATCAAGGCGGAAGTCGTTCAATAAGGTTTCAGGATACGGGATACAGTGAGACCATCGTGCCCCTCCTGAATCCCGTATCCTGAAATGCCTCACACCCTCTTCATTTCCGACCTGCACCTGAGCGAGTCGCATCCGCACACTGCAGAGTTTTTCCTGCGGTTCGTTCAGGATGTCGCCCCCAAGGCCGAATCGCTATACATACTAGGCGACCTGTTTGAATACTGGGCCGGCGACGACGATCTGGACGCCCCCTTCCATCGCCAGATATGTGGAGCGCTCTCCAATCTTGCCGCAGGACGAACACATATCTTCATCATGCATGGCAACCGCGACTTCCTGATGGAAGAAGCACTCGCCGCCGCCTGCAAAGCGCAACTGCTGCCCGATCCGACGCTCATAGACCTTTACGGACAGCCCACCCTCCTGACCCACGGCGACATCCTGTGTACAGGAGATAGTGCTTACCAACAATTCCGATCTACAGTACGCAGTTCGGAATGGCGATCTCAATTCCTCTCGCAACCATTGAAGCAGCGTAAAGCGCAGATAGAACAACTGCGCACGCAAAGCGAACGATCAAAGCGCGAGAAAGCCATGGACATCATGGACGCAAGCAACGAAGCTGTATACGCACTGCTACGCCACCACGGCTATCCGCGCCTCATACACGGCCACACCCACCGTCCGGCGAAACACCTGCATCATTTGGATAATCACACCTGCGAACGCTGGGTGCTGGGGGATTGGGATACACAGGCCAATGCTTTGCTAGTTGATGACACCACTGTTCAACAGCTGAAGTTCACCTAACCATCTCTCGCTAACCAGCCAGAGTCGCAGCACGCGGTCGATTTGAGGTATACACAATTCTTGGCACAAAAAAACAGGGGAGACCGAAGTCTCCCCTGTTTCATTGGTGCTTGTGCCTGGTTTGGATCCCGGCGAACCGGAATCCTTACGTCAGCTCAAACTTACCAAGCGGTTTCCAGCAGGAACGATGTCTGACGCGTGCCGTTGGCTTGCGCAGTATCGTACTTGGTGCCGCTGTAGGTGCTGTGAGTGATCTGCAAAGCCAGATTCTGGAGGATGTCATAAGTTGCAGCCAGAGTCAGAGCATTGTCTGTTTTACCAGAAGCCTTACCGTTACGGTAGGCCGCGCCCAGATGCAGGGTGTGCGGGATCACGGTCACGTCTGCGCCAACTGTGAATGCCTTCTTGTCATCAGTTGTGCTGGCGTTGTATGCGTTAGCTTTGGTAGCAGTAGACTTAGGTGTGTTGGCATAAGTCGCATAGAAACCTGCTTCCATGTCAGCCAATTGACCATGAGCCTGTGCGCTCAAGCCAGTTGCCTTGTACTCATTACCATCAACGAAGGTACCAACTGTCGCATCGGCAGTCTTGGTAGTTCCCGAGATGAATTCAGCAGTGATCACAGTATCCCAACCTGCGATGTTCGGCGTAGCGCCCACGTGCAGCATGTTCAGCGACAGAGCTGCGTCAGTCATCGGGAAATTCGGTGTCCAACGAGTCAGAGAAACGTAACCCATGTCAGCCTTGCCCAGGAAGGTCAGACCGGAAGCTGCACCAGTTGCCACACCAACGTAACGGTGAGCAGAGATATCAGCGTGGTGTTCGTTCCAACGCACGGCGCGGTTCAGACCTGTGCTGGACTCGGTGTAGCCATAGAACGGACCCAGAGCGTCAGTCAGGAACGGGATCACGGACAGCTTCATGCCACCCATATCCGTAACCATCGGAATACGGAAACCAACGAGGTCATCCATGCTGTGCTCGATCATGGTGCCGACCTTCAGGTGCTCAGACTCACCCAGACGACCGCCGAAGAACAGACCGAACTCGTCCGGAACCATCCACTTGCCGTCGTTGGTTGTGATCAGGTCGCCTGCAGCGTTGTTATACACCTTGGTTGCGCCACCGGTCATGCGATATTGCGCCTTCAGCAGGATACCTGCGTTCAGCGTAGCGGGGATGGACAGGTGATCGCCTTCGATCTTCTCTTGTGCGCCCATCATGGTGAAGCCGTCAGCCTTGAAGGCGCGACCGAAACCACTCAGAACGGGGAAGTGTTGTGCGTGGCAAGCAGAGCAGGCCATGCCGGTTTGACGTGCGAATGCCGGAACGGCAGCTGCTTCCGGTGCGAAGGCTGCAGCAGCCAGAACGCCAGCCAGAGAGAGAGCGACTTTCTTCATTGATATTTCTCCTCGTTGATTTGGAAATTACCCTTTTGATGGCCGGGGGCTTCTACCCCGCAACCATGGGGACGCACAATAAAGAAAACGTGAAGGGAGTGTCAAAGCTTTGTTGCGTCGTGTTGCAATATTGCAACACCCCGTTGTATGCCCTTACGTATCGGGCGAAAGCTCAAAGGTCACTTGGCCCGCCGTATTCTCTCGCAGCTGCATTTTGTACCGGTTCTGCCTGGCCCATCTTGATGCTTGATACAAGCCGACGCCCAATCCATCTTCCGAGGACACCACGGTCCGCAACAGCTTTTGCGCATATCCCGCCGGTATCGCACTGCCGTCGTCGCTCACGCGCAGCGAGCGCGACCCGGCATCCAGACTGACGCGGACATGCAATCCCGGCTCGCGCAGACGCTTGTTCAGGGCGTTCTCGATCAGGTTGTCTGCCACGCAGTCGAACATGGCGGCTGGTATCATCCCCACCGCCCTCACGCTTGCCCCCTCCAACTTCCACTCGATGCCGCGGTGTGCATAGCGCCGACATAATTCATCCCACCAAGCCAGCAGCTCGACTTCCCGAGACTCTGCCTCCGGGGCTGGTGCCTTGAGCTTCCCCAGCAAGGTTTCGATGCGCTGCGACAGCACTGGCAATTGCTGCTGCAGGATGGGTTGCGCCTTTGTTGGCTCGCTCTGCGCGATGGATGCCAGTGCGAACAACGATTGCAGCATATTCTTTAGGTCATGCGTCAGTCGCGCACCCGTCTCATAGATGGCCTGCTGGCGTGTCATTTCGCGCAGCCGCTGTTCGCGCCGCTTGGCTTGGTAGAAATAACCCAGCACCTGCACCAATAGCCGCATATGCAATAGCACGGTCGGCGCGACAGCCTGCCTGGTGAACAGAGTGATCGCCAGATCTTCATCGACCAACTCGACCCGGTGCGGACTGGCATTGCCAAGCGTCCCGTGCCCTTCGGCCGATACCCAGGACATGCCGGTGACCCAGGGCATCTCGATCATGTGCTCGGTCGCACTTTCCAGGAATTCGCCCGGGCCGAGATCACGCTGCGCATCTGCGGCCAATTGCTTTAGCCACACTTCCAATGGCGTGCCAATGGAAAGCACATAGCGAGAAAAACTGCTCTGAAGCCCGAACGGACCGAACTCGGTATGCCAAAGCGCCCCGAGGACGAATAAAGCGACCGCGATCAGGAACAAGGTACGCAGCAACGCATCCAGATACCCGACCTGATTCAAGGTCATGAACGCCAGCGTGCCCAGCACCAGCACCGTCAGCAAGGTGAACAAGAGCAGTACATAGAAGAAATCGATGGCCTGCACCGCATCCGGCTTCTCGCGCTCGACCGGGATGACCGCCATCACTGCCAGCATCAAGGGCAACGCCACATTCATCAGATTGCGCGTCACCTCATCGAAGGCGGGCAAGGTGAACAAGTGAGGCGCGATATGCAACAGCAGCAAAGCCAGCAGATACGCCATGACCAGCAGATGATAGATACGCTGCCAGCGCGCATAGAAAGAGAAGGCGCGCGCGCCCACCAAAGCAAACAACCCGCCGACCCAGAAAGCCAATATCCACCAGTTCAGCCATGCCAGCGCAGCCAGACTCACACCGAGGATGAACAGCGAGTTACCCCAACTCAAGCGTGTCTCACTGCGCCACAATGGCTGCCAGACGAGGAACAAGCCCAGGTGCGCCAGCAACAGCGGGCGCGCCAGCATATGGTCTATGCCCAGCCAAAAGGTGGTGTGCAGCGATACCAGCATGAGCAGCGATAGCCAACGGCTGGAGCGCACCCATTGCGCAGGATTCAATGTCGTCATCTCGTCACCATGGCGTCGATTGCTCGACAGTATTTATCAACACCAACTCCATCGCTCACTCAATGAGCAGAATATATTTGCCAATTGATTGATTTTTATTTATAAAGCACACCGGATCGCGAATCACCCAGCACTGGCATGCAATTTGCATTATTCAGTCATGCAGGCGGTAGCGATTGCTACCAGGGTTCGGATACGCAGCAGTCTAGCGCATCCAGAAACCGACTATCACCCACTGGAGGAAACACAATGAAGCAAAAGCAATCCGGCTTTACTCTAATCGAAATCGCCATCGTGCTGGTGATCATCGGCCTGTTGCTCGGCGGCGTGCTGAAAGGTCAAGAGCTGATCAATAGCGCCAAGGTGAAGAATCTGGCGACGGACTTCAAGAACGTTCCCATTTACATATATGCCTATCAGGATAAATACCGTGCCCTTCCTGGCGACGACAAAGCAGCGGACACCCACTTGGCAGTTTCCGGCGTTACCGTGACCATCACAAACGGAGACGGCAATGGTGTCATTGGCGGCGCATGGGATGCCTCATCCGGCGAGTCGTTCCAGTTCTGGCAACATATCCGCTTGGCAGGGATCGCACCGGGCACCACCACCACCACTGATAACGCCTACATTCCCACCAACACCATCGGCGGGTCTATCGGCGTCACCAATAGCTCAGCCAACAATCCAATTGTCGGCTTACGTGGTAGCTACATAGTCTGCTCCGCCAGCGTTCCCGGGAAATTCGCAAAGCAACTTGATATCGCGATGGATGACGGGAATACTGCTGCCGGCTCCATGATGACCGCAGCCAGCGGAACTTCTGCGGCAACTGCAACTGCAAACATAGGAGATGACTCCCCATACAATGTATGCATGGGATTCTAATCGCCTCACACCTATAGAAGTCGCGCAAAAAAGCCCGCCCTAATCGGCGGGCTTTTTTACGCCCCTTCCTTGGCCATTTTTCGTCGCCCATCGTCGACATCGCGTCGCCTCTAACACAACAACTGAAGCACTTGCTGCTTCAGTCCTGCAACCGCACGCCCCTATTGCTGGCATGGTTGCTGCTAAAGAGTTCATGTCATTCATCACCGAGGTGCATCAGAGTCATGCAACGCAAACAATCCGGCTTCACTTTGATCGAGATCGCCATCACCATGGCGATCGTCGGCCTGCTCATCACACTGACGATCAAAGGGCGGGAGATGGTGGAGAATTCACGGGCCAAGAGCCTCGCCAACGACTTCCGCGATATCCAGGTGGCGCTGTTCGGTTATCAGGATCGTTTTCGCGCATTGCCGGGTGACGACCCTTCCGCCTCGGCGAACCTTGCACCGAGCGCTTCTTCCATTCACGACGGCAACGGCAATCAGCACATCGAAGGCGATCTGAACACCTATCTGAGCGAATCTTTCTTCCTCTGGCAGCATGTCCGACTGGCGGGGTTCTTGCAGGGGATAACGAACGCCGAAGCGAGCGGTTATGTGCCGCTCAACACATCAGGGGGGAGTCTGGGGGTCGCCGACATCAGCAATGCGCCCATTAACGGCATGAGCGGTGGTTACATCATCTGTTCGGACAACATCTCGGGACGCTTGGTCAAGCAATTGGACATGATGCTGGATGACGGCTTTACGACCAAAGGGGCGATGCTGGTCTCTCACGCGAACACTGGCGGCGACCCGATCCCGTCGAGGAACATCATCGAGCGCGATTTCTATCTGGCCTGTCTGAGCGTCTGAATATCCGCTGGCCCAGCATCAACCTTGCCGCAGTCTTTTCTCGGCAGCCTCCAGCATCATGGTCTGCCCCAGCAACATCAGCACATCGCCCGCGCGCAACAACATATCGTCTGAAGGCTCGCTCCCTAACAGGTTGTGGCGGCGCACGCCGTTGACTTCGATGTTGAGCTCCGAAAATTTCAGATCCCCCAGCCGCATGCCGACCGCCCTGTCCTGCTCTTGCAGCATGACGCTCTGGAAACGCGGCTGGATGCTGTCCGTCTCTTCACCGATCTCATCGCGCGGCGTGCGCAGATAGCCACTGAACATGCTGTAGCGCTTCGCGCGCGCCTCCTGCACGCGGCGCACCACGCGGCTGAGCGGGATGCCGGCCATCAACAAGGCCTGCGAGGCAAGCATGACGCTGCCCTCCAGCACTTCTGCCACCACTTCAGTTGCGCCGGCTTTCTTGAGCACCTCTACATTGCTGTCATCGGACGTGCGCACGATGACCGGCATATCAGGACGATCCTGCTGGATGTGGCGCAATATCCTGAGCGCGGAGTGCTTGTCGTCGTATGTGATGACCAGCGCCTTGGCGCGCATCAACCCCGCCGCCTGCAACACCTCATGCTTGGCGGCATCGCCGTACACGACGCGCTCACCCGATGCGCTGGCTTCATGCACACGGCGTGAATCGAGGTCGAGCGCGATGAAATTCACCTTTTCATTCTTCAGGAACGCAGCCAGCGCCTGCCCGCTGCGCCCGTACCCGCAGATGATCACATGCCGGTTGGTGCTCATGCTCTGGACGGCGATCTGGTGCATCTGCATGGCGCTGTTCATCCATTCTTCCGGTGAGATGCGGCGCACGATGGCCTCGGCATGCTGGATCAGGAACGGTGCGATCATCATGGAGACCAGCATGGCCGCCAGCACGTTCTGCATCACGTCATGCGGCAGGAGATTGGCACCGCCGGTAAGGGTCAGCAGCACGAAACCGAATTCGCCCGCCTGTGCCAGCCCGAGGCCGGTACGCAAGGCAGGGCCCCAGTCCCCGGAGAACGCACGCACCAGCAGTGCCACCACCAATGCCTTGAACGGTACCAGGATCAGCAACAGCAACAGTATCCACGCCCAGCCGTCGATCAGCGCCTGCATGTCCAGCATCATGCCGATGGTGACGAAGAACAGACCGAGCAGCACATCACGGAACGGTTTGATGTCCTCTTCCACCTGGTAGCGGTATTCCGTCTCAGAGATCAGCATGCCCGCGACGAAGGCACCCAGCGCCATGGACAGGCCGCTCAGTTCGGTGACCCAGGCCAGACCGAGGGTGAACAACAGCACGTTCAGCATGAACAGTTCGGAAGATTTCTGGCGCGCGACCAGATGGAACCATGGCCGCAACAAACGCTGGCCGAAAGTGAGCAACGCGGTCAGCACCAGGATCGCCTTCAATGCCGCGTAGGCCAGCGTGGACGAGAGATTGCCATCCTGCGACGCCAGCGCCGGTATCAGGATGATGAGCGGCACCACGGCCAGATCCTGGAACAGCAGCACGCCCATGATCTTCTGGCCGTGCGGCGTGTTCAGCTCGGCACGTTCCACCAGCATCTTGCTGACGATGGCCGTGGAGGACATGGCCATGATGCCGCCCAGCGCCAGCCCCGCCGCCCAGCCCAGATCGAAGAACAGCGACGTAAGCATGACCAGCAACATGGTGGCGACCACCTGCGCAGTGCCCAGGCCGAACACCAGCCGCTGCATGGCGCGCAAGCGGGCAAGGCTGAATTCCAGACCGATGCTGAACATCAGGAACACCACGCCGAATTCGGCGAGATGGCGCGTCTCCGGCGCATCGGGGATCCAGCCCAGCGCATGCGGGCCGATCAGCACGCCGACGATGAGATAGCCCAGCATGGCAGGCAGGTGCAGCGAGCGGAACAGCACCACCACCAGCACGGCGACGGCGAGCAGAATGAGCAGGAGTTGCAACGAATCGTTCATGCGGCTGATGATGCCCTAACTTTTGCAAGTTTCAAAATCGTTCTCGGCCTGGATAGCGGCAAAGACACGACTGGGTTGTTCACCTATAATTCGCGCCATGAACAAACCGACTCCCGCCGCCCCGCACGCGCTCGAACTCGCGCGCCGCGTACTGACCATAGAAGCCGATGCCCTCAAAGCGCTGGCTGACCGGGTCGACTCGAACTTCCTCGATGCCATCAATCTGATCCTCGCCTGCAAAGGCAGGGTGATCGTGAGCGGCATGGGCAAGTCCGGGCATATCGCACGCAAGATCGCGGCCACCTTCTCCAGCACCGGCACACCGGCCTATTTCGTCCATCCGGGTGAGGCCAGCCACGGCGACCTCGGCATGGTGACGCAGGATGATGTGTTCATCGGCATCTCCTACTCGGGCGAGAGCGAGGAGTTGCTGACCATCGTCCCGGTGCTGAAGCGCCAGGGGGCGAAGCTCATCAGCCTGACCGGCAATCCCAAGTCCAGTCTTGCGCTGGAGGCGGATGTACACCTGAACGGCGCGGTGGCGCAGGAGGCCTGTCCCATGGGACTGGCCCCGACCGCCAGCACCACGGCAGCCCTCGCACTGGGCGATGCGCTGGCTGTCGCACTGCTGGATGCCAAGGGCTTTGGCGAAGCGGATTTCGCCCGCTCCCACCCCGGCGGCAGTCTGGGGCGACGCCTGCTCACCCATGTGCGCGACATCATGCACAGCCATGCCAGCATCCCCATGGTGCCGGAAGACGCGACACTGGCTCAGGCGGTGCTGGAGATCTCCCGCAAGGGTCTGGGCATGACCGGCATCGTCGATAAAAACCATAAGCTGCTGGGCATCTATACCGACGGCGATCTGCGCCGAACACTGGAAAAGAAGCTGGATTTCAACACCACCCCGGTCAGCGCGGTGATGTCGAAGACGCCGCGCACGGTCGGCCCCGACGCGCTCGCCGTTGAAGCGGTGCAGATGATGGAGCAGTACAACATCACCCAGTTGCTGGTGGTCGATGCGAACAAGAAAGTACTGGGCGCGCTGAACATGCACGACCTGCTGAAAGCGAAAGTCATCTGATGTCACTGACAGACCGAATCAAACCGCTGCGCCTGATCGCCTTCGATGTGGATGGCGTGCTGACCGACGGCGGGCTTTTCCTTTCCGATTCCGGCGAGGAGTTCAAACGCTTCAACTCACTCGACGGGCACGGCATGAAGATGCTCAAGGCCAGCGGCGTGGAGCTAGCCATCATCACCGGGCGGACCTCGCGCTGTGTCGAGCTGCGCGCGAAGAATCTGGGCATCACCCGGCTCTATCAGGGTGTGGAGGACAAATATGCCGCCATGCAGTCTCTGCTGGCAGACTTGAGGATACCCCCCGCAGCAGCCGCGTTCATGGGCGACGACGTGATCGACCTGCCGGTGATGCGCAACGTCGGCGTGTCGTTCAGTGTCCCCGATGCGCCGCAATGCGTGCGTGACCGCGCCGATTATGTGAGCCAGCGTGCCGGCGGCCACGGTGCCGTGCGCGAGATCTGCGAACTGGTCATGTCGGCACAGGGCACGCTCGAGGCACAACTCGCGCCCTTCCTGGATCGATGAGCCAGCTCTCTTTCGTCAATCGCTTGCGTGTCTGGCTGCCACTGCTGCCCGTCCTGGCGCTGCTGCTCGGCAGTTACTGGCTGAACCTGCAAGTCCAGCCCGTGGAGCCGGCCACCGGTGCCCAGCGCCACGATGTCGATTTCGTGGTCTACGGGTTGCGCTCGACCGCGCTGAACACGGAAGGGCAGCCCCGCTTCACACTGCTCACGGAAAAGATGTGGCACTACCCGGATGATGACACGACCCACATGAAAACCCCCAGCCTGACCAGCTTCTTCAAGGACCATGCCCCCACCCGGATCGACGCGCAAAGCGGCATGCTCAGCAGCAAAGGCGAAGAGGTAAAGCTGCATGAGGATGTCCACATATTCAGACCGGGGAGATCGCCGGCACAGGACCAGCACTTCAATACCGAATATCTGCGCGTACTGCCGGACGATGGCTGGGCGGAGACGAATTTCCCGGTGTTGATGTTCGACCGTTACAACACCATCCATGCCGTCGGCATGGAGCTGGACAACGGGGCACGTACCGTGAGATTCCTGCAACAAGTCCGAGCCGTCCATGAAAAGAACGACTAAGCAGCTGCTGCTCATCCCTTTCCTGCTCTGCGCCCCAAGCGTCATGGCGGAACAGGCAGACCGCGACAAACCCGTGCATCTGGAGGCCAATCAGGTACTGATAGACGACGCGCGCCAATTCAAGAGCTTTGAAGGCCGTGTCCAGTTGATACAGGGAACTTTGAACATTCAGGCAGACCGCATAGATGTTCGCGAGGACAAGGACGGCTATCAACACCTCACCGCCATCGGGCATCCGGCCAAATTCCGCCAGCGCTATGAGGGCAGCGAGGAGTATGCGGAAGGCTACGGCGAAAGGATCGAATACGACACCCGTGCCGAGACCGTGGACTTTTACGACCGCGCCCGCGTCAAGCGCGGACAGGACGAAGTCCAGGGGGCGCACATCACCTACAGCACCAAGACGGAAGTGTTCAGCGCGCGCGGCGATGAAGCTTCACAAAAGACCGGCAACGACCGGGTGCGCGCCGTGATACAACCCAAGCGGGACAAATCCCCGGCTGCATCCGCCCCGGCAAGCACACTGACCATACAACCCAGCGAGAACCTGTCCACCCCTGCCTCGCAAAGACACTGACATGAGCGAACTCCGTACCGAATCCCTGAAGAAGACCTACCGTGCCCGTACCGTGGTGCAGGATGCCTCGCTGCATGTCAGCAGCGGCGAGGTGGTCGGTCTGCTGGGCCCGAACGGCGCGGGCAAGACCACCACCTTCTACATGATCGTCGGCCTGGTCGCCGCCGACGGCGGAGAGATCACCATAGACGGCGAAAAGGTCACCCATCTGCCCATCCACAGGCGCGCACGGCTGGGTCTTGCCTATCTGCCGCAGGAGGCTTCCATCTTCCGCCGCATGACCGTCAGCCAGAACATCGAGGCGGTGCTCGAGCTGCATGATTATTCCCCGGAAGAGCAGTCGCAGCGTCTCGAAGCGCTGCTGAACGACCTGCACATCACCCACATCCGCAACAACCCGGCGATCAGCCTCTCCGGCGGCGAGCGGCGGCGCGTCGAGATCGCGCGCGCGCTGGCCACCGACCCGCGCTTCATCCTGCTGGACGAGCCCTTCGCCGGCGTCGACCCCATCGCCGTGCTGGACATCCAGAAGATCATCCGCTTCCTCAAGGAGCGCGATATCGGCGTGCTGATCACCGACCACAACGTGCGCGAGACGCTGGGCATCTGCGACCGCGCCTACATCATCAATGCCGGCTCGGTGATGGCGGAAGGCACGCCGGAGGAAATCATCTATAATGAGGGCGTGAGGAAGGTGTATCTGGGCGAGAACTTCAAGCTATAAGAAGCGCCGCCCCTCACCAGACACCCAAGATGAAACCCGCTCTCCAACTCCGTCAATCCCAACAGCTCCTGCTCACACCGCAGTTGCAGCAAGCGATCAAGCTGTTGCAGCTCTCCACATTGGAGATCAATCAGGAAGCCGCGCGCCTGCTGGACGAGAACCCGTTGCTGGAACGGATAGACGACACCGCCAACCAGACCTACAGCGGCAGTAATGACACTGGCACGCAGGTGACTGAACGCACGGAAAGCTCGGCCACCGAGAGCCCGGCCAACGACGAGACGCCGGAGTGGGGTGAACAGAACTTCAGCCATGCGGCAAACAGCAGCCCGGATGACGAGGATGACGGTTATCAGGAAGTCGCTTCCGATCGTCCCAACCTGCGCGAGCATCTGCTTTGGCAGCTGAACATGAGCCTGCTGGACGAACGCGACAAGAAGATCATCGGCCTGCTCATCGACGCACTGGACGAGAACGCCTACCTGGCCCAACCCCTGGAAGAGATCGTGGAGATCTTCCCGGAGGAGCTGGATATCACGCTGGACGATCTGGAGACCGCGCTGGTGCAGTTGCAGCATCTGGATGCGCCCGGCATCGGCGCGCGCGACCTGCGCGAATGCCTGACGCTGCAGCTTCAGGCGATCCCCGAAGACGTGCCGGGACGGGATATGGCCTTGCGCATCGTGGGCGAACATCTGGACTTGCTGGCCGCACGCGACTTTTCCAGGCTGAAACGTCTGTTGCGTTGCGATGATGATGCCTTGCGCACCGCGCAGGATCTGATCGTGCATCTGCAACCCAAACCCGGTATGGCATTCGAGCATCGTGCGGCCGACTATGTGGTGCCAGATGTGCTGGTGGAGAAGGTCGGCGGTATCTGGAAGGCACGCCTCAATCCTGAAGCCATGCCGCGCCTGCGTATCAACCAGGTCTATGCCAACATCCTGCAGCAGCGCGGCGATGCCAGCGCGCAGGGCATGGCGACGCAGTTGCAGGAAGCGCGCTGGTTCATCAAGAACCTGCAGCAGCGTTTCGAGACCATCCTGCGCGTGGCACAGGCCATCGCGCAGCGTCAGCGCCAGTTCTTCGAGCACGGCGACATCGCCATGCGGCCGCTGGTGCTGCGCGAGATCGCCGAGCAGCTCGAACTGCACGAATCCACCATCTCGCGCGTGACCACACAGAAGTTCATGCTCACCCCGCGCGGCATCTACGAATTCAAGTATTTCTTTGGCAGCGGTCTGGCCACCGATGCGGGGGGGGCTTGTTCTTCCACCGCCATCCGTGCCCTTATCAAACAGATGGTTAGCGAGGAAGATACTCGCCAACCCCTGTCCGATAGCCGCATGTCTGAAATCCTGGCACAGCAGGGCATTATCGTCGCCCGCCGTACCGTGGCAAAATACCGGGAATCCATGAACATCCTCCCGGTCAACCTTCGTAAATCACTCTAACCATAAAGGAGCAGGCCATGAACCTCAATCTCACAGGACGCCACATGGAGATCACTCCCGCGATCCGCGAACATGTGATCGGCAAACTGGACAAGGTCAAACGCCATTTCGACAATGTGATCGACGTGAACGTCATCCTTTCCGTCGAAAAGCTGCAGCAGAAGGCAGAAGCCACACTCAACATCAGCGGCAAGACGCTGTTTGCCGAGTCCGAGGACAGCAACCTGTACGTCGCCATCGACGCCCTGATCGATTCACTGGATCGCCAGGTGCTGAAGCACAAGGAGAAGTTCGAAGCACGTCGCCACGACGATTCGGGCAAACATCAGGCAGCAGAGTAAACCGGACGAGGCAGCGACACACGCTGCCTCGTTTCAATTTGGTGAATCAGCATGAGTCTAATCAGCAAGATATTGGCCCCCGACTGCGTGATGCTGGACAGCGAATCCTCCAGCAAGAAACGCGTCTTCGAGCACGTGGGCATCCTGTTCGAGAACACGCTGGGCATCGCGCGCAGCCAGGTGTTCGACAGCTTGTTCGCGCGCGAGAAGCTCGGCTCCACCGGACTGGGACAGGGAGTGGCGATCCCGCATGGTCGCGTCAAGGGTCTGCGCGATGCGGCGGCCGCCTTCGTCAAGATGAAGACACCCATCCCGTTCGATGCACCGGACGGCCAGCCGGTGAAATTCATCTTCGTGCTGCTGGTGCCGGAGCGCGCTACCGACCTGCACTTGCAGATACTGGGCGAACTGGCCCAGATGTTCAGCGAACAGGCCTTCCGTGATCGTCTGGAAGCGACCGACGACCCGACCGAGATGCATCAGCTGTTCAACGACTGGAACCCCTGATCCGCCGTGGCCCAGGTCAATATCAGGCAGTTGTTCCGCGACAAACAGGAGCGCCTCGGGCTCACCTGGGTCGCCGGTGACGGCTCCGAGCGCACGCTCGACAGCGAGACCGTCAACGCCTCCAACTGGGGACTGATCGGCCACCTGAACCTGGTGCACCCGAACTGGATCCAGGTGTTGAGCAATACCGAACTGGACTATCTGCATGATCTCTCTCCCGCCGATCTGGCAACGTCGCTCGCAGCCCTTGACCGGCAAAAACCCTCCTGCCTGATCGTCGCCGGCGAGACCGAGATCCCTAAGGGGCTGATCGATTTCGCCAACCGCACCGAGACGCCGCTGTTCCATTCGCCGCTGGGCAGCGTCCACCTGATGTGGATGGTGCGCCACTACATGGTCAAGGCGCTGGCCGATTCCGCTTCGCGCCACGGCGTGTTCCTGGACGTGCTGGGTGTCGGCGTGATGATCACCGGCGACAGCGGAGTCGGCAAGAGCGAGCTGGCACTGGAGCTCATCACGCGGGGCAACGGCTTGGTCGCGGACGATATCGTCGACCTGTTCCGCATCTCGCCCGAGGCACTGGAAGGTCGCTGCCCGGATCTGCTGCGCGACCTGCTGGAGGTGCGCGGGCTGGGTATCCTGAACATCCGCACCATGTTCGGCGAGACGGCCGTGCGCCGCAAGAAGAGCCTGAAACTCATCGTGCATCTGTATCGTCCGCCGCACGACGACCTGAGCAAGCTGGACCGTCTGCCGCAATCCGGCAAGGAAGACATCCTCGGCGTCACCATCAGCAAGGTCGAGATACCGGTGCTGGCTGGCCGCAACCTCGCCGTGCTGGTCGAAGCCGCCGCACGCAACTTCGTTTTGCAGCAGCGCGGCATCGACACCATGCAGGAATTCATCGCGCGGCAGGAACAGCAACTCTCGGGAGACTGAGCCATGCAGCTTATCCTGATCAGCGGCCTTTCCGGCTCGGGCAAGAGCGTCGCCCTCAAGACCCTGGAGGATTCCGGCTTCTATTGCGTGGACAACCTGCCCGCGGAACTGCTGCCCGCACTGATCCAGAACCTGCGCGAAACCGGCAACACCCGCGTCGGTGTCAGCGTCGACGTGCGCAGCGGCGGCAGTGTGCACTCCCTGCCGCAGCACATCGACGCGCTCAAATCGCAGAGGGTGGATGTGCATCTGCTGTTCCTCGATGCGCAGACCGACACGCTGGTAAAACGTTTCTCCGAGACGCGCCGCCTGCATCCGCTGAACGATGGCGTGCGCACGTTGCCGGAATGCGTGGCATACGAACGCGAGTTGCTCACCGAGATCGCCAGCATCGGACACCGTATCGACACCAGCGAACTGGGTGCCAATGCCCTGCGCGCGTGGGTCAAACAGTTCATCGTGCTCGACCGCGCGCGCCTCACTTTGCTGTTCCAGTCGTTCGGCTTCAAGCACGGCATCCCGCTGGATGCCGATCTGGTATTCGACGTGCGCTGCCTGCCCAATCCGCACTACGATCCGGTGCTGCGCCCGTTGACCGGACGCGATGCGCCGGTGATCGATTTCCTGCAGAACACGGCTATGGTCGACAAGATGTACGACGACATCCGCCGTTTCGTGGAAGACTGGTTGCCCAACTACATCGCCGACAACCGCAGCTACCTGACCGTCGCCATCGGCTGCACCGGCGGGCAGCACCGTTCGGTCTATCTGTCCGAGCGTTTGGCCAGGCACTTCCAGTCACAGCAACAGGTGTTGGTGCGCCACCGTGAACTCTCATGAGTTGCACCGCCCCTTCCTGCGCGACCTGAGACCGGGCGACTGGCTCACCCTGCTGGCAGGCGGGCTGTGCATCATCCTGCTCTCCGGCAAGGTGTGGAACGGCGGCCTCGCCGACACCGCCGTCATCCGTAGCGGCGGCAAGATATTCAGCTCGGTCCCGCTCTCGCGCGACCAGCGCATCGAGGTGCCCGGCCCGCTCGGCACCAGCATCATCACCATCGAAAAAGGCAAAGCGCGCATCAGCAGCGACCCCAGCCCAAGGCAGTATTGCGTGCGACAGGGCTGGCTGGAACAGTCCGGAGAGATCGCGATATGCCTGCCGAACGAGGTCAGCGTGGAACTGACGGGCGGGCAGAAAAAATATGACAGCCTCAACTATTAAACTGAGCACCACCGCCGAGGATCACCACCTCGCCAGGATGGCAGCGGTCGCACTCGGCCTGACCGTGCTGGAGAACGCCATCCCATCGCCATTGCCCGGTGTCAAACCGGGGCTGGCCAATATCATCACGCTCATCGTACTGGCCCGTTTCGGCTGGCGCGCAGCGGTGTGGGTGTCGTTGCTGCGCGTGGTCGCCGGCAGCCTGCTGTTCGGGAATTTCCTTGCGCCGGGATTCTTCCTGAGTTTGAGCGGTGCGCTATGCAGTCTGGGCATGCTCGCGCTCTCCGTCCGCTTGCCACAACGGATGTTCGGCCCGGTCACGCACAGCGTACTCGCCTCGCTCGCCCACATCACCGGGCAGATGGCTGTGGTCTATCTGTGGCTCATCCCGCACAGCGGCATCGCCTACCTCATTCCCATCTTCGCCACTGCCGCGTTGGTATTCGGTACCGTGAACGGATTGGTCGCGGCGAGATTCATGGATAATGACGACAGTCATGTTCCGGAAATCAAGTCATGAAGACCATCACGCTCGCCTTCACCGGTGCTTCCGGCTTGCCCTACGGCATGCGCCTGCTCGAATGTCTGCTGCAGGGCGGGCAACGCGTGCATCTTGTTTACTCGCAGGCGGCGCAGATCGTCGCCAAGCAGGAACTGGACTTCACCCTGCCCGGCCGCCCGCAGGATGCGGAGCATCTGTTCAAAGAGCGCTTCGGCAGTTTCAGTGGTGAACTCAAAGTGTTCGGCATCCAGGACTGGTACGCCCCCATGGCCTCCGGCTCCAACCCCGGCGACGGCATGGTGGTCTGCCCCTGCACCATGGGCACGCTGGGCAAGATCGCCGGAGGTATCAGCGACGACCTGATCTGCCGCGCGGCCGATGTGATGCTGAAGGAAAAGCGCACGCTGATACTCGCACCGAGGGAAATGCCATTCTCCGCCATCCATCTGGAGAACATGCTCAAGCTGTCACATGCGGGTGCGGTCATCATGCCACCCAATCCGGGCTTCTATCATCATCCACAGAGCGTGCAAGCGATGGTCGACTTCGTGGTGGCGCGGATACTGGATCACTTGGGGGTGGAGCAGAACTTGATAGCGAAGTGGGGCGAGTGAACGCGCCTAGTCACCGGATCATTTTTTCAGCGCATCCCCGACCGTCGGATAAAGCAATCTCACCTGCAGCTCGCGCTTCATCCTGACGTTACTCAAGCGCCGCGACTCCGCCATGAACGACCACATCGCCGGGGATACCGCCTGCTGCACTTCGGCTCGCGCCAACCTTGGCGGGTGCGGCAAGCCATGCGCATCAGCCACCCGATCGAAGTAATCCCCCATCTTCATCTCGTCGTCATCCACAGCGTGGTATACCCGATTGCTCTTGCCGCGACGCAACACGGCAACGATGATGCGCGCCAGATCGTCGGCGTGGATGTGGTTGCTGTAACCATCTTCAGCGGCCACTATAGCCGCTGTTCCGGCACGCAGCCTTTCCAGCGGCAACCGTTCAGCCGCATAGATACCCGGCACGCGCAGGATGCTGGCGTGCACACCGTTGCGTCGCGCCCACGCGCGCACCTGCCGTTCTGCGCTCACGCGCAACGCTGCCCGCGCACTGCACGGCGCGAGGCGGCGCGTCTCGCTCACAACCTCTCCGCCGCAATCGCCGTACACACCGCTGGTGCTGATGTAGATGAAGTGCTGCGGCAGACTTCCATGCGACAGGGCCGACAGCAAGTGTGCGGTACGCGTGTCGCGGCGTGCACCCGGCAGTGGCGGCGCGAGATGGATCACAATATCCGCCACACCACCGATGCGTGCCAGACACCGCCTGTCATCAAGATCGGCTATGAGCGGCATCGCTCCGCCTGCGCGCCAGGCGGCGCTTTTTTCCGGATCGCGCAGCAGCGCATAGAGCCGGTAACGGTCGCGCAACAGCGGTAGCAGGCGTCGCGCGATATCCCCACAACCGACAAGGAGCAGATTAGTCATTCGGTGATTATGCGTTAAAATCGCGCCCTTTATTCAAACCGGAATGCGCCCCATGAGCTTCAAGACCACGATACAGCCCAGCCAGCACTCTTTCACCGTTGCGGAAGGTGAGACCATTCTGGAGGCCGCGCTCGAGCATGGTCTGGTGTTGCCCTACAGCTGCCGCAACGGCGCATGCGGCGTTTGCAAGGGCAAGGTGCTGGAAGGCAAGGTCGATTTCGGCGATCACCAGTCTTACGCGCTGACCGATGAGGAGAAGGCCGAGGGAATGGCGCTGTTCTGTTGCGCAAAGCCTTTGTCGGATGTGGTGATCGAGAGCCACGAGGTGACGCGCGCGCAGGACATCCCGGTGAAGATGCTGCCCTGCCGCGTGGAGAAGATGGAGAAGCTGGCCGACGACGTGATGGCGCTCTTCCTGAAATTGCCGGCGAACGAGCGTTTGCAGTTCCTCGCCGGCCAGTACATCGACATCCTGCAGAAGGACGACAAACCGCGCAGTTTCTCGCTGGCCAATGCGCCACACGACGACGGCCTGCTGGAGCTGCACGTGCGCTACATCCCCGGCGGCACGTTCACCGAGCATGTGTTCCACACCATGAAAGAACGCGACATCCTGCGCATCAAAGGGCCGTTGGGCACTTTCTTCCTGCGCGAGGATTCAAATAAGCCCATCGTGTTCGTGGCCAGCGGCACCGGCTTCGCGCCGGTCAAAGCCATCATCGAGCATGCGATCAAGATCGGCTTCAAACGCGAGATGCACTTCTACTGGGGCGTACGCAAGGCTGCCGACCTGTACATGCTGGACAAGATCCGCGCATGGGAAGCGCATGGCATCAAGTTCACACCGGTGGTATCGGACGAAGCGTGGGAGGGACGTTCCGGTTTCGTGCATCAGGCGGTCCTGGAGGACTTCACCGACCTGTCCGGCTACGATGTGTATGCCTGCGGCGCGCCGGTGGTGGTGGAAGCGGCGCACAACGACTTCACAGCACAGTGCGGCCTGCCGAACAGCGCCTTCTATTCCGACGCCTTCACTTTCGCGCCGAAGAGCCCGGCTCAGCCAGCTGCGTAGCCAGCTGGTAATACTTGAAGGCATCATCCGGCTTCTGTTGCTTCTCGGCCAGATGCGCCAGAGCCGTATAGGCATCGCGGCTGGGTTGCAGACTGATGCTGGCATCCAGATAGCTCTGCGCCTTGCCCCATAGTTCCTGATGCAGGCACAGCTTGCCCAGTGTCAGCATCAGGCCCGCATCGTCATGGTGTTCCTTCAGCCAGGCTTCCGCCTGTTCGATCTGTGCCACTACGCTACCTTCACGGCAATCGCCGTACAGCGCGACCAGTCCGCTATCCCACTCGGCGTCCAGCGTCTCGGCAAGTATCTTGCGCGACATCGCGCATTCGCCAAGACGCATGAAGGTGCGCGCCGCTTCGGCGGCGATGCGCGGTTGATGCCGGAACTCGGCCGGCATGCCCTTCCACACCGCGCGCAGCGATTTGCCATCCTCCGCGCAGGCACGCAGTTTCTCCAGCCACGCCTGCTGTCGCATCTGCTCGGCCATGGGGCGATGGGATACGTTGCGTTTTTCGAGCTGGTTGGCGACTTCCAGCACCGCATCCCAGTTGCGCGCCTGCTGTTGTGCCTTCAGTTCCAGTGTCAGGGCACCGACATGTTTGCGTTGCGCATTGCCCGGCAGCGCCTTTAGCGCGCCCAGCGCCTTTTGCGGCTGGCGCTGTTCCAGGTCGAACTGTGCCTGAGCCATCAGCCGCAGCGTATCGTCCCCCGGCGATTTTCCCTGCGCGGATCGCAAGTGGGCATCGCGTTTGTCGAATTGGCGCAACTCGTTTGCGGCGCGCGCCGCCAGGATGGCGTTGAGCGCCGTGCTTTCTCCCAGCGCGATCGCGCGCTCGGCCTCTCTTTCCGCCACGGCGTAACGCCCCTCGAAGTAAGCAGTCAATGCAGCCAGCATCGCCGCCCGCCCCTTCTTCTGCGCACGTTCGGCGCGGAAGCGGCGCACGAAATCCGGCAAGGTCAACGCGCCGATCAGCAGGCGCAACGACATATACGCACCGGCCAGAACCAATAGTTGCGCCAGGATGAACATGGTGAGCGAAAGCTCTACGCGCCAGGGTGCATAGACCAGCAACACATAACCGGGATTGCGGGCGAAAACGGCGAATCCGGCCGCCACGGCGAACAATGCCAGCAACCAGAACAGCAACCTCATTTCGCGCTCCGCTCCTGCGCAGCGCGATAGTTGCGCACGGCATCCAGCGTGGGACTGATGTCCGGCACGTCGACAGCGATCGTGGCGGCTGACAGTTTCTTCACCTCACCCAGCACCTGCTGCGTTGCACGTGCCGTGTTGTCGCAATAGCGATCCAGCCATAACCGCACGGTCTTCAGCTCGCGACGGAAGCCGGCCTGGTCGTGCGTCATCATGGCCAGTTTGGCCGTCAGCAAACGCAGTTTCACGTTCTCGCGCATGAAGAAGGACTGTTCGGGAGACAGCAGCGGCAATTCCTGCTGGCGGGTGTCCTCGATGCGTATGAGCTGGCGCAACTCCTGCCACAGCTCATGCCAGAAACGTTGCCACGCATTCCCCTCAGCCGGCTCTGCCGCGACCGTCTTCGCCCTGGCGGGCGGGCGCACATCCTGCGCCAGCGGCAAACCATCCACCGCGATGATGATGCTTTCCAGTTGCCTGCTCAATTCCGGCTGGTCCACCTCCGGCAGCGCTCGAAGATGCTCGATATCGCGCCCGATACGTTTGCGCAATTCAGCCAGGCCGGGCCGGTCCAGACGCTGCAACCGGCTTTCCGCATTCTGCATGGCGATCAATGCCGCCTTGACGTTGGCGGACAGTCGCAACTGCTGGTCCGCCACCAGCAACACCTGTTCGACATCGGCCAGCACGCCGACATCGCGGTTGCTGGAGATGTCCTGATACAGCGCATCCAGCACCGCGCGCTGTGCCTGTGTCTCGGCGAAACGGTTCTCCAGCAGACTCAACTTGCCGCCAAGATCACGCACCTGCTCCTGGCTTTGCGCCAGCAAGGTCTGGTTCGCCTGATTGCTGCCCGACACTTCGGACAGGCGCTGTGCGACCATCTCCTCCAGCTGATTGATGCGCCTGTGTGCATCCAGCCATTGCCAGATGAAGACCACCACCAGCACCGCCAGCGTGAGCTGGGTGAGCGACATGCGCGACACCACCGACACCACGCGCCCCTCGTGCACGGCGCGCGGCGCTTCGGCTGCATTATCCTGCTTGGCGGGGGACGGACTGGAGGATGTCTCTTCGCTCATGCTCGACTCACTTTCTGTGCTGTGCGGCCCATGCTACCAAACCCGCGCACATTCCGTCATCTCCGGCTGCTACGGTGACCACCTGCCGCCAGCCCTGCGACTGCGCGATCGCGGCTATACGCGGATGCGCGACGAACAGGGTCGTGGTGCGCGCCAGCAGCACAGCCGTCTCACCCAGCCCCTGCCACAGGTGCGCCAGCGCCTCGCTGCTGGTCACGGTGATGACGTCCGGCCGCGCGGCCAGCCAGGCTTCCGCGTCCAGCGCCGGCTTGCGGCGCTGGTAGCAGGTCACGTATTCGACCTTCGCGCCGCGCGCCGCCAGCGTCTCGCCCAGCAGTTCGCGGCCGCCGTCGCCGCGCAGGATGGCGATGTCCCAACCCGCCACCTGCTGCAACTCGGGCAAAGCCAACAGGCCTTCGCTATCGAAACGCTCTGCCGGTACGACCACCTGTTCGACTTGCAGTTTGCGTAATGCTTTGGCTGTACCCTGGCCGACAGCAGCGACGCGCACGCCGTCCGCGATGCGATGCAAGGCTGCCATGCCATAGTGCACTGCATTCGGGCTGATGAAGATGAGGAGTCGGCAGTTGGCGGCGCGTTGCACGAATGCCTGCAACGCGGCCTGGTCCGTTGCCGGAGCGACCTCCAGCAAGGGCAGCACGACCGGCTCGGCACCAAGTGCCTGCAAGCTGGCCGCCAACCCGCGCGACTGGTCACGCGGGCGCGTGACGACGATGGACAATCCGGCGAGCGGTCTGTCAGTCATTCAGTGCGGCAAGGATCTCGCCCGCACCCTGCTTGAGCAGGTCTTGCGCCACCCGCTCCCCCAGCGCTTCGGGCTGCGCGATGTCGCCGATGTGTTCGGTGCGCAGCAGCCGCGAGCCGTCCGGAGTGGCGACGAAACCGCGCATGCGCAACTTGCCGCCCTGCACTTCGGCGAAACCACCCAGCGGCACCTGACAGCTGCCGTTCAGGGTGCGGCTCATCGCGCGCTCGGCCAGCACACAGGCAGCGGTATCGGCATGATGCAGCGGGGCCAGCAGGGCCGCCAGGTCGGCACGGCCGGCGCGTGTCTCGATGCCCAAGGCACCCTGCCCCACTGCGGGCAGGCTGTCGTCGCTGGAGATCTCGTTGCGGATGCGCGCTCCCAGCCCCAGACGCTTGAGACCGGCGGCGGCGAGGATGATGGCCGCGTACTGTCCCTCGTCCAGCTTGCGCAGGCGGGTCTGCACATTGCCGCGCAGCGGCTCTATCTTCAGATGCGGGAAACGTGCGCGCAGCTGGCATTCGCGGCGCAGGCTGGAGGTACCGACCACGCTGCCGGGCGGCAGGGATTGCAGGCTGTCGAAATCGTTGGAAACGAATGCATCGCGCGGATCTTCGCGCTCACCGATGCAGGCCAGCATGAAACCTTGCGGGAGGTTCATCGGCACATCTTTCAGGGAATGCACGGCGATGTCGGCGCTGCCGTTCTCCAGCGCCGTCTCCAACTCCTTCACAAACAGGCCCTTGCCGCCGATCTTGGACAAGGTGACGTTCAATATCTGGTCGCCCTGCGTGGTCATGCCGAGAATCTCGACCGTGGTTTGCGGGTATAATGCGCGCAGTCTGTCCCGTATATGTTCGGCCTGCCACATGGCCAGCGCGCTTTCGCGCGAGGCGATCACCAGACGGGATGGAGGAGTGAACGTAGCCTGAATCATTGGTTTTCCTTGCATTTATTTAGCACATGAGCGCGGCGCATTCTATCAGGAGCGCCGCGCTTTTGCGCCGACGACATTAAAAGATGAAGACAAATCTGATCGCAGCATCCACCAGCATCTCCAGCAAAGACGCACCTTTGCGGGAAGACATCCGCTTACTCGGGCGCGTGCTCGGCGACACCCTGCGCGAGCAGGAAGGCGACAAGACCTACGAGCTGATCGAGAGTATCCGCCGCGCGGCGGTGACCTTCCGCAAGACGCAGGATGAGCGCGACGGCGAGAAGCTGGAGCAGATGCTCGATGCCTTGTCCCCGGAGGAGACCCTGCTGGTGGTGCGCGCCTTCAGCTACTTCTCGCAGCTGTCCAATATCGCGGAAGACCTGCACCACAACCGCCGCCGCCGCGTGCACCAGAAGGCCGGCTCCCGCCCGCAGGAAGGCAGCCTGCAGCTGGTGCTGAATCACGCCCACGAGCAAAAGCTGGATGCGGATGCCGTGCGCGCTTTCTTCGACAAGGCCCTGATCTCGCCGGTACTGACCGCACACCCGACCGAAGTGCAGCGCAAGAGCATCCTCAATTGCCAGCTCGTCATCTCGAAGCTGCTGGCGGAGCGCGATCGTCTGGACATGACACCGGAAGAACTGGACGAGAACGAAGAGACCCTGCACCGCTTCGTGCTCATCCTGTGGAGCACGCGTATGCTGCGCACCACCAAGCTGAAGGTGGAGGACGAGGTCAACAACGGCCTGTCGTTCTACGACTACACCTTCCTGCGCGAGATACCCAAGCTGTACGGCAATATCGAAAAGCAGCTGGAGAAGAGCTTCGGCCAGCGCTTCCAGCTGCCCCCCTTCCTGCGCGTCGGCAGCTGGATCGGCGGCGACCGCGACGGCAACCCCTTCGTCACGCACGAGGTGATGCTGGACGCAGCGAAGCGGCATTCCGCCACCGCGCTCGAATACTATCTGTCCGAAACGAATCTGCTCAGCGCACGGCTGAGCCTGTCCGACCGACTGGTCGATATCAGCCCGGAATTGAGTGCGTTCGCCGATCGCTCACCGGACCAGGCAGAGAGCCGCGAGGATGAGCCCTACCGCCGCGCCCTGCTCGCCATCTATGCGCGACTGGTCGCCACCACCGAACACCTCGGGCATCGCGTACACCATCTGCACCCTGTAGCCAAGACGGTGAAGCCTTACATCAAGGCGGAAGAGTTCATCGCCGAGCTCGACATCGTCATCCAGTCGCTGGAGCGCCACGGTGCCTTCTACCTTTCGCGTGGCCGCATGGGCGAACTGCGCCGTGCCGCCGAGGTGTTCGGCTTCCATCTTGCGCCGCTGGACATGCGCCAGCACAGCGGTGTGCACGAACAGGTCGTCAGCGAATTGCTGGCGGCAGCAGGCTGCCCGGACTACGCGAAACAGGATGAAGCGACACGTCGCACCCACCTGCTCGCCGCCTTGCAGGACGGCAAGCAGCTGGCCACCGAAGTGGAAGGCTTCTCGCCCGTCGTACGCGGCGAACTGCAGCTGATGCAGGCCGCCGCCGAGATACACAGCCGCTTCGGCCACAATGCACTGCCCAACTACATCATCTCCAAAGCGGATGCGGTGAGCGACGTGCTGGAAGTCGCGCTCATGCTGCAGCAGAGCGGCCTGCTCAAGGACGGCGAGCTGCAGGTCAACATCATCCCGCTGTTCGAGACCATCGACGACCTGCGCGGCGGTGGAACGATCATGGACGCGCTGTTCTCGCTGCCCTGGTATCGCGAGCTGCTCACGAAGAGCCGCAACAACACGCAGGAAGTCATGCTGGGTTATTCCGACAGCAACAAGGACGGCGGCTATCTGACCGCCAACTGGGAGCTTTACAAAGCCGAGCTGGAACTGGTGGAAGTGTTCAACAAGCACGGCGTCGAATTGCGCCTGTTCCACGGCCGCGGCGGCACAGTCGGGCGCGGCGGCGGCCCCAGCTATCAGGCCATCCTGGCGCAACCGCCGGGCAGCGTGAACGCGCAGATCCGCATCACCGAACAGGGCGAGGTCATCTCCAGCAAGTATTCCGACCCGGAGATCGGCCGCCGCAATCTGGAGATCCTGGTCGCCGCGACCATGGAAGCCACGCTGATGGACTATCCGCACAATGCGGATGGCAACCCCGAGTTCATGCGCATCATGGAAGCCATGAGTCTGGATGCCATCGCCGCCTACCGTAAACTGGTTTACGAGACTCCGGGGTTCACCGAGTTCTTCTTCGCCGCCACCCCCATCCGCGAGATCGCCGAGCTCAACATCGGCAGCCGTCCCTCTTCGCGCAAGGCGATGGCCCGCATCGAGGACCTGCGCGCCATCCCCTGGGTGTTCAGCTGGGGCCTGACGCGCATCATGTTGCCGGGCTGGTTCGGTTTCGGCAGCGCGGTGAAGAAGTTCATCGAACGCGAAGGCCAACCCGGCCTCGACCAGCTGCGCGCCATGAACAGGGACTGGGCGTTCTTCAACGGCCTGCTGTCCAACATGGACATGGTGCTGTCCAAGACCGACATGGGCATCGCCTCGCGCTATGCGGAGCTGGTGCCGGACGAAGCCTTGCGCGACAAGATATTCGGCATGATCGAGCAGGAATGGCAGGACACGGTCGACATGCTGTTCAAGATCACCGGGGCCTCGCACTTGCTGGAGGACAACCCGACCTTTGCGCGCAGCCTGACCACGCGCACCCCCTACATCGACCCGCTCAACCACCTGCAGGTCTCGCTGCTGCACCGTCACCGTAATGGCGATGACGACGAGAAGGTGAAACGCGCGATCCACCTCACCATCAACGGCATCGCCGCCGGGATGCGCAACAGCGGTTAAAACGAAGAAGCCCGCAGATCGCGGGCTTCTTCTCTTTGGACTGGCGAAGGGACGCTAGAACTTGGCGCGCCAGACCACCACCAGCATCATCAGGATCAAGGCCATCAAGCTCTGCTCGATCTGGTTGCGCGCCTGGGCGATCAAGCGCCCGTTGATCAGTTTCTTCTCGTGCTGCATCGCTTCATCGGCCGCTTCGAGCAGCGCCATGAGCGGGCGGTCTATCCCGCGCACTTCCGAATCGGCTTTGCGCGGATCGTAGCCGGACTGCGCATAATTCTCCTTTTCCTTCTTGTACTGCAGATAGTTCTCCTGATGCGCATCGATGAAGGACTGCAGCTTCACATTGACCGCCCTGACATCGCTCTGTTTCAGGCCCGCCTCAGCCGCCCCGGCGACCTTGCGATACTGCTGCTCATAGGCATGCCAGTTCTTGTCCAGACTGGCACGGTCCGCGCTGCGCAACAGCAGGTTCTTCCACTCCTGCACCTCTATCTTGTATTCCGTCTGCAGGTCGTGCGCGACCGCAAACGGATCCTCGATGGCATTCAATCGCCTCTCCAGCTCGTCGGTACTAGTCCAGATCAGATAGAACCACACGAAGAATGCGGCGATCAGACCCAGCTTGGCCAGCGTCCCCCATGAGAAGAGCGAGCGTTGGCGTGCTTCGAAGAACTCTGTAGATACCATCTCAAATCCTTTTCTTTGGTTTTGCGCATAGGTCAACGCGGCGCGATTGACCCCTTATACCCATGAAAGTTCCAGGGGCGAACACCATGCCAGCGCAACCAACCCGCTCAGCCTGCACGCATGCGGCGGGCGGACACGAAGCCGAACACAGCCATCGCGAACAAGGAGACCGCACCGAGCAGACCGACCATCAGGTTGCGGCTGCCCTGCGTCTGGGGTGCGCGCGCAAGCTGTTGCTTGGCATACTCGGAGATCGCCGATTTGACCTGTACGATGCGAGCCTGTAGGCTGCGGTCCACTCCCTGCACCTGTCTGTCCACCTTGCGCCCGCTCGCGCTCTCCGATGATTGCAGCCCCGAGTAGGCTTGCAGGTATTCGCTCAACAGCGATCTGTGTTCCGCGATCAGTCCGTCGATGTCCGCCGTCTCCATGCCTATCTCCAGCATGATGGTGCGTGCTTCCATCAGGGCATGCTGCACAGCGATGCTGGCCTCCTTGAAGCCCTGCTGATGCCTTGCATGCTGCGCGCTGTTCCCCACGCGCAGCAGCATGTCCTTCCATTCCTGCACCTGCCGCCCCAGACCGATGGCAGCATCGTCCAGATGCTCCTCGATCTCCAGCAATTGCACGCTACGTCTGGCGGAAGACACATCGACCTCAAGGAACAATCGAGACAATTGATGACCACCCAGCACCGCCAGCACCACCGCAAGGATGACGAACCTCATCATCCCGCGCCTCATTTCCCGAGCGACGGCTGGAAAGCGGGGAAACGGCCCGTGGCACTCCCCGCACGGAACGCCGCCCACTTGCGCGAGCCTTCCAGGATGGCCTGCTTGTCTTCGGAGCGGACCCCGAACCGGTTGGGGAAATGCCCGTCCAGCCAGCGCACGATGGGCATGAACTCCTGCCGCTCGCGGCCGCTCACCAGTTCATCCAGTTCAAAGATGCCCAGCCCTTCACCGGCCGATAGCAGGTACACCTCGCTGTCTGACAGCGAAGTGAGGAAAGGCATCTTGAGCGAGGCGAGGAAACGCTCAAGTGCGATATAGACGGAACTGCCGCGATTGCGCACGCGATTGGCAACGACCGCCATGCGCGCATTGGCGGTACGCGCGCCACCCACCAGGAACAAGTCCTTGATGAAGTCGGCCGTGGCGCGGATATCGATCGGCGATGGCGCGACCGGGATGACGATGAAGTTGGCCTTGCGCACTAGGTCTTTCAGCAGCAGGCCGCCGGCACCGGCCGGCGCGTCGACGACCAGCACTTCGGTATCCAGCGGTACCCAGCCTTGACGGCTGGACAGATGCGCATTGCCCTTGGCTGGCGCGCCATTGGCTGCATGGATGGCCGGCAGCGTGGCGGGTCTGGCCTGCAGCCAGTGCAAGCTGGAACTTTGCGGGTCGTAATCGATGATGGCGGTGCGGAACCCACGGTTGGCGTAGTAGGCCGCCAGATTGGTGGTCAGTGTGGTCTTGCCCGACCCGCCCTTTGAGTTGATCACCAATATGGTCAGCAATTCATTCTCCCTGCTCCTGTGCATCCCCCAGCGACTTGACGCTGCCCCATTGGCGACGGCTGATCGGCAGCCTCTCCTCCAATCCTTGCAGCTTCACCTGCCAGCCGCTCTCCCCTTCCTCTCCGCCTTTCTCGAAACCGGCGATGGCCGATCTTGCCACCAGGCAGCTGCGATGGATGCGCACAAAGCGCGCGGCATACTCCTTCTCCAGCGCGGTGAGCGCCTCCTCGATCAGGTATTCGTGGTTCGCGGTGCGTACCGTGACGTATTTCATCTCTGCACGCAGATAGATCACATCCTCGATCGGGATCAGGATCACCTTGCCGCGCTCGTGCGCCGACAGATGGCTGCGCGCTTCCGGGATCAGCTCGCGCAGTACTTCGGTGCGGATCGGCACCGCATCGCGCGCGCGCGAGATCGCCTCGAACAGGCGGCCAAGGCGGATGGGCTTGAGCAGATAGTCGATGGCACGCAGCTCGAAAGCCTGGATGGCATACGCATCGTAGGCGGTGGTGAAGATGATGACCGGCGGGTGCTCCAGCTTGTTCAAATGCAGCGCCAGCTCCAGTCCGTCCATCTGCGGCATGCGGATGTCCATCAGCACCACTTCGGCCGGTGTCTCGTTCAACTTGTCGATGGCTTCCTGCCCGTTGCCTGCCTCGCCCACCACTTGCAGTTCGATCTGCGCGCTGCAGTCGACCAGCAGCTCCTTCAGGCGGCTGCGCGCCAGCGGTTCATCGTCCACGATGAACACGGTCAGCGGCAGGATCACGGTATCGTTCATGGCAGCCCTTGTTCACGCAACGGGATCACGATGTGCACATGATAACTGTCATCGTTGCGTTCCACACGGTACTCGGCTTCCACATCGAACAGCAACGCCAGACGCTCGCGGATGTTCGACAGCGCCAGATGATTGCCGTCGGACGGCACCGCCCTGCCCGGCAGCGGATTGCTCACCGACAGATGCAACTGGCCGCTCTTTTCGCGGATGTCGATATCGATGATGCCGCCTGCGGCCAGCGGTTCTATACCGTGATACACCGCATTCTCCAGCAGCGGCTGCAACATCAGCGGCGGTATCAATGCCTGCTGCGGCATGTGCTCGGTCTGCCAGCGCACCTGCAGCCGCTCGCCCATGCGCAGCTGCTCCAGCGCCAGATAACGCTGCGCCAGCGCCACCTCGTCGCGCAATGCGACCAGATCGTGCGCATCGCTCATCGCCATACGGAACAGATCGGCCATATCCTCCAGCGCGGTTTCCGCGCGCTTGGGCTCGGCGCGCACGATGGCCAGCACCGCGTTGATACTGTTGAACAGGAAGTGGGGCCGGATGCGTGCCTGCAACGCCTGCAAGCGCGCCTCCTGCAATGCCGGCGACATCGCCATGGCGCGCCAGCGGAAATAGGCCAGCAGCGCGAACGCGAGCAGTGCCGCCAACAGCATGCGCCGCAGGTCGAGGAAAACAGCAGACTCGTGGACCCCGGAGAACAATTCACCGCCCAAGCGCGAAAAGAACCATGTGATGCATGCCGTCAACACCACGATGGCGAACACTGTCCGCCAGTACGGGAACCTCGCCAGCACATCGTTCAGCGCATACAGGGCCAGCAGCACACTCAGCAGCACCGGCTGCAACAGCGCCGAGTCCAGCAGCATGCGCTGCCATAACTCGCCCACCGTTGCGACCTGGGCGACCGCGCAGGCCAGCGCACCCGCGTTGGCCAGCAGCACGATGCGCAACACCGTGCCCAGATTGCGGAAGTCCGGCAACAGTCGGTGTGGAATGTTTTGATTTATACTGCGCGTCCGTTTCATCGCGTAACAATTTATTTGGGTCCTCGCCCCAACCTTCTCCCGGCGGCAGAAGGCGTGAACGCCACGCAACCGCGTGGCACCCTTGGTACGAGCGGGCACCCATTCTGGACAAGACATGGCATCGATGCAAGACAATCAAACCTGGTCGGGACGCTTCAACGAACCGGTGGCTGAACTGGTCAAGCGCTATACCGCTTCCGTCGATTTCGACCAGCGTCTGGCACTGGTCGACATACAGGGTTCGCTGGCGCACGCACAGATGCTGGCCGAGAACAGGATCATCAGCGAACAGGACCTGCAGGACATCCGCCGCGGTCTGGCGCAGATCGAGAACGAAGTGATCGCCGGTGACTTCCTGTGGTCGCTCGATCTGGAAGACGTGCACCTCAACATCGAGAAGCGGCTCACCACGCTGGTGGGCGATGCCGGCAAACGCCTGCACACCGGTCGCTCGCGCAATGACCAGGTCGCCACCGATATCCGCCTCTATCTGCGCAACGAGATCGACAATATCGTCGGCCTGCTGAAGGACCTGCAATCCGCGCTGCTCGATCTGGCGCAGCACCACACGCATACCGTGATGCCCGGCTTCACCCATCTGCAGGTCGCGCAGCCGGTCAGCTTCGCCCATCACCTGCTGGCCTATTTCGAGATGTGCCAGCGCGACAAGGAGCGTTTCACCGATGCCCGTCGCCGCGTCAACCGCCTGCCCTTGGGCGCGGCCGCGCTGGCCGGCACCAGTTATCCGATCAAGCGCGAGCGCGTGGCCGAACTGCTGGGCTTCGAGGCCGTATGCCAGAACTCGCTGGACGCCGTGTCCGACCGCGACTTCGCCATCGAATTCACCGCCGCCGCCGCACTGGTGATGACGCATCTTTCGCGCCTGTCGGAAGAGTTGATCCTGTGGATGAGCCCGCGTTTCGGCTTCATCGATATCGCCGACCGCTTCTGCACCGGCTCGTCCATCATGCCGCAGAAGAAGAACCCTGACGTACCGGAACTGGTACGCGGCAAGACCGGACGCGTGAACGGCCATCTGATCGCCCTGCTGACTTTGATGAAAGGCCAGCCGCTGGCCTACAACAAGGACAACCAGGAAGACAAGGAGCCGCTGTTCGACACGGTGGACACACTGACCCAGACGCTGCGCATCTACGCCGACATGATCGCCGGCATCACCGTCAAACCGCAAGCGATGCGCGCCGCCGCATTGCAAGGTTATGCCACAGCCACCGACCTCGCCGATTATCTGGTGAAGAAGGGCCTACCCTTCCGCGATGCACACGAGGCTGTGGCGCTGGCAGTGCGTCATGCCGAGCGCAAAGGTTGCGATCTTGCCGACCTCAAGCTCGAAGAACTGCGCCAATTCTCGACGCTGATAGGCGACGATATCTATGCCGTGCTGACACTCGAAGGGTCGCTCGCCGCGCGCAACCATACTGGTGGCACGGCACCGCAGCAGGTCGAAGCCGCCATCGCACACGCACGCAAACTACTCTCCTGACCTTGCCCGCATGTTTCGCGGGCAAAAAAAACGGGCCACCTTGCGATGGCCCAGAATAGGGGGAGAGTATGAAAGATCGAGTTGATAACAACTCAAAGCTCACAACTCGGGGCGGATTGTAGGCAGCCGATCCCGCCTTGCCTATATGCCGTTTGGCCTATATATCGGCCTATATATCCCCCCGAAAGAGCTATATCCCCCCGCTGAACTGCCCGCCGGTGACGCGTTCTATCCCGGCCAAGTCCTTGGCGGAGCTGATATTCCCGAAACCGGCCCGTTGCAACAATACGCGCACCTGTGCGGCCTGGTCATAGCCGTGTTCCAGCAACAACCACCCATCCGCCGCAAGGTGAGCGCCCGCTTCACCGATAATGCGCCGGATATCATCCAGGCCATCCGGACCGGACGACAAGGCAGTGCGCGGCTCGAAACGCAAGTCTCCCTGCGACAGATGACTGTCGTTTTCGGCGATATAGGGTGGATTGGAGACGATAAGATCAAAATGCTGCTCCGCCAGCGCCGAGAACCAGTCGCTTGGGACGAAGCTGGCATTGCGGATCCCCAGCCGGACCGCATTCCCCTGCGCAACCGACAAGGCTGCCTCTGCGGCATCCACCGCCGTCACCCTTGCATCGGGGCGGGCGTGCGCAATGGCCAGCGCGATGGCACCGCTGCCTGTTCCGAGATCGAGCACCCGACCACCCGCTTCCGGCATAAGCTGCAATGCCAATTCCACCAATAGCTCGGTATCGGGTCGCGGGATCAACGTGGCCGGTGTGACCCTGAGGCCGAGGCCGAAGAACTCGCGCTCACCCAGGATGTAGGCCAGCGGCTCGCCCTGCAAACGACGTTGCAGCAATGATCGATAACGGGATAGTTCTTGCTCGGTGAGCACACGCTCAGGATGCGCCAGCAAATAGGCGCGATTCACAGCCAGCACGGCCTGCAGCAAGGCTTGCACCTCGCTACGCGCCTCATCCTGCTCCAGCGCCAGCGCCTGGCGTAGCGCGGCGACATCCTGCGCCAGCCGCTCGCGGATGCCAGGCACGGCGCTCAGCCTTCCTGGCCCAGCGCGGCCAATTGTTCGGCCTGATGCTCGGCCATCAGCGCATCGGTCAACTCGCTGATGTCGCCGTCCATGATCTGGTCCATCTTGTACAGGGTGAGGTTGATGCGATGGTCGGTGACGCGGCCCTGCGGGAAGTTGTAGGTGCGGATGCGTTCGGAGCGGTCGCCGCTGCCGACCAGCGATTTGCGCTCGGCGGCGATCTTGCTGTGCGCCGCCTGCTCCTCCTTGTCCTTGATGCGCGCAGCCAGCACGCGCATGGCCTGCGCCTTGTTCTGGTGCTGCGAACGGCCGTCCTGGCATTCCACCACGGTGCCACTTGGCAAGTGGGTGATGCGCACGGCGGAGTCGGTCTTGTTGATGTGCTGACCGCCCGCACCCGAGGCACGGAAAGTATCGATGCGCAGATCGGCCGGGTTCAGTTCCACTTCACCTACCTCCTCCGCCTCCGGCAGGATCGCCACGGTACAGGCCGAAGTGTGGATACGGCCTTGCGTCTCGGTGGCAGGCACGCGCTGCACGCGGTGCGCGCCCGATTCGAACTTGAGCACGGAATACGCGCCCTGACCGATGATGCGCGCGATGACCTCCTTGTAGCCGCCGACCTCGCCCGTACTTTCCGAGATGACCTCGACCTGCCAGCGGCGGCGTTCGGCGAAGCGCAGATACATGCGGAACAGGTCGCCCGCGAACAATGCCGCCTCGTCGCCGCCGGTGCCGGCTCGCACTTCGAGGATCACGTTGCGCTCGTCGTTGGGATCTTTGGGCAGCAACTGTTTCTGCAATTCGATCTCAAGTTGCGCCAGCTTCAGCTGTCCGGCCTTGATCTCCTCATCCGCGAATTCGCGCATGTCCGGATCGTTGGCTATCTCCTGCGCGGCGGCGATGTCGGATTCGCAGGATTGCCAGGCATGGAACAACTCGACCACCGGTTCGATCTCGACGCGCTCGCGGTTCAGTTTGCGGAAGGCCTCCATGTCGCGCGTGGCTTCTTCGCTGCTCAACAGGCGCGTGACCTCGTCCAGACGCTCGGCGAGACGCGCGAGTTTGTCGGCGATACTGGGTTTCATTCCGGGGTGTGCAGGTGATAGATGCGGTGGACGGCGTCCAGCAGAGCCTGCCGTTCGCTGTCCTGTGCCTGGTTCAGGCTGTGGGTCGGTGCATGCAGGAATTTGTTGGTGAGCGAGGCGCTCAATGCTTCCAGCACCTTCTCCGGCGCGTCGCCCTTGGCCAGTTGCTTCAACGCCTTGTCCATCTCGTGCCGGCGCTGGCGCTCGGTATGGTCGCGCAGGGCACGGATGGTGGGGACGACCTCGCGCGATTCCATCCAGTGGATGAACTCGTTCACGCCGGAATCGATGATGACCTCGGCTTCCTTCACCGCGCCCTGGCGCGCATCCTGCCCGTCGCGCACCACTTCGGCGAGATCATCCACCGTGTACAGGAACACGTCGTCCAGTTCGGCCACCTCCGGCTCCACGTCACGCGGCACGGCCAGATCGACGATGAACAAGGGGCGGTGCTTACGCTGCTTGAGCGCGCGCTCCACCAGCCCTTTGCCGAGTATGGGCAGCTGGCTGGCGGTACAGGTGACGATGATGTCGTGGTGAGCTAGCTGCTCGGACAACTCGTTCAGCGTGACGGCATGGCCGTCGATGCGGCGTGCCAGTGCCTGGGCGCGGTCCAGCGTGCGGTTGGCGACGGTGATCTTTTTGGGCTTGCGCGCGGCGAAGTGCACCGCGTTCAGTTCGATCATCTCGCCCGCGCCGATGAACAGCACGTTCTGTTCGGTGATGCTGGGGTAGATGCGCTCCGCCAGTTTGACGGCGGCGGCAGCCATCGACACCAGATTGGCACCGATCTCTGTCTGGGTGCGCACGTCCTTCGCCACCGAGAAGGTACGCTGGAACAGCTTGTGCAACAGGAATCCCATCGTGCCCGCCTGCTCGGCCTGGCGCACCGCCTGCTTCATCTGGCCGAGGATCTGCGGCTCCCCCAGCACCATGGAATCCAGCCCGCTGGCGACGCGGAAAGCATGCTTCACCGCTTGTTCCTGCGGCAGGCGGTAGATGTAGGGCTCGACGTCGTTGGCTGGCAGCTTGTGGTAATCCGCCAACCAGCCCACTGCCTGCGCGGGCGCATTGGTGCTGCAATAGATTTCGGTACGGTTGCAGGTGGACAGGATGGTCGCTTCCTTCGCAGCACCGTTACCGACCAGATCACGCAAGGCGTCACCCATCGTGTCGACGCTGAACGAGAGTTGCTCGCGCACGTCTAGCGGGGCGGTCTGGTGATTGAGGCCGAAGCTGAATAACTGCATGGAAGGTCCGCTGTCCGGAGGTTCGGGGGCGGAATTATAGTGGCTGGAGCGGCTTTCTACCAGCCGCCCCGCCATTTGTGGCCCTACTTGGCGGGGGCCAGCTGGGCCAGCGCCGCTTCAGCGTCGGGGCGCAACGAACTGTCCGGATATTGCTTGACGAAACCGGCGAACGCCGCCTTGGCATCATCCGCCTTGCCGGCATCGACCAGTTCGACGGCCTTGGTGAATGCAGTCAGTTCTGTCTCATCGATGGCGAGCTGCTCTGCTTCGCCCTTCCAGTAGACGTCATCCGCATCCGCCAGCGAACCGCGCACGCCACCGGCAGCAGTGGTGGTGGTCAGTTTCTTCTTCGGCGTCAGCAGCTCGATCTTCTTGCGCAGACGTTCCCACAGCGACAGCTCCTGGTCTGCAGCGGCGGCCTGCATCGGTGTCGCCAGCACGATCCCCAGCAACACGAACAACGAAATCAGTCTCTTCATGTCCATCTCTCCTTGAGTAAGCTTGCTGGCCTCGGACTCACAGCGCGTTCAAGAGTTCCAGTGCCAGCGCACGGTATTGTACCTGCACGTTCTTATCCAGTTTCTTGGCCTTGATGAAGGTCTCCTTGGCGCTCTTGGTGTTGCCCAGCCGTTTGTAGGCGCGCGCCAGATTGACCAGGATATGCGCATCCTTGGGACTCAGCTTGGCTGCCGCTTCATAAGCCTTGACGGCATCCTGGTATTTGTCGTCGATCATCAGCAGATTGCCCCGGTTGTTATACGCGGAAGCATTCTTCGCATCCAGGCTCAGCACCTTGTCGAAATATTTCATCGACTCCTTGCGGTCGCCGATCTTGGCCAGGATGATGCCGACCTGCAAGTGCGCATCCACATCGTTCGGCTTGTCCTTGATGATGTCCAGATAGCGGCGGGTCTTGGTCTGCGAGCTGATCTTCAGCACCGACAGGATATCGCCCGGGAACTTCTTCTCGATGGCGGCGCGATTCAGTCCGCTCGCCTTCCAGTCCGAATCCGGCAGGCTGGCCGGTTTGAACGTGTCCCAGGCGGCATGGACATCCAGTATCGTCAGCCCGTTGTCCTTGTACTTGTAGTAGGTCTCGCTACCCTTCTCCCAGGCCCTGATGAAGGAATTACCCACCAGCGTCGTCTCCACCGGCACCCACAGCGTGCCCTCGTGGATCACATACAGGTTGTTCATGGTGTAGCCGTCGTCGTCCGCCGGGATGCGCGTATCGAACATCATCAGCATGTGTCCCGGCACCTCCAGCACGCGCGTATTGATGCCCATGCTCTCCAGCCCCGCGCTATATACCGCCACCAGGTCGTCGCAATCACCGGACTTGCGCTCCAGCGTCTCACGCGGGAACTGGATGTAGTCGACGGTATGCTCCTTGCCGGAGGTGAGCTGGTAGGGATTGCTCGGGTCCTGGATATAGGTCAGGCCGTACACACCCATCGCATCGAACAGTGCCGCCGCCAGTTGCGCCTCATCCTTGGTATCGCGGTACTCGCCCACGATGCCGCGCGCCAGATTCAGCACCGGCGGGTCTTTGGGCGTGACGAACGCGGCGAAACGACCGCGCTCGTCCCAGGTCAGCCGGTGCTTGTCGTAGACGTTGACCGTGGCGTTGTGGCTGTACGTCACCTTCTTGCCGTTCTCGAAATAGCTGGCCTCGATCAGCGCCTGCACCGAACTGTCCTCGGTCATGGTGAGGATGCTGTTGTTGAACACCGCCTTCAGCGGCAATTCTTCGCTGGAGCCCGGCATCAACTTGAGGATCTTGTTCTCGGTCGAGAAATCCATGAAGTTCTTCAACAGGAAGCTGACACGGATCTTCTCCATCGCCTTGTCCGTATTGTTGGTCAGGCGGATGGTGCCGATGCCGTCACGCTCGTACAGCTTGTAGGAGTTGGAGAACACGTTCTCCAGCTTGACCACCTCGATGTCCAGCGGCGGGCGGCTGAACACCAGCGTCGTCACTTCCACCGGCAGCTTCGCCGATTCGGTCTGGTCGGTGCTCAGCACACTGACATGGAAGGTATATTTGGTTTCCGGCTGCAAGGCATCCTTGGTGAACTCGGGCGTGGTGACCTCGCCCACCTGGGTCAACGTGTCGCCGTCCTGCTGGTAGATGCGATAGGCGGCAAAGTATTGCGGATCGACAGCCGCCCAACTCAGCTTCGCCTGCCAGGGCGTCATCTCGGCCTTGACCTCCGCCAAAGCGGGTGGCGTGAACTTCTCGGTCATTGCGCTGGCGGCGGTACTGCTCGCCCCCTCGTAACCGAAATCGGAGACGGCCACCACACGATAGAAATAGCGCACATCCGCATCCAGCCCCGCATCGGTATACGAATTCGTCTCACTGGTACCGACTTGCACATAGCCCGCGTTCTCGTTCTTGGAGCGGTAGATATGGAAGGACTTGACGTAGAAAGCCGCCGGCTTGTCCCAGCTCAGGTCCACCGCATGCACATGGCCGTGCGCCGCGAAATTGGCCGGCTGCTGCGGCTTGTACATCACCGACAGGGATTCGACCCGTTTGCCCTCGCCATCCGCCACGAACAACGTGCTGCCGCCGCTGCTGGCCAATGCCACCGGGTCGCCCAGATTGGCCACACCGGTCGCCTTGGTGCCGAACACGCGCAACAGCTTGCCCTTGTGATCGAACGCCTTCACCTGGTTGCCGTCCAGCACCAGCACCTCGTCAGCGGTGACCGCCATGTCCAGCGGCTTGGTGAACAGGCCGCCTTCCTTCGGCCTGTCGAACTCGTGCGACAACTCGCCGCTGGGCGTGAACACCAGCACACTGTTGCGGCTGCCATCCAGCACGAACAGACGATCCTGCGGATCCATGCCGATCGCCAGGGGATTGCTGATGTTGCCACCCAGCTTGGCCACATAGACCCCGTCGTTGCGGAACACCTGCACCGAGCGATGACCGCGATCCGCCACGAACACCAGCCCGCTGCCGGCGACCGCCACCGATGTCGGGTTGCTGAACTGGCCTGCGCTGCTGCCGCCACTGCCGAAAGTAGCCAGTTCCTTGCCCGTTTCATCCAGTTTCACGCAACGCTTCTTCTTTTTGTCCAGCACCCACAGACTGCCGCCGGCATCGACTGTCACCGCCGTCAGTTCCATATCGGCCGGCTTGATCTCGGCCGCCACTTTGCCGTCCTTGAGTTTGAGCAGCGCACTGCCATCCTTGCCCGCCTTGGTGATGACGTACACCGTCCCCTTGCCGTCGCCCGCCAGCTGTACCGCCTCGACCGGGATGCTGCCCTGCCATTTGACGGATGAACGTCCGGCAGCCTTCGGCACCGGCTCCATGCGCGTACCCGCAACGGTCTGGAAATGGTTGATCAGTGACTTGCCGGCATCGCCGATGTAGACCTGCTGGCCCTTCTCCACCGCCAGCCCGGAGAGCCGCTTGGTTTGTGACTTCCCCTCACCCTTGGAGCCGAACGGAAAAGCCAGCTTGCCGTCGAAATCGAACTTGGAAACCACCTGCTTCTGCTCATCCGCCACATACACGCCGTCTTCCGCCACGGCCAGCGCGACCGGAGAACCGACATCCGAGAAGGAACGCAGATACAAGCCGCTGGGATCGTAGACCTTGACCAGGTTGTCATCGCTGTCCAGCACATAGATGCGGCCGGCCTCATCCAGCCCGACATCAACCGCCTTCTTCAGCTGCCAGGGCAACTCCCTGCCGCCCTCGCCGTTGCCTTTCGCATGCAACGCCAGCGTATGGATGAACACCCCGTTCACGCCGAACATCTGGATGCGTTTGTTGCCGGTATCGGCAACGTAGACCACCCCCTCATGCACCGCGATGCCGCGCGGGCCATCCAGCGCCTGGTCGTCGCCACCGAAGAACCCGCCCGCTTTCGCGCCGAAACGGCCCTTGTACTTGCCGCCCGGCAAGGCATACATCACCACCTGGTCGGTATCGCTGTCCACCACGTACAAGGTGTCCTTGGTCACTGCCGCCCCTTCCGGGCGCTTCAGGAGTTCTGTGTCACCGGACTTGGCCGGCAGGGTAAAGGCGACTTTACCCGTCGCATCCAGCGCCTCGACCACGCCGCCCTTGCGCGCGACGAACAGCAGGCCACCGCCGGTCGCCAGCAGCTTGTCCAGCTTGTCGACGGCCATCTCGCGTTTGAAGTCGGCCTTGATGAAACCATTGGCCAGCCCGTTACCGGTCAGTTCTGCCTGGGCGTTGAAGGAGATGAGTCCGATCAGGGATGCGATTAACAAATTACGCATGGTTCCACCTATCCAAATTCTGTTGATGAGATCCGCGACACTGGCGGCCGCGTTATTTTTCCGCCCGGTTGAACACGCCATCCCAGTCTTCCGCCGGGGGGTTGGCTGCGAAATAGAGGCAACGCTCGACGTACAACTGGCTGGGCTTATCCCCGGGTCGCTCCGCCAGCAAGGCGGCGAATTCCGACCGGGCTGCCGCCCAGTCACGTTGACGATAGAACCCGAGTCCCGCATTGAAACGTGCCAATTGGCCGCTGCTCAATGCCCCCGGGCCGACCTGAGGTTCGTAGATTGTAACGGGTAATTGCTTGCCGACCACCCGTATCTTGTCTATCTCGCGATATGGACAGACATCCGGTGCCAGTTGCCGGGTCTGCTCCCCCACCAGATAGGTGATGCCGTAGTATTTCGCGGTGCCTTCCAGGCGCGAGGCCAGATTCACCGTATCGCCGATCACGGTGTACTCCATCTTCTTGCCCGCAAAGCCGACGTTGCCCGCCACCACTTCGCCGGAATGCAACCCGCCACGTATCGCGAACGGCTCGACGCCTTCCGCTTCCCATTTCTCCTTCAACTGTCCCATGCGCGTCGCCATCGCGGTCACGCACTGTACCGCCAGCCGTGCATGGTCCGGCTGCGCCAGCGGCGCGCCCCAATAGGCCATCACCGCATCTCCGATGAACTTGTCGATGGTGCCATCGTGCTGCTCGATGATCTTCACCATCTCGCCCAGATATTCGTTCAGGCGCGACACCACCTCCTGCGGCGGATGCGATTCGCTGAAGGTGGTGAAGCCCTTGATGTCGGTGAACAGCACCGTGACGTCCTTGGTATCGCCGCCTATCTTGGCCGCATCCGGATCCTTCTCCAGCCGCGCCACCAGCTTGGGCGACAGATAGCTGGAGAACATGGAACGCATCTCGCGTGCGCTGCGTTCCAGCACCAGATAACGGAAACTGCCGCCGACCAGCAGCGCCAGCACGGCGGACAAGGTCGGATAGATGATGCTGATCCAGTGCCCGGTCTCGAACATGTCGTAGGCGAACCAGATATAGGCGGACAGCATCAGCACCGTGGCCGGGATGGCACCATACAGGCGCAGGCGCGTGGTCAGGAAATAAGCCAGCATGCCCAGCAGCACGATGAACAGCATGTCCACCAGCGCCTCCAGTCCGCCCTGGCGTATGAAGCGGTCGCTGATGATGTTGTCGGCCACGGTGGCGTGGATCTCCACCCCCGGCGTATTGCCGTGGAAGGGCGTGACACGCATGTCGTACACACCCAGCGCGGTCGCACCGACGAACAGCACCTTGCCCTTCAGCGCCTCCGCCGGCACGCGGCCGTGCACCACATCGGTGAAGGAATAACGCGGATAGCCGCCCGGCGGGCCGGTGTAATTGATCCACATCGCATATTGCCCGTCCACCGGGATGTGGCGTTCGCCGACCACCACATCGAAGGTCTCAGCCGTATAGTCCTTCACACCCAACGCGATCATCGCCGCCGTCATGCCCAGCGAAGGATGCAGCTTGCCGTCCGCCTCGACCAGCAGGGGCACGCGCCGGTTCACGCCGTCCTCGTCCGGGAACAGGTTGATCTGGCCGGTGGAGACCGCGGCCCGCTCGAACTCAGGCAACGAGCGTGTAACGCCCTTCACCTGTCCGTCCGGGCCGTACTCAAATAGTTGCGCCAGCGTGACATTGCCCGACTTCTGCATCGCCGCGGAGAACGCCTGGTCGCTCACCATGTCCTCGCGCTCGGGGAAAAAGGCATCGAACATCACCGCCTTCGCCTGCGCCGCCTTCAACCGCTCCAGCAGCCGCGCGTACTGGCTGCGCGTCCACGGATAGCGCCCCAGCTCGGCGATGCTCTTGTCGTCGATGGCGATGATGGCGATGGATGGTTCCAGCGGAACGGCACCGCGCATCTCGCGGAAGCGCAGATCGTAGGTGCGCGCCTCGAACGCTTCCAGGAAAGGGTTCTGCGAGTAATACAGCGTCAGCACGAACAGCACCGAGAGTGCCGACAGCAACACCGAGAATCCCCGGCTGTTCAAACGCTTGGACAAGTCTTGCAGAAAATTCGGAACGATCATGCGCGGACCCTCTGGAATGTAGGCGACGACGGAACGGGGCTCATTGTAACCGCCTTGCCCCCATGCGAAAGCCGTCATCTGCCCGTAACACGGCGGCGCTAACCTGCGCGCCCGTAAACAGAGATCCGAGGTGCGCCATGTTCGCCATTCCTCAAGCATCAAACCTCACCACGTTTCCGCGCGCACCGCGCGCACAGTTTCTGGCCGACCTGCTGCTGGCCAAAGATCAGAAGGAACAAACCATGTCAGCGCTTGAAGAGATACTTGCCCGACGCAGTCTGAGCGCGCTGTTCCAGCCCATCATCGACCTCAAGCGCGGCGAGTTCCTGGGCTTTGAAGGGTTGATCCGCGGCCCCGCCAATAGCTCCCTGCACTCACCGATCAACCTGTTCGCGACCGCCGAACGCGAAGGTCTGGCGCTGGAAATCGAGATGCTGGCGCGGCACACCGTGCTGGAAAGTTTCTCCCGGCAAGGCCTGCCCGGCCTGCTGTTCCTCAATGTCAGCCCGCAGACGCTGACCCAGCCCAGCTTCCGCAACGGCCAGACGCTGGCCTTCCTTGAGCAGCTGGACATCGACCCGTCACGCGTGGTGATCGAGATCACCGAGAACCAGCCCACCTTCGACTTCGATGCCATGCGCAGCGCCTTGCTGCACTATCGCGGCATGGGCTTCAAGATCGCGATCGACGACCTGGGAGAAGGCTTCTCCAGCTTGCGCCTGTGGTCCGAACTGCGCCCCGAATACATCAAGATCGACATGCATTTCGTGCAGGGCGTGGACCGCGATCCGATCAAGCTGCAGTTCCTCAAATCCATCCAGAGCATCGCCCAGAGCTGCGGCACACACGTCATCGCCGAAGGCGTGGAGACCGAGGCCGAACTGAAGGTCGTCAAAGACCTCGGCATCGCGCTAGGACAAGGCTATTTCATCGCACGCCCCAGCCCCACACCGCCGCTGCTCGCCTCCACCGAGACGGGGCGCATCCTCAACGCTTCCAGCATCTCCATCTTCCCGGATTCAGTCTGCCCGGCCTGCCCGCCCAACGCCCAGACCACCGCGCAGAAGTTGCTGACCTACATCGAGCCGGTGCACCCTGACGCACTGATCGAACACATCTTCGACCGCTTCAATGCCGACCCTGCGCTGCGTGCCATCCCGGTGGTCAGCAACGGTGCGCCGGTGGGCCTCATCAACCGCTACAGCTTCATCGACCGTTTCGCCAAGCCTTACCAGCGCGAACTGCACGGCAAGAAGCCCTGCAAGGAACTGATCCAGAGTCCACCGCTGCTGGTGGAGAAGAAGATGCCGATACAGGAGCTCAGCCATTTCCTGGCCGAATCGGAAGACCGCCATTTCGCCGAGGGTTTCATCATCACCGAAAGCGGCCGCTACATCGGCTTCGCCTCGGGCCAGGCCCTGCTGCGCGAACTGACGCAGATGCAGCTGGAAGCCGCGCGCTACGCCAACCCGCTCACCCAGTTGCCCGGCAACGTGCCGATCAACGAGCACATCGGCCGCCTGCTGCAGGCGAACACCCCGTTCGTCGCCTGCTATTGCGACCTCGACCATTTCAAACCCTTCAACGACACCTACGGCTACCGCAAGGGCGACGAGATGATCCAGCTCACCGGCCGCATGCTGAGCTGGGCCTGCGATCCGAAACTGGACTTCCTCGGCCATATCGGCGGCGATGACTTCATCCTGCTGATGCAAAGCCGCGACTGGCAGAACCGTTGCGAACAGGCGTTGCGTTCGTTCGAGCAAGCCGCCTCGCTGATGTTCCGCGAAGAGCATATCGCCGCCGGCGGCTACACCAGCGAAGCGCGCGACGGCAGCGTCATGTTCCACCCGCTCAGCAGCCTGTCCATCGGCGCGATCAGGATCGAACCCGGCCGTTTCACGTCGCACCACGAGGTCTCCGCCGCCATGACGGATGCCAAGAAGATGGCGAAGAAGATCCGCGGCAACAGCCTGTTCGTTGAACAGCGAGAGTACGAAACATCCCCAGCACAGGAGACAACATGAAGCGCAAGCCACCCGTACACCCCGTAGACGGCCGCATCAGCATCCCCGGCCTGCTGATGCGCACAGGATTCAACGCCACGCTGACCTTCTTCTGCACCCTGCGCATCTTCTCTCTGGACTGAACACGCATGCTGCGAAAGACCATCGCCCTGTGGCGGGCGCTCCGCCTCGCGCTGCACATAGCCTACGGCCTGCTCATGGCCGTGATCTATCCCCGCCTCTCCACCGCCATGCGTCGCCGCATCCTGCAACGCTGGTCCGCCGACCTGCTCGCCATCTTCAACGTGAGACTGTCCGCGCCGGGTCGGCACGGCATGCAGCGTGGCCTCATCGTCAGCAACCACATCTCCTGGCTGGACATCTTCGTGCTGAACAGTGTCGTGCCGATGCGCTTCGTCGCCAAATCCGAGGTGCGGCGCTGGCCCGCCATCGGCTGGCTGTGCGCGCGCGCGAACACCCTGTTCATCGAACGCGGCAACGCGCGCGCGGCAGCGCGCATCAACCGGCAGCTCGGCGCGCTGATGCGGCAGGGCGAATGTCTCGCCGTGTTCCCGGAAGGAACCAGCACCGACGGCGCACAGGTCGCGCATTTCCACGCCTCGTTGCTGCAGCCCGCCATCGACGCGCAAGTGCCGCTGCATCCCGTCGCCATCCGCTATGAAAACGATGACGGCGAACGCAGCACCGCCGCCGCCTACTTCGACGACATCTCCTTCGGCACATCGCTGTGGACGCTGCTCAACACCCCTGTGCTGCATGTGCACGTGCTGCCCGCACCGGCGCTGCACGCCGCTGCATTCGAGCGCCGCGAGCTGGCGCAGTGTGCGCATGGATCCATCTCTGCCGCACTGCAGCAGGCCGAGTCACACAAGCTTCATATTGCGTTAACTCACCCGCAACATTCGGACACTAATCTGCTCCCATCGACAACTTAGGAGCACGACGATGTTGGATCTGATCCGTCAGCAGCAGAAACAGGAAGCCCAGCGCCGCCTCACGTTCAACATGGCGCGTACAGTGGCCGAGATCGCCGAAGCACAGCGTATCCGCTTCAAGGTGTTCGGCGAAGAGATGGGCGCCAACCTGCCCAGCGCCGAGCTCGGCCTGGACATCGACCGCTTCGACGAATACTGCGACCACCTGCTGGTGCGCGACCACGGCAACGACAAGGTCGTCGGCACTTACCGCATCCTGCCGCCAGAACAGGCGGTGAACGCGGGCGGCTACTACTCCGAGACCGAGTTCGACCTGTCACGTCTGGAGAACCTGCGCGACCGCATGGTGGAAGTCGGCCGCTCCTGCGTGCACCCCGACTACCGCGATGGCGCGACCATCACCCAGTTGTGGAGCGGTCTCGCGGACTACATCGGCAAGCATAACCACGAATACCTGATCGGCTGCGCCAGCATCAGCATGGCCGACGGCGGCCACTACGCCGCCAGCGTGTACAACAAGGTGCACAAGCTGCATGCCGCACCGAGTGAATACACCGTGTTCCCGCACTGCCGCCTGCCGCTCGAATCGCTGCAGCAGGATCTGGAAGTCACCATCCCGCCGCTGATCAAGGGCTACCTGCGCCTCGGTGCCTACATCGCAGGCGAACCGGCTTGGGACCCCGACTTCAACTGTGCCGACCTGTTCATCCTGATGCCGGTGTCGCGCATGAACGCGCGCTACGCCAAACACTTCCTGAAGAAGGCGGCTTAATCACGCGACATGATCTCTCCTCCCTTGCGCGCACGCAGTCTGGTGCGCGTTCTTTTTTGTGTATAGTTATCGGCCCCATTATGACAACGCTTCAGGAGCAACAATTGGAAAGTCCCTACAAAGGCAAGACTGGTCTGGTTCGCCTGTGGAACGCCTTCGGCTACTCGCTCGCCGGCTTCCGCGCCGCCTACAAACATGAAGATGCCTTCCGCCAGGAAGTGTGGCTCGCCCTCATCCTCGTCCCGCTCGCGCTGTGGATGCCGGTGACGATGATCGCCAAGGCGCTGATGATCGGCAGTGTGCTGCTGGTCATCATCGTCGAGCTGCTCAACTCCGCGGTCGAAGCCACCGTGGACCGCATCTCGCTGGAGAACCACGACCTCGCCAAACGCGCGAAAGACATCGGCAGTTCCGCCGTGCTGGTGAGTCTGATCAATGTAGTTGTCGTTTGGGCCCTGGTGTTATTGGGCTGAATCATCACTGGAGGAAATACATAATGGGAAAAATGAGCAAACCTGAATACGAAGAGCAAGCGCGCGCCCTGAGCAAAGAAGAGGCAGAACGCCTGCTCTCCCGCATGAGCGGGAAATTACCCAAGCGCCTGCACAACGAGAAATTGTCCCGCGAAGAAGCGCTGGCCATACAGCTCGAACTGGAGGACGAGCAACTGGACGAGTGGCGCAAGAACATGCAGGAGCTCAACACCAAGATCGAGGCAAAGGGCAACCGAAGGAAGACAGACCAGAAGGACAAGAAGTAATCGAAGCACTTGTCAGCCGGATGGACGGCGCAACGCCGTCCGGTCCGATCCTAGCCCGCCGAAAGGTCGAACACGCTCGCCAGCTTCAACTCCCGCATCGTCGGCCGTTTCTTGTCCTGATGCGTGGCCATGCGCCGCATGATGTCGTCCAGATAGGACAGCGCCTTCAGGATGTGCGGCCCCTTGTTCAGCATGATGCATTCCGCCCGCTGTGCCATCGCCGCATCGGTGATCTCGGCCCTGGTGGGGATGCCGTCACGCACCAGCGTCTCCAGCACCTGCGTCGCCCAGATCACCGGCACGTGCGCCGCCTCGCAGGTCCACAGGATCTCTTCCTGTATCTCCGCCATACGCTGATAGCCGACCTCCACCGCAAGATCCCCGCGCGCGATCATCACACCGCATGACGATGCCTGCATCGCCTCCAGCAACATGCCGGGCAGGTTCTCGAAACCGCGCCGCGTCTCGATCTTGAGCACGACCCCCAACTGCTTCGCGCCGAGCGCATGCATCTCGCCCAGCAGTTCGCGCACATCCTCCTCGCAATTGGCGAACGAGAGCGCAACGATGTCCGCATGGGCGGCGACGAAACGCAGATAGTCCTTGTCCAGTGTGCTCAGCGCCGGCAGATGCAGGCGGCTGTCAGGGAAGTTGATCCCCTTGTCGCAGCGCAGCCTGACACCTTTCGCCCGTGCGCTGGTGATGCGCAGCAGCAATCCGTCGCCGCGCTTCTCCTCGATGACGGCACCGATCTTGCCGTCATCCAGCCAGACCGGTTCGCCGACCGCCACATACCCGAACACCTCGGGCAGCGTGCAACCGATCTCGGCCGGCGAGACGACCTTGCCTTCCTCGTCGAAGGTCGGCTGCTTGCCCGCGTTCTGATCGGCGCGTATCAGCAGCCTGTCCCCCACGTGCAGCAGCAGCGCGCCCTCGATCGGCGGGATGTTCCTGATCTCGGTCTCGAAGCCGTCGCGTGTATCCAGCGTCGTGCTCCGGTGCTCAAGCACCGTTCCGGACTTGACGAACGTGGTCTGCGAACACTGTGCCCAGACGCCATCCGGCGTCACAGAAAGCACATGGAAGCAACGGTCGCGGTCCGCCGTATCGACCAGGCAGATGCTATCACCGGCCGCCAGTCGCGCCAGCCAAGTGCCGCTCACCGACAGGCTGACGTCGGCCTCTTCCGGCACCTCGGCCTCCGAATTCTCATCCCGCAGCCATATGCGCACCGGGGCGATCACATGGCCGAACACATCACGGCCCGGATGGATGCGCAACACTTCAGGCCCCGGCTCCAGGTGTCCGGTACGCAACTTCGGCCCCGGCAGATCCATCAGGATGCGGCAGGACTTCTCCAGAGCGGCCTCCGCGCGCCGCAGGTGCCCGATCATCGCCTCCCACTCGGCAGGCGAATCATGCGCACAATTGATGCGCATGCAATCCATACCCTGCGCGAGCAGATCATGCACCAGCCGCCCGTCGCGTGCGGCCTCCCTCGGCATCGTCACCATGATCCGGGCTTCGCGCCCGTTCTGCACCGGACCCAACAATGCGTGTGTGCGCTGCTGCAGCAACTGCCGCCCCCGCTCGAACGCCCCATCGATCGCGGCATGCTGCCACTCGTGCCAGACATCGCTGGACAACTTGTACAGCAGTGCCAGAACCGCATCGATGCTCGCCATCACATGCGGCTCCGAACGGCCGAGCGACGACAATCCAAGCCGGCTCAAACGCACTTGCAGGCCGCGCAGGTCATGCCTGCGCAAGGCGATGTAATGGAGCAGGTTCCTGGCACTCTCGTGCCGGGCAGGCGGCAAGGCATACCAGCGTTCGGAGGAGGTCATCTCGATATCGAGCAAACTGATGCGTATCAGCTCCAGTTCGCCCAGCAAGGTGACCAGCGCCTCTTTGCGCGCCTGTGCGTGCGGAAGCCTGGTGGTAGTCATATGGTTCATGCGCATGACTCTATGCCCAGCATGTTGCATGCCTGTTTCATTTATGTTTCAGTCACCTATGTGTTCGCATGTGATGCCACATGTCACTGCCCCCCCCCGGCCCGTCACCTGCCAAGCGACACCGCCCATCCCGAAAATCGGGAGCCCGTTGCCAGCGCATGGAACCCCAACAGTCCGCGATGGAACTTGGTAAAATCGCGCGCCTTGCAGGAGGCCTCATTGGAAAACCCATACGACATCCTTGGCGTCTCGCCGACCGCTTCGACCGACGACATCAAGAAGGCATACCGCGCACTTGCCATGCGCCATCACCCGGACCGCAACCCCGACGCCAGCGCCGAACGCAGATTCGACGCGATCAAGAAGGCGTACGAACTGCTGTCCGATCCGCAGAAGCGGGCCGAGTACGACTACAGCAAGCACAACCGCATCGTCATCGACCCGGCGCACGAAGCGCAGAGCCTGTGGCGTTCGCTGTTCGACCGCTGCGGCATCGAACTGCCGCACCGCACCCGTTAACCATTTACAGAAGACCATCATGAAAAAGATCCACCAGGAATTCCTCTACCAGACCCGCGAACTCGGCTTCCAGGTCAGCGACACGATGGGCGAGCCGCCCGACCGCAAGCGTTATACGCGCGTGGTCGAATCGCTGCTCGGCGAATACGCCAAGGGCACGGGCCTCGACGATGTGAACATGCTGAGCTTCGCGCTGGCCGACCACCTGGTGTTCGGCAACGAGGACGGCCTGATCGCCGAGGCGGCCGAATACGACGACGGCGATGCCGCCAAAGTGATGAAGATGGTCTCCACCACCACCGCCACTTCCGGCGATGCGCTGGCCACCGTGTTCGCCGCCGATCCCGAGCTGGCACGCAAGGCGGTCATCACCGCCTTCCTGTTCAAGAAGGCCAAGGGCGGCAAGGAAGAGGACACCTCGCTCGACGCCCTGCTGGAAGAAGAAGACAAGCAGAACGACGAGGACGAAGACGAGAACGAATCCATGCACGGCGAGAACATCGAGCACCTGTTCGACACACGCGGAGGCGACGATGACAGATAACCCCCAGCTGCCTGCCATCCGCGAGCAGGTCACCGCACTGGTGGTCTCCGGCTCGCCGGAGCACGCGGAAGAAGTCATCAACGACACCGCCGAGCAGTTCGGTGACCTGGCCGTGGTCGAAGTGCTGAACGCGCTGGAACCGCAGGTCGCCTCGCTGCACCTGTCGTCCTTCGACGGCGGCAAGCTGTCGCTGGCCACCATGCTCATCCCGCCCAAGGCCTGGGCCGAGAGCCTGGCCTACTTCGCCGCCACCTGGGACGAGGACTGGATCGAGGACGAGCCGGAGGTGCTGGCCGAATCGCTCTTCTCGCACATCCACGGCATGCTGTATGCCACCGACGATGAAGAGCGCCGCGCCGAGCTGCTGAATGCCGCCCTCGCCACCGACTGGGGCACCACCGCCTTCGCCGTGCTGTTCTCCACCGCCGCCGAAGAGATCATCGAGATCGCCAACGACATCCACAACCTCGGCGCGCACCGCAGCAGCCACACCACCTCCGACCACGACGTGATCCCGCTGGCGCTGGAGATCGCGCGCACCAACGAGGAAGCCTGGGACCGCGTGCTGTTCGAGATCTTCCCCGACTGGAAGCCCGGCGAGAACGAACTGCACTCGCATTCCGAAGAGTGGGAAGAAGAAGACCACGGCGACGAAGAGATGCGCGAGAGCGAATTCGCCATGGGGCGCAGCACCAAGGAACTGCTGCTGCGTCTGCGCAAACAGGTGCCCACCAAGGCCGCGCCGGCCAAGCCGGGTGTCCGTCCCAGCCTGGGCGAGGACATCTTCTCCTGATGACGCTTGCCCATTACACCGCCCACACGCCGCAGCTGGTGCAAGCGCTGCAAGCGCTCGGCCAGCGCGCGGACAAACAGGCCGCCGACATCCTGTTCGACGAACTGTGCGGCATCACCCAGCTCGTCGCCAAGAAGTTCACCAACGACCGCACCGCCGAAGGCCTGCAGGAAGCCTACCGTCTCACCATCGGCTGCCTGTCGCTGGCGATCAGCCAGGCGGACATCGCCGACAGCAGTGATGCCAAGCTCTCCTTCCTGCTGCAGCACGGCGCGGAACACGTGTTCCAGATGGGCTTCCGCCACATCAAACAACTGTCCGCCCTGCCCTACACCACCTTCGTCTCCGATTTCGACAACGACCCCTTCGTGCAACAGCGCAACCTGAAGGCCGTGTTCATGGAGATCTGCAGTGCCGACGCATCGTCCGACTGGAAGGGCGATGCCGTGTTCCGCAGCGAACTGGAAGACCGCCAGCGCAATCAGCAGGTCATCGCTTGCGGCAAATGGCTGCGCAAGAACAATGCAGGCGGACTGGTGCGCGATTCCGAGATGGACGCCAACGCCGTCATCACCGTAGCCGTGCTGTTCGCGCTCAACGGCAGCGGACGCATCGTCGCCCGCACCGCACAGCGCGATCTGGAACAGCTCATTTCTCAGGTACGCGAGTCCAAGCCAGATGTCGATGCCGTCTGGAACGCCTTCCTGAAAAAGATCCCGACCGAATACCAGCCCCTGCTGCGCGACCGCATGGAAAGACTGCGCGACACCATCGTGAAGAAGATGCTGGGCCGCAGCAAACCCAAGACCGTGCTCGCCGAACTGCAAGACCATTACATCGGCAGCGAGCAGGACATCGATTACGACTGAACACCATGTCCGCACAAGAACCCAGCCCCGCCAAAGCTTCGCTCTCCGAACAGGAGATGGAAGCGCTCGACGCCTTCCTCATGTCCGACGCCACCAGCAGCGAAGTGATGATGCTCGACCAGCTCGACGGCTTCCTCACCGCCCTCGCCTCCGGCCCGGCCACGCCGGCACCGAAAGTGTGGATGGCACGGGTATGGGGGCCGACCGCAGCCGATGCGCCGACCTTCGCCAGCAAGGACGAAGAGGATGCCATCGCCGACCTGCTCACGCGCCACATGAACGCCATCGCGGAGAATCTGGCGCAGGAACTGGAAAGTTTCGAACCCATCTTCGACATGAACGTGTACGAAGGCGACGAGCACGAATACATGGACGGCGAGATGTGGGCGCACGGCTACATGACCGGCATCGAGATGCAGCGCAAATACTGGCAGAAACTGTTCGAGGCGCGCCACGGCGCAGAAGTGCTGCGCCCCATCTACCTGCTCGGCTCGCCGGACATCAGCGAGGAAGAAGAAGCCCTCATCGAAACGCCCGCCCAGCGCGAAGCGCTATCGCAGACCATCCCCGCCAGCGTCGCCGCCATCTACAAATTCTGGGCGCCGCATCGCCGCGCTGCAGAAGAACGCCTCCACGGCAAAGCACCCGAAAAGAGCGGACAAAAGATCAGCCGCAACGCACCCTGCCCATGCGGCAGCGGAAGGAAGTACAAGAAGTGTTGCGGTAAAACCGAGGGTGAAGCAGAAGACGCATGAGCAGACTGCGGCTCACTTCAGCGGCGTACTGAAACCGATGCTGTAGATGACGTTGCCGGAGAAGGTGGAGCTGTAATAACGCCGTGCGGAGAGCGTGATGCCGATATACCGCGTGTACCAGGCGATGCCCACCTCCGGATACAACACCGCACTGAAATCATGCTTCAGGTAGGTCTCGCCCGGCTCGTCGACCTGGCCGTTGCGGTTGTTGTCGAGCTTGTCTTTCGTGGCATCGACTTCATGGCTGGTCATGCCCAGCAACATGCCGAACCCCGCGAACGGCGACAGCGTCTCGCCCGCCTGCAGGCGCAGCGAACCGGTCACGCCCGAATATTTGAACTTCTCATCCGCGAAATACGAAGCCCCCACGCGCAGCCCGCTGAACCAGTGCGGGCAAACCGTGTAGGCCGCGTCTATCCCCGCGATGCGAAGATCCTTCTCCGCCCAGAAGGCACCTTCGAGTTGGGGCTTGCAGGGAGCGGCGCGACTCAACGCAGGCAAAAGTGCCAACACGAGCAATGTAGAAACGGATCGGATAGCAGACATGGTCTGCGCATCATAAGTTGAATCGATGGCGATTGCTGACTACAACTATGGTTCGGTGAAAGTAAATTCGATGCCGCCCTGTTAACTCCAGGCCAGCCCGAGTTTGCGAATTGACTGTTCATCGGCCGAAGCGGACAGTCGGCGGGTCTCTCAATTGCTTCAGCTTTGGTCTAAATAGCGGCCGATCAATAAATATAGAGGTCAATCTATACCTTTTGGCATATTGCTTTGCTGTTCACTGCGGCCTAAGCTTTGCTCGTCCTTACTATTTATGCATAGACGGACAGACAAAATGGAGGGCCTTCTAATGATTCAATTGGTTATCGAAAATAAGTGCGCCGTATTATTAACAATAATACGGGCCGGTGCGTCCGTCTAATAACTGTTGGGCAGCTTAAGATGATCACCGCCGAAATCGCAAAGACGTTTCTTGAGTTCCTGAAGCTCGCGCCACGTTATCTCATAGCGCTCGGAGTTATGGCTGCTATCCTTCTTTTTCCAAGTCGCCAGTTCCTTGAACAAATCGGCGTTGCGGAGTTTGCACAAAATAATCGGGCGGTTCTCGGCCTTACCCTTGTTGTCACCGTGTCGCTTTTTATCGTCTCTGTTGCCGCCGATGTAATCGACCTTATAAAAAAATGGCGAAGACGGCGAAATCTCTATAGGCGCATAACCGATAGACTCCATAGTCTGACCGAAGATGAAAAGCAAATTCTCCGCTTTTACCTTGCCGAGAATACGCGAGCCAATATGCTTCGCATTGAAGATGGCGTCGTTCAAGGACTCAAAGCCGATGGCATCATTTTCCAATCTGCCTCTCTCGGTAATGTTCTTGAAGGGTTCGCGCATAACATTAGCGACTTCGCATGGGATTATCTCCACGTACATCCGCATCTGCTCGAAGGAACCACCAACACCTACCGAACTGATAAACGGGAGTCGTATTGGTAACCCGCTGCCCAACCCGGCAGTCGAGAGGGACGCTCCGCCTATCGGCGTCGCTCCCCTCACTTTTACGTTAGCGCTTAAAAACATGCCCTACCATCACGTCATCGCCAAAGTCGGAACGGAAGTAAAATTCCGCGAATTGTTCACGGATCTCACTTTTGAAGACCTGAGTGAGCGTTTCGTCAAACCCTATGAGAAAGGCACTTCCTTCTTTTCTGGCAATGATCTGATTTCACCAAATGACTTGCGCTCGGTTCAAATAATTCGGACTGAACGCAAGAATGAGGTTGAGCGAGACGAAATCAACCGCAAAGACCGCGAAAGCATCGATCGGCTCAATAACTCAAGTTCAAGTGTTTTCATCGTAAGCGTAGGCGGCGGCTATGAACCTCAAGACATCGCTGAGGCCGGAGAAGACCTCACCCATACTTTCATTAAGGGGCATCCAGGTTTCAAGGCTGGACGTTGGGATCCTTCAATAAAAGTAGTGGCTTGGGTTGGCGGCATCGTTGCCACAGTAATAGCAGCTGGCATAGTCAAATGGCTTGGCTGGCTATGAGCGCTAACCCGTCAGTTGAGAGGGACGCCGCAAAAGCGCGGCGCCCCTCACTTTTACGTTAGCCATCACATTACCGAGGACGCTTCTTGTACTTCTACATTGATGAGAGCGGTCACACCGGCCCAAACCTATTCGACCCCGATCAGCCAATGCTGTACTACGGCGTTCTTTCCGGTCAGGTCAACATCGACGTTTTGGCCGAGGAACATCTTCAGAAGCTAAGGCGTCAGGCGCAGATGCCACGCCTTCATGCAAATGAACTTGGCAACGGTGGTTTAGTCCCCTTGATCGAAGGACTCGTTGCACTCCAACGACGACTCGATTTTCGATTTGACCTATATCGGGTTGCAAAGCCGGATCACGCGATCATTTGCTTTTTTGACCAAGTCTTTGACCATGGGAATAACCCCGCTATTACTTGGTCGGGTTACTGGACGCCGATGCGCTATGTACTGCTGCTTAAATTGGCGTCAATATTCGACGAGGATATTGCCAAACGCGCATGGGAGGCACGGATTGAAATCGATGATGCAAAAGCGGAAGCTGCACTTGTGTCCGTCTGCGTAGATTTGCGTTCCCGAGTAGGAGAAATACCCGATGCTCGATCCCAGCAGCTTATCTCCGATGTCCTCACATGGGCTGAGAATAATCCGTCCAAGATCTACTACAACACCAAGAGCAAAAAAGATCGGCTACAGGTCATGCCAAACATCATTGGTTTTCAGTCGGTAATGCATGGCATTGCCTCTCGTCTGAAAAAGCAACGCAAGAAGGAATCCGCAATCATCGTTGACCAACAGTCCCAATTCAACAAGGCCCAAAAGTCTCTATCTGAATACTTCGCTGCAATGAGCGGGGTTCCGGGAGTTAACGGCCCAGGCCTTCCGGCAATCGATTTCAGCGGCATGCCGAAAACTCCAATCTCGTTTTCGTCTAGTGCAAACAGTGGGGGACTTGAGCTTGTCGACGTTCATCTGTGGGTATTTAAGCGCGTGATGGAAAAGAAGGAACTTGCCCCAGAACTTTATGCCCTCATCAAACCTCACATTCACCGAGGGCGTACAGATGAAATCTCGTTGAATGCACTGGCGGCTAGATGGGAACGCTGGTTTGAAGAGCTGCCGGACCCCACTGAAGAGCAGATTGCGAAAGGGAAAGAGCTAATGGCAATCGATGAAGAAAGGCGTCTTCGTGCAGTGCGCGGCCATGGCTAACCTACGGTCAAGTTCACCGCTTGGGCTGCGCTTTAGCGCAGCCCTTACCTTCACCTTGCATGTCAGGTTTCTAACGCAAACTTGCCGTAATTCAAATGACCCTGTAACGGCTGCATTGGCCGAACACCAGCCCCTAGTCCTTCCCGTCACAAACTCTTCACCCCCCGTAATCAAATATTCACACGCGCGCGCCACGATGCGCGCCATGAATACACCTAACGAAACTCTTCATGTCGCGCCAGCGCTGAGTATCGCGCTGGTTACCGAAACCTATGTGCCGGAAGTGAACGGCGTGGCGATCACCATCGGCCGCATGGTGCACGGGCTGCTCAAGCGCGGGCATCGCATCCACATGATCCGCCCGCGTCAGGGCAAGCAGGATGCGCCGGCCGCCGAGGGCAGCTATGCGGAGACGCTGGTGTCGGGCATGCCGATCCCCGGCTACCCGGAATTGAAATCCGGCCTGCCCGCGAAGAACCTGTTGCTTAAGTTGTGGCGCGCGCAGCGGCCGGACGTGGTGCACATCGCGACCGAGGGGCCGCTGGGCTGGTCGGCGTTATCGGCGGCGCGCAAGCTGGCGATCCCGGTGAGCACGGACTTCCACACCAACTTCCACAATTACACGCAGCACTACGGCATCGGCCTGTTGAAGAAGCCCATCGCGGCTTACCTGCGCCACTTCCACAACAAGTCGGCCTGCACGCTGGTGCCCACCGCTTCGCTGCAACAGCAACTGGAGCACGAGGGGTATCAGAACGTGCTGGTGGTGTCGCGCGGGGTGGATACCGAGTTGTTCCATCCGGCCAAGCGCGATGTGGAGCTGCGCGCTTCGTGGAACGCGGACGATGAGACGCCGGTGGTGATGCTGGTGAGCCGCATCGCGCCGGAGAAGAACCTGCAGGTGGTGATCCAGGCCTTCGAGCAGATGCGCAAGGTCAACCCGCTGCTGCGTCTGGTGATGGTGGGCGACGGCCCGGCGCGCGCCGAGCTGCAGAAGCAGCATCCGCATGTGATCTTCGCGGGTATGCAGACCGGCGAGGCGCTGGCGCGCCATTACGCTTCCGGCGACATCTTCCTCTACCCCAGCCTGACCGAGACCTACGGCAACGTGACCGTCGAGGCGATGGCCAGCGGACTGGCGACACTGGCCTACAACTACGCCGCCGCGCAGCAGCACATCAAGCATGACGTGAACGGTCTGCTGGCGACCTATGCCGACAGCGATGCCTTCATCGCCGAGGCACGCACGCTGGCGAACGATCTGCCGCGCGTGCGCCGACTGGGCAAGACTGCACGCGACACCGTGGAATCGCTGACCTGGGAACACATCATGGGTCAGATGGAAGCTGTACTGCTGGACACCGTACGTTCACAGGGAGTGAAACATGGCCAACCTGAGCTCTCCGCTGCAACAGATTAAGCAGTTCGATGTCGCGTTGTGCGTCTCGTGCAACAGGCTGAGCCGCAGCTTCACCCTGCGCAACCTGTTCCGCCTCGCCAGCCGTCTGGGCGACGGCGTGTTCTGGTATGTGCTGATGATCTCTTTCCTGCTGCAGGATGGTTACGAGGCGGTGCCCGCCGTGTTGCACATGCTGATCGCGGGCGGCACCGGCACGCTGCTGTACAAACTCATCAAGGGCAAGACCTTGCGCCCGCGCCCCTTCAACGTTTACCCCGCCATCCAGTGCGTGGGCAAGACGCTGGACCAGTTCAGCTTCCCCTCCGGCCACACGCTGCACGCCACCGTGTTCTGCATCGTGGCGCTGTCTTATTACCCCGGCCTGTTCTGGCTGCTGGTGCCGTTCTCCGCCATGGTCGCCCTGTCGCGCCCCATCCTCGGCTTGCACTATCCCAGCGATGTGCTGGCGGGTGCGGCGCTGGGGGCGCTGATCGCCTGGTTGTCTTTCCTGTTCGTCTGAGCGCATCTTCCTCAACGCAAAACAATTGCTCCTGCCGGAGCCGTCGTCTCACCGGCCTTAATCGGACCTCGATCTCCTTTTCTTCTTTTTGACCGGTAGCGCTTCGTCCCAATGCTTGAACTTCTTCCTGCAGTGCGCCAGCAGGGATTCATAGCTCGGGAAGAACAGTTTGAATTCGTCTTCCAACACCAGGTCGAACTCGCATGACTCGTCGCTGTGCTCGCGACAGGCATCGGGACGGTGTTCATAGATCCCGCAACGCCCGTCGGCCTGCAGATGCACGCATCGCCCTTCGACTTTCAGATACCAGCCTTCCTTGTCATTGAAGACCGAACCATGCTCATGGGAGACCTGCCACAACAGGTTCAGGTAGTCGCTCCGGGTGCGGGGCTTCCTGATCGCTTGCGTGATGTAGGTGCAACAGCTGGATGTCGTGCAGCGGGAGCATTTGCTCCCGGATGCGATCGCTATCTTCCTGGGCATATTCGTGGCGCGGCAACGGCACAGGGCGAGTGGCTCGATCCACGGCCATGCGCCAAGCCGTGTGGCATGGGTCATTCAGGGGTCTTGTATTCTTGATCGATCCTGTTAAGGATGTATCAAGACGACGCCTGGCCACTTGGCCCCGCTGCGTCCGGCATCATCAAACCGTATTGCATCCTTCACACAGCTTTCATGCTGCAGGTCTATAAACCTGCGGCATGAAGCGCACACCGACAATCGCCCTCGCACTGCTGCTGGCCCTGAGCGCCAACGCCGCCCCCTCGCCGGGGGAAAGCGCGCTGCAAGTGGAAGTGCAGAGACACGGCGGCACCTATCATCTCAGCGCCCGCTTCGACACTTCGCTGTCGCAATGTGCGGCGTTCCTTTATCTCACCGATTACGAGTCCGCCACCAGACTGCCCGGCATCCTGCATTCCAGTGCCCGCCGCGAGTCGGACAACAGGGTGAAGGTGGAACGCACGGCTGAAGAACGTGTGCTGTTCATGCGCATCCACCTGCATTCGGTGCTGGAGTTCACCGAATACCCCAATACCAGGCTGGCCTTCACCCAGCTCTCGGGTGATTCGAAAGCCTTCAGCGGTCATTGGCTGATCGAACCGAAGCCGTCCGGCAGCACGCTGCGCTTCGAGGGCAGATGGGAGCCGGACACTTTGCTGCCCCTGTTCGTCATCGACTATTTCGCCAAACACGATCTGGAACAACGCTTCGGCGAGATCGCCCGTCTGGCCGAAGAGCACGACAGTTCGCATGCCGGAGCGTGCCGGCAAGCGACACAGCTCGCCACGCGCTGAACGAGGGAGCAGTCATAGAGCCGTAACAAACCATCAATAAGATTCTCCTTATATTCTCACTCACGGAGTCCCCGCCCATGACACTGTTCTCGCCACTCAAGACACTCTCCCTGCAACACCAGTTGCGACTGATGACCGGGCTTTCACTGCTCGGCATGCTGGCGGTGATCGTGTTCGTGATGCTGAACCTGAGCAACCTGCGACAGGAGTTCCGCAGCTTCCAGGCCTTGCAGACCATCGACAAGAGCCTGATCGAGATCAAGGCGACCGCGCTGGCCGCGAGCCGCGCCGACCCCATCCTGCTGGAATCGGGCGAGCAACTCAAACAGGCGGATGCGGACATCGCCGAGGCGATGCAGCGCGCAAGCGCACTGATGACCGATGCCGATGCGCAGGCCAAGCTGCAGGAGATGACGGACAGCTGGGCGGCATACAGCAAGGGCTACCGCGGCGCGATGAAGATCGCCGAGACCAGCCCGGAGGATGCGCTGCAGATCCCGGATGCGATGTACGACATGCATCTGCAGCCCATGGTGCAACAGATCGATACGCTGGTAGCGGCCAACAAGTCGCGCGAGGCGACCTCGGCGCAGAACATCAGCAGCGGCATGAACGACCTGCTGTGGATCGTGCTGGCACCGATGGTGATGCTGGGCATATTGACGCTGGTGTCGCAGACCATGTTCGGCCGGCACCTGCGCCAGCGGCTGGATGCCATCATCGGCGAGATCACCCATCTGCATAACGGCGACCTGAGCCGCCGCCTGCCGGTGTACAACAAGGACGAGATCAGCCATCTCGCCGACACCATCAACAACTTCATCGCGCGTTTCCAGACCATCCTGCACGAGGTGCACAGCTCGGCCGACCGGACCCAGCGCACCGCGCACGGCGTGAGCCGGATGGCACACTCGGTCACCGCCAACGCCAAGGAACAGTCGGCCAAGGCCTCGCAGGTGAGCGACGCCATAGAAGGCATGGGCAGCACCATCAAGACCATCGCCAGCAACGCGAACAACGCGGCGGCGGCTTCCAGCAAGACGCTGGAACTGGTGCGCTCAGGCAGCGATACCGGCCGCGCCACCATCGTCGCGCTGAACCAGATCGACCAGACCGTGGCCTCCTCGGTGCAGACCATGCAGGCGCTGCACCAGTCGATCAAGCAGATCGGCTCGGTGAGCACGCTCATCAAGGACATCGCCGACCAGACCAACCTGCTGGCGCTGAACGCAGCCATCGAAGCGGCGCGCGCGGGCGAACAGGGACGCGGTTTCGCGGTGGTCGCCGACGAGGTACGCAAACTGGCAGAGCGCACCAGCAACGCCACCACAGACATAGACGCGATGGTGCAACTGATCGAGCGCGAGACCGACGGTGCCAGCAAAGCGATGGGCATCGCCAAGCATGAAGTGGCTCAGGGCGTGCAGCACGGCGAGGGCATGGGGCAGTTGCTGCAGCAGATCGAGGATTCCATGCACCTCGTGTCGGACATGATGCGCCAGATCGCCAGCGCCACCGAAGACCAGTCCGCCGCGGCGAACACATCTGGCGCAACATCGATTCCGTCGCCACCATCAGCGCCGACACCGCCGTCAGCTTCGAACAGGCGCGCAACGAGATGCTGACGCTGGCGGACGCCTCCAAAGTGTTGTTCGATACGGTGGGCCAGTTCAAGCTGGCGAAGGCCGCCTGATCAGGCGGACAGCACGCCCACGCCGACCAGCCCCAACACCACCAGCCCCGCACCGGCAGCGCGCTGCTGCCAGCCTTCGTGTTCCTTCAGCCACACGATGCCCAGCAGCACGGTGAGCACGATGCCTGCGTTGGTCAGCGTCACCGCGTAAGCGGCGGGCAGCCAGCGCATGGCGTAGATCACCAGCGCGTAGGCCGTGCCCACGCCCAGCGTGCCGATCAGCAAGGATCGTTTCGACGGCGTGACCAAGGGCACCCAGCGTCGCGTGCGGCGCTTCTGTTCTCCGCACAGGAACAGCCAGCCGATGGCGTAGTTCACGCACACATAACCGAGCGCGACATGCAGACCGTCCAGATGCCCCGCCGCCACCTTGTCGCTGAGGCTGTACACCAGCGTCATGGTGGCGGCGAACAGCGCATACGGCCAGGCTTTGCTCAGGCGGCGCACGCCGTCGTGCGAACTGGTGGCGATCAGCCACAGACCGCCCGCCGCGACGAGGATGGCGACCCAGGACAGCAGGGGAAAGTCGCGCGCGAAGAACAAGGTCTCGATCACCGCAATCAGCAAGGGCGAACTGCGCACCATGGGATAGACCGCGCTGGCCGGTGCCGCGTGATAGGCGGCGCGCAGGCCGAGGAAGTACAGTCCGTTGGCGATGCCGCTGATGGCGGCACACAGATAGAGCACGGGCGAAGTCTGCGCCGCCTGCAGGAAAGCAGGCAGCGCGAACGGCGCGAAGGTCAGCACATGCAGGCCGACGATCCACCACAGGAAATTTGCATCGCTGTGCGTGCGCCGTGTCAGGAGGTTCCACGACACATGCAACAGCACCGATAGCCCGACAGCCAGCAACGGTGTCATGGCGTACCGATGCAGACCACTGTCTCGCCGTCGCGTGCCAGCGTCATGCCGGAAGACAATGCTTCGGGACGATCCAGCAGCCAGGCATCTAGCTTGTGTCCGATGTGCATCAGCACCGTCTCGCAGTTCGAAAAGCTCTGCGCGATAGCGATGGCTTCCGACAGATCGAAATGGTTGCGCGGCTCGGGCGCTCCGGGCGGAAAGGTGCAATCCAGACAGAGGGTGTGCGGCTGCCAGCGTTGCAGGAATTCCAGCGTGGCGGGCGGCAGCTCACGGCTATCGGAAAGATAGGCCAGCCGCGCGCCGTCATGCTCGATGCAATAACCCAGCGTCGGTTTGGAATGAACCAGCGGCACAGCCGTGATGCGTACCTCACCCACCTCGATCTGCTCGAACTTGGAGAGTTGCGTGAACTGCAAGGGACCGGGATATTTGTACAGATCGGCGCAGCCCTCGCTGTCGTGCGGGGCATAGACATCCAATGCACCCTTACCCCACCGCAAGTGGAACAGGCCCTGCACATGGTCGGCGTGGAAATGCGTGACCAGCACCGCATCCAGTGCGCCCGGCGGGAACCGCTCGGCCACATCCATCACGCCCGCGTCGATCAGCAGGCGCGTTCCGCCCGCTTCCAGCAGCGCGCAGTTCGGTTGTCTGCGCGCGGTGATGTCCACCCGCGCCAAGGTGCATACCGCACAATCACATCCCCACAGCGGCACACCACCGGCCGCGCCGGTGCCGAGGAAGGTCAGCCTCATAGTGTCACCTTCTCGTGACTGCGGATCAGTTCGACGAACTCGGGGCCGGTCTTCTCCAGCGCGTCATCGTTGCGGAAACGCAGCAGTCTGCCGTGTTGCAGGGTGTCGAACTCGCCAGCACGCCGCAACCTGTTTTCGATCTCCGTCGCGCTCTCGCGCCCTCGTTCCTGCAAACGCGCACGCAACACGGCAGGCGACACTTCGATCAGCACCGGCACCAGTTCCGGGTAACGGCGCGAGGCTTCATGCAGATAGGCGCGCGAGCCGTTGAGGATCACGGTCAGGCCTTTCGCCAGCCAGTGGTTCAGCTCGCAGCCGATGCCGTAGCGCAGACCGTGGCTGTGCCAGTGCAGCGGGAACAGCTTCTGTGTCACACGCGATTCGAACTCGTCCTCGCTCAGCGCCACATGGTTCTCGCCGCCGGCATCCGCCGGACGGGTGATGTAGCGGTGCGCGAACACCACGTTTGCATCCTGCGCCAGTTTGAAGCGTGCGTGCTGTATCAGGCTGTCCTTGCCGCTGCCTGATGCGCCGATCACATAGAGCAGGACGCCGCTCATCTCAGGCTCCGTGGTCGAAAGTGAGTGTCATCACCGGCAGGCCTTGCGACCACACGCGCGAGACTTGTGGCAACCCGCCGAGGTAACGCACGGCAAGCAGGTCGGCGCGCTTGCCTGCGACGATGGAACCGCGGTCGTTCAGGCCGACAGCACGTGCCGGGTTGCAGGTGACCAGTGCGACTGCCTCGTGCAGCGGCAACCCGGCCAGTTCCGGCAACTTCATCACCGCCGGCAGCAAGGCCGCCGGGGAGTAGTCGCCGCACAGGCAGTCCGCCGCACCTTCCTTCACTGCATCCAGCGCGCGCATGGATCCGGACTGCGAGCCCCCGCGCACCACGTTGGGCGCGCCGAACAGGGTATACAGGCCGGCACTGCGGGCTGCGCGTGCGGTCGGCAGATTGATGGGGAATTCGGAGACGGTGACGCCCAGCGCCTTCACCACCTCGACCTTCTCCGGCTGGTCATCGTCGTGGCTGGCGAGCGGGATGCCGAGGGCGCGTGCGCGCCCGGCCAGTTGCTCCATGCGCGCCGTCGCACTTTCACCCTGCGCCAGCTTCGCTGCCAGCAATGCCTCGAACTCGGCGGCGTCCTTCTTGTAGGTGCGTGACAGGAAGTTGCGATAAGCGTCGACGTTCTTGAACTGGCCCTGCCCCGGCGTGTGGTCCATGAACGACAGCAGATGGATCTCGCCGTTGTCCAGCAGCTCGTTCAACACCTCGGGTGCGGTCGGATCGGTGATCTCGTAACGGGCATGCACGCGGTTGTCGACCAGCGCATGTTCCTGCCAGGCATGCACGGCACGCGCCAGCTCGGCCGCCGTGGCGTTGTTGCGCACGCCCAGCTCGGCGTTGGCGAACGACAGCGCGTGATAGATGGTGGTGATGCCGGCGGCGGCGTTGCGTTTGTCGGCCTGTGCACAGGCGAAGTCGAACGGGAAATGCACGCCGGGACGCGGCTCGGCTTCTTTCTCCAGCGCGTCGCAATGCAGGTCGATCATGCCCGGCATCAGGGTGTGGCCGCGCAAGTCGATCTCCTGTGCGCCTGCATGACTTTCCGGATCGATGGCGACGATGTTGCCGTCCGCGATCAGCACGGCGGCATCTGACAGGGTTTCGTTCTCCAGCACGACTTGCGCGCCGGTCAGGTAAAAATGGGTATTCATGCGATTTCCTCTGCAGGTTCCACGATAGTGATGGGGGGTGACAATTCGATGACGTCATCGGCCAGGCGCTGCACCAGATCTGGGTGGTGGAAGATGGCGAGCATGGCGATGCCGGTGTCCTTCAACGATTCGATGTGCGCGACCACGCGCTCGGTGGTGGCGGGATCGAGACTGGCGGTCGGCTCGTCCAGCAGCAGCAGGCGCGGTTTTGCGATCAGGCCGCGCGCCAGGTTCACGCGCTGCTTCTCGCCGCCTGAGAAGGTGGCGGGCGGCACGTTCCACAGATGGGATGGAACGGCCAGTTGCGCCAGCAGGTCGGCGGCGTGTCCGCGCGCCTCTTCGGCGGGGACGCCGCGCGCGAACAACGGTTCGGCCACCACATCCAGCGCTGACTTGCGCGGCAGGCAATGCAGGAACTGCGTGACGAAACCGATCTCGGTCTTGCGCAGTTCCAATATGCGGTGCTCGTCCGCTTGTGCCAGATCGACGATCTCGCCTGCGGCGGTTCGGAACAGGATGCGCCCGGCGCTGGGCAGGTAAGTGCGGTACACGCCCTTCAGCACCGAGGATTTTCCCGCTCCGGTAGGTCCGATCAGCGCGGTGAGCTTGCCCGGATACACGCTCAGGTTCACATGCGAGGCGGACGGGATGGATATGTCGCGCTCGTGCAGACGGAAGGTCTTGCCGAAGTTCTGTATATCGAGGATGGCTGTATTCATACTCATCTCACAAGGCGGAAGCCACCAGCCGCTGGGTGTAGGCGTGCTGCGGGTCTTCCAGTATCTGGTCGGTGAGGCCGGACTCGATCACGCGGCCGTGTTTCATCACCAGCGTGCGCCCCGCCAGCAGGCGGATCACGCCGAGGTCGTGCGTCACCACGATCATCGCAGTGCCGAGTTCGTGCTGGATCTCCAGGATCAGGTCGAGGATGGCGGCCTGCACCGACAGGTCGAGGCCGGTGGTGACTTCGTCCAGGAACAGCAGCGGCGGTCGTGTGGCCAGCGCCTTGGCGATCTGCACGCGTTGCTGCATGCCACCGGAGAAGGTCCGGGGGTTCTGGTCCATGCGCGCGCGCGACACTTCGGTGCGTACCAGCAGGTCACCGGCGCGGGTGCGTATCTCTTCGTAGTGGCGTAGGTCGCTCATCAGCAGGCGCTCGGCGATGTTGCCGCCCGCCGAGATCTGGAAATTCAGGCCAAGATGCGGGTTCTGATACACCATGCCGAAACGTTTGTTGCGCATGCTGCGTTGCTGCGCGGCATTGAGCGCGAACATGTCGTGTTGCGCATCGCCGTCGTAAAAGGTCGCGCTGCCGGCGGTCGGCATGTCATCGAAATACAGCATCTTCACCGTGCTCGACTTGCCGCTGCCGGATTCGCCGATGATGCCCAGTATCTCGCCGCGATACAGGTCGAAGCTCACATCGTGCGCGGCGACTACGCTGCCGCAATGCGGACAGATGTTGGTGTCGTGTTGCGGCCCGGTGCTGCTGATGCACAGCGGGCAGGGTTCGCCGTGGATGCGCGACAGGCCGCGCACGGACAATATCTTGCTGCTCATGCTGGCTTCCTCTCGCTGATCTTTTCCTGTTCTTCCTCGCAGTACGCGGAGTCGGAACATTGATGGGTGACCTTGCCCGCGTCGTCGATGAGCTCATCCAGAAAACTCACGGTCGAGCCACAGCAACGACAGGCGATGCGCTTGCCGTTCGCGTCGCGGAAATCTTCCACGCGGAAGGCGATGTCGTCGAACACCAGCGGCTCGGCCACGGTGTAGGGCGGCACGGCGTAGATCTTCTTCTCGCGTCCGGCACCGAGCAGCACCAGCGCGGGCGACTGATGCAGACGCGGCACGTCCCAGCGCGGGATGGGTGACGGGTCGATCACGTAGTGGCCGTTGATGCGCGTGGGGTAGCGGTGCGACAGCGTGATCTCGTCGAAGCGCACCACGTCCTCGTACAGCTTGACCAGCAGGCGCGAATAGTCCGCTTCGCCGTGCATGACCTTGCGTCGCGCCTCGGAAGGCTCGACCACCACCAGCGCATCGGGATACGGCACCTGCAGCACCAGTATCTGCTGCTCGGTGAGCATCTTCTCGGGGATGCGGTGGCGCGACTGGATCAGCGTCGCCTCCTCCGTCTTCTCTGTGACATCGACGCCGGGACAGGTGAGCTGCACGAACTGGCGCAGGTTCACCGCGTTGACCGAATCGTCCGAACCCTGGTCGATCACTTTCAAAGTGTCGTCCACGCCGATCAGCGACAGCGTGAGTTGTAGACCGCCGGTACCGAAGCCGCGCCCCATCGGCATCTCGCGCGAGGCATAGGGCGTCTGGTAACCGGGGATGGAGATCGCTTTCAGGATGCAGCGGCGTACTTCCTTCTTGGCATATTCGTCGAGGAAGCCGAAGGAGTAGCCCGCGTCTTCCAGCGGCAGTTCGTAATGTGCGTTCATGCCGTGGCCTCCGTGACCTGCTGCATCTTCTGTTGCGTGGTGCGCAGGCGATCCATGTCCGACTGGAAGGTGACGTAGTGCGGCATCTTGTAGTGCGAGGCGAAGCCCATGGAGTCCACGCCGTCCACATGCAGCAGTACGAACTCCGGATCTTCCGAAGGATTGGTGGGGCCGTCGCGCATGCCTTTCTGCAACGCACGATCCAGGATCGCCATGCTGATCGCTTTCACTTCGTTATGGCCGAAGCACGCGCCGTAGCCGAGCGTGAAGGTGGGCAGCTCGTCGCCGTTGCTGCCTTCGTACATCGCCACCACTTCGCATTCGGTGACCAGCACCTCGCCCGCTTCCATCAGTTCACCGCTCACCGGATGCGGCAGCATCACCGGAAGATAGCCGACGCGCAGTTCCGCCACCGTGGGGTGCACATCGCCGTAACCGCGCATATTGGAATAGGCCATCGCCAGCAGGCCGCCGGTCTCGGCACGCGCCATGGTGGCCAGTGCGGCGGAACGCGGTACCGGGAACACCAGCGGGTCGCGCGTGATGTCGAAGGCGGGTGCGCGACTCGGCACGACCGGCGGCAGCAGTCCTTCGGCACGCAACGCGTCGATCACCTTGGGGAAGTTGTCCGGCAGCTCGCTATCCGGTGTGTCGCGCAGGAAACTTTGCGCGACGGCCTTGAATGCAGCCGGGTCTTCGTTGGCGAGATCGAGTTGCAGCAGACGCAGCGCGTAGTCGTAGGTCGCGCCCAGATACTGCCCGCCCGGCACTTCCTTGAACGCGGACGAGATGCGGCGGATGCAGCGCATGTTGCTCGTGTCCTGCGGCGGAGATTCGAGCAGACGCGGTTTGGTGGAGCGGTAGGCGCGCAAAGCGAACGCCGCTTCCAGTGTGTCGCCCTGGAATTGTTTGAGCGCGAGTGCGGCCAGTCGCGGGTGATACAGACCGCCTTCGGACACCACGCGCGAAGTGAGCAGGCGCAACTGCTCTTCTATCATCGCCAGTGTCAGCGGTTCGTCCAGTGAGCCTTTGCAGCGCAGGTAGTCGGTGGCTGCTGCCGCGCCGTCGATGGCGGCCTTGCCGCCCTTGATCGCGACGTAACTCATGCCGCACCTCCGATCACGATGCGCGTGGTGCGCGGCAGTGCAACGAAGTGCTGCACATCGCACAGCACCAACTCCACTCCGAGCGGGAAGTTGCCCACCCAGTCGTTGCGTGCGGCGATCCAGTCGGCATGCAGGCCATCGACGCCGAGGGTGACCGGCTGGCGGATGCCGGGGCCGCTCAATCGCAGGCGCAATGCGCCCGCGCTGTCTTCATGCAGTGCGGCGACGCGCAACAGCAGGGTCGCGCCATGTTCCGGCGCTTCCAGCGTGCCGAGGCTGGGCACCATTTGCGGCGCACGGCTGCCGTCCAGCAGGATGAAGGCAGCCAGTTCGTATGGCACGCGCTGCGCTTCCAGTTTCGGCCAGATGGATTCCGGCAGCAGGTCTTGCGGATCGGACAATGTGGTCTGCCCGTCCAGCAATGCGCTGAGCAGCGACAGGCTGGATTCCGCCGCACAGCTCTGGATGCGCCCCGGGTAGCTGTACGCATCGAGCAGACTGCGGAACAGTCGCTGCTGTTGCGCCGGATGCCAGATGTCGGCTTCGGCCATGGTCATTTCATTCTTCATCTTCGTCGTCCTCTTGTCCCAGCAGCGAGAAATCCACGCGCGTCGCGGCCAACAACTTTTTGCGTTCGCTGTGCTTCTGCTGGCGCGCTGCCATGCCGCGCTGCACCAGCGCCATGGCCGGCACGCCGCCGGGAAGTTTTCCCGCCAGCACCGCGTCGATGATGGCGATGGAACGCGCGAGCTGTGCACGGTCATCCACGATCAACGCCCCGCCGCGTTCCTCGATACCGCCAGCAGTGCGCACGATCACTTCGGCGCGCGCCACCGGGATCTCGCCGATGAAATACGATTCCTCGAACGCACCGTCGCGCAGGTTGAGCAGGCCCAGCCCGGCATGCGGCAAGGCGACGTCCCGCACTTCCAGCTCACCCGACAGCACGCTGGCCAGATGCTTCACTTCAGCTGCTGGCAGTGCGCACAAGGCGGCTGCCCATTCTTTCCTTGGGATGTTCATATGCATTCTTTCCGTTTCGTCGTATAGCCAGATATCTATACAAGTTCACCTGCCCCGCCTGTCGGAACAGGCAGGGCTTCCTACATCAGGCGGCTGCGCAATCTTGCGGAGAACTGGTCGAGGATGATCACCGTCAGGAAGATGATCACCAGGATGGTGCCGACGTGGTCGAAGTTGAACATGTCGAAGCGACCCTTCAATTCCAGTCCGATGCCGCCCGCGCCGACGATGCCGATCACCGTGGCCATGCGGATATTGCGATCGAGGATGTAGAGCGTGTAGGCGATGTACTGCGGCAGGACTTGCGGCAACACGCCATACCAGAGCGTCTTGATCTGTCCAGCGCCTATGGATTGCAGCGCCTCCTGCGGACCACGGTCAGCGTTCTCGATGTCTTCCGCATAGAACTTGCCGAGGAAGCCCGCACTATGGATGCCCAGCGCGAGGAAACCGGCGATGGGGCCGAAGCCGAAGGCCAACACGAGGAACAATGCACTGACCAGTTCCGGGATGGCGCGGAACAGGCTGATGGTGGAACGCGCCAGGTTGTAGATGAAGCGGTTGGGCGCGTAGTTGGCAGCGGCGAAACATGCCAGCGGGATCGACAGGGCGACTGCCAGCAATGTGCCCCACAGCGCCATCTCCAGCGTCTCCAGCATCTTGAGCAGCACATGGGCCAGATAGCCTACCGGCTTGACCAGCATCTCCTTGCGCTCGATGGTCTCTTCCAGTTGCAGCGTCTCGGTGTTCAAATGTGGCGTGCGCGATTCGATCACTTCCACATGCGAGAACCAGGGCAGATCGTTGCGGTCGAAGTTCTCGATGCGCGATACCTCGATCTCTTCGGAGATGCGCAGCGGCCAGATCGATTCGGCGATACGCTTCACGCCGGTGGCTACAGAGGATTCTTCGTTCAGGCCGACGGCGTAACCCAGCCCCTGCGCGGTTTCCTGCACCATGCGCGGCACTTCCATACGACTGCCTGTCACCGCAAGGATCACAAACACGATGATCGCGAACAGCAGATGGCGCGCGTTGTAGGGCTGGTCCAGATGCCATGTGGCATCCCGGTTCACTGAAAGGTTTTTCATCATATTCATTTCAGGCCGCAGCCAGTTCAAGTTCGGTTTCACACACCGGGAGCGCCGCTTCGGGCAGGTCTTGCTCGCGGTTCAGAGCACCGTGATACAGCTCCTCGCAGACCTTGTCGGTAAGCTGCTCCGGCGTACCGTCGAACACCAGACGTCCCTGGTTGACCGCGATGATGCGGTCGCCGAACTCTCGTGCCAGTTCGGGCTGGTGCAGACTGCACAGCACGGTGGTGTCGTGGTTGCGCGATTGGCGATGCAGCAATTCCAGGATGCCGCGGCTGATGCGCGGATCGAGACTGGCGACCGGTTCGTCGGCCAGCAACACGGCCGGGTCCATCATGAAGGCACGCGCGATGCCGACGCGCTGCTGTTGTCCGCCGGACAGTTCGGAGACGCGGCGGTTCACATGTTCGGGAGTCAGTCCGACCTCATCGAGCAGGCGGCAGGCTTTCTCACGCAGCTCGGGCGGGAACAGGCCGATCGCCGCGCGCCAATGGGCGACCTGCGGCAATGCGCCGGAGAGTACGTTGAGCGCCACAGACATGCGCGGCGTCAGATTGAATTGTTGGTGTACCGTTGCGACGCGTTTGCGCAGCCGCTGTACCGATCGCTCGGTGATCTGCTCGCCTGCCAGATGGACACTGCCTTCGGTCGGCTGCGACAAGCCGTTGAGCATGCGCAGCAGGGTCGATTTTCCCGCGCCTGACGGGCCAAGCAGCACACAGAACTGGCCTTTTGGTACGTGCAACGAGATATTCCTCAACGCTTCCGTGCCATCCGGAAATCGTTTGTAGACATTTTCGAATCTCAGCATGATTGTTTCCTCTGCAATGGCCAACAACAGAACGCCCACCCTATAGTTGCGGGTGGGCGACTGCGCTTAGCGTTGTGCTGCTTTCTTGAGAAGTTCGGCTTTCACCTGATCATCCACCAGCGCCATCTTCTTGCCTGGGGCGTCCATGCCGGATTCCGGGAAGTCGGCGTCATAGCTATCCACTTTCGAACCGCCATAACCGCGGATCATGTCGGGTGTGACGCCCGGTGCCTTATGCACGGTGTTGAAAGCGTCTTTAAGCTGCTTCTGGATGTGCTGCGGCAACGCTGTCGACATCGCCAGCGGCGGCTGGGGGATCGGGTCGCTCTTGGCCAGCACGCGAACCTGCGTCGGATCGATCGCGCCCTGCTTCACGGCCTTCTCGAATGAGTCGAACGATGCGCCGCTCAGGTCCGCCTTGCCTTCGGCTACCGCCTTGAGCGAGTTGGCATGACTGCCGGTGATCACCACCTGCCCCATGTCGCGTGCCGGATTGACACCCGCATCCATCAGCATCGCCACCGGATACAGGAAGCTCGATGTCGAGTTCACATCGCCCAGCGCCAGACGCGCACCCTTGGTGTCTTTGAGACTCTTGTAAGGTGCGTCGGCACGCGCAAAGACGCCGGAGTAGTACACGGACGCACCCTTGTGTACCGCTACTGCGAGCAGTTTTGCACAGCCCTTGTCGCGCACCGGGATATAGCTTGCGGCACCGAAGAAGGCGATCTCGGTCTGCTTCAGACACATGGCTTCCATCACGGCGCTGTAGCTCTGGCCCACGCGGATGTCGAAATGCAGGCCGGTGGTCTTGGTCACCGCGTTGAAGATCGGCAGAAAGTCCGCCTTGGTGCCGTCTTCTGTACCGCCGTCTGCGGGGATCAGCATGACGCGCAGGGGGTGGGCCTTGCTACCGTCTTGCATGGCGGCCGCCATACTTTGAGGCGCGACCATCGCGGTACAGACCAGTGTTGAGAATAGGATTTGCTTGAGATTCATTTGAAAGACTCCTGTCGGGAAAGATGGAAAAGGTGTTACTGGGTCGGGGTGATGCAAAGTTGGATCCGGTCGGCCCGGAACCGTGTGATGGCGTACTCGACCGGTGTCGCATCGCTTTCGAGCACGTTCAGACTCTTGACCCGCAATACGGGCCGGTGCTGGGTGATGCCCAGCAGTTTCGCGTCGTCGCCCTGCGGCAACACGGCGGTGACCAGACTTTCGGTGCGGCGCAGCGCACCGCAGTGCAGGTTCAGCACGGCATGCAGCGATCCGCTCTGATAGTCCTCCAGCAGTTCGCGATAGGGCTCAAGCGGCAGGAAGTGCGAGATCACGCAGAAGGGGATGCCGTCGGCGATACGCAGGGTCTCTATCCACAGCACCTCTTCGTCGGCTTTGATGGCCAGATGCTTGGCCACGCCCGACGAGGCCGGTGCCACCATCTTGCGGATCACCTTGGTATCGGTGGCGATGCCGATCTCGGCCAGCGTCTGGGTGAAGCGCGTGCCGCTGCCGACGCGATAGTCGAGGAGGCGGTCGGTGATGAAGATGCCCACACCGTGCTGGCGCTCCAGCAGGCCCTCGATGATCAGTTCGTCCACCGCGCGGCGCAGGGTGTGACGGTTCACCCCGAAGCGGTCTGCCAGTTCGCCTTCCGCAGGCAGACGGTCGCCTGGCGAGCCTTGGCGCACGTATTCGCGCTCCAGCACTTCGGCGATCTGGGCATACAGGGCGATCCCGGTGTCGCGTTCGATGGCATACAGACTCATGGCAATAGATGTCTAGATATGTGATGCAGCCATATTGCAAAGTGAATATTTCGCATCGGTGAAATGTTTATTGCAGTTCCGTCACAATCCAGCGGCGAACTAGACTTCGCTGAAAACGTCCTGCGGCAGCGGCATGCGGTGGCGCAGTTCGCGCGGACGCAGCAGGGCGATGCGCTGGCGGATGACGGGGTCGTCGGCGTGCGGGTTGGCGTCCCACACCGGTTCCTCGCCGGAGAGGATGCGGTCGATGTGGCCGAGGCGCGCGCCGGTCTGCTGCAGGTAGTAGTCGAAGCGGCGCGGCATGCCGCCGTCCAGCAGCTTGCCGCCGCGATGGCACAGTTGCGACAGGCGGCTGACGCGCAGCAACTGTTCGGCCCCGGACAGCATGGCGATGCCGCGTGTGGCGACGGGCTGCGGACAGCCGAAGTGTTGCGCCACGTAATCGGCGAGCTCGGCGCGATGCGCATCCATCAGCTCGCCCGGCTGGGCGAACAGCTGGTCGCGGAGGTGCATGTCCATCGCCCACTCGCAGGCGGCGTGGGTGAGCACCGGCACGTTGCCCCATAGCTTCTCGTGCGCGGGAACGAAGTGGTTGTGGGCAATGACGTCCACCAGCAGATGGCTGACAAAACCCAGCGACAGCGCGCATTCCTCGTCGCTCTGCGCATCGTCCAGCAGCTTGCGCGCGCGTTGCCAGTGGTGGGTGGTGGAGAACGGTTCGCCCCAGGTGCGGTCGCTCCACAGCGCGAGGTCGGGCAGACAGGCCCCGGCCAGCACCAGACGCGGATAAGCGAGCACTGCCTTGCGGAATCGCGCATCGGTGAGCGGCACCGCCCACAGCAGCAACTGCGCGAAATAGACGTGGGTGTACAGCCCCCATGCATTGGCATCCGCGCTCCACAACAGCAGCAGGATCCACCAACGCCAATGTCTCATCGCAAGCTTCATGGCGCGCAGTATGTGGACGCCACATGAAGCGCAGATGACAAGTGCGTGAGATTTTGATGAAGACTGGGCGTATCATCCGCGCGTACATTTCCTTTCGGGCTAGAGGCTTACATGGCAGGCGTATTGGCAGGTGATATCGGCGGCACGAAGACGCGACTGGCGCTGGTCGAGGTTCGCGGCACGCAAGCGACGATCACCGGCGAACGCGAATTCGTCAGCGCCGACTACGCCTCTTTCGATGATCTGCTGGCCGAATTCATGGCCACTGCCGGTACCATCCAGTCCGCCGCCTTCGGCGTGGCCGGGCCGGTAAAGAACGACACCGTACAGACCACCAACCTGCCCTGGCGCATAGAGGCCGATGCCTTGCGCAAACGGTTCGGTTTCGCCAACTGCCATCTGCTGAACGATCTGGAGGCGACCGCATACGGTCTGCCCGCGCTACAGGCGGACGATCTGTTCACGCTGCATGCAGGCAAGCTCGATGCACACGGCAACCGCGCCATCATCGCCGCCGGTACCGGATTGGGTGAGGCCGGACTGTTCTGGGACGGCCATAGCCACAGACCCTATGCCACCGAAGGCGGACACGCCAGTTTCGCGCCGCGCGATGCATTGGAGTTCGATTTCGCGCAGGTGCTGCGCCAACGTTTCGGCCATGTGAGCTGGGAGCGCGTGGTGTCCGGCATGGGCGTCCCCGACCTGTACGATTTTCTGCTGGCTCGTCAGGGTGGGCATACGCCGGACTGGCTGGCGGAAACGATGCAGTCTCAAGGAAAGGCTGCGGCGATCTCGAACACCGCATTGTCCGAACGCGATGCCGTGTGCAGCGAGACCCTGCGCCGCTTCGTCGGCCTGTACGGCGCGGAGGCGGGAAATCTGGCTCTGAAGACGATGAGCAGCGGCGGCCTGTATATCGGTGGCGGCATCGCACCCAAGATATTGCCGCTGCTGGAGAGCGGCGTGTTCCTCGATGCATTCTTCGACAAAGGCCGCATGCGCCCGCTGCTGGAAGCCGTGCCGGTACGCGTCATCCTCAACGACCGCGCCGCACTCTACGGCCCGGCCCTTTTCGCCGCGCAACGACAGGCGTAGCATCGCAGCCCAACAGGAGGTGCTGAAACAGCCATCATGAAACAAGCGATTATTGCCACGATCTCGTCTTACTTCCGTCCCCGTCTGATCGATTCACTGCGCGACTACGACAAAACCAGGTTCAGAACAGATATCTCCGCCGGCATCACCGTCGGCATCGTCGCCCTGCCGCTGGCCATCGCCTTCGCCATCGCCTCCGGCGCGAAGCCCGAAGCGGGCATCTTCACCGCCATCATCGCCGGTTTCATCATCTCCGCGCTCGGCGGTTCCCGCGTGCAGATCGGCGGGCCGACCGGAGCCTTCATCGTCATCGTGTACAACATCATCCTGCAGTACGGTTATGCCAACCTGCTGATCTGCACCATGATGGCCGGCGTGATGCTGGTGGCTATGGGGATGTTCAAGCTGGGCAACCTGATCAAGTATTTCCCGCGTCCGCTCATCATCGGCTTCACCAACGGCATCGCGGTGCTGATCATCCTCAGTCAGGTGAAGGAATTCTTCGGCCTGCAGATCGAGGTGATGCCTGCCGACTTCCTCGGCAAGCTGCGCGCCATCTCCGCTGCCATCGGCACGGTCGATCCGCTCACCGTGGCGCTGGCCGTCGCCTCCGCCTTGCTGATCTGGTTCTATCCCAAACGCTGGGCACAAAAGCTGCCCTCGCCCATCGTGGCGCTGATCATCGGCACGCTGCTCGTCGGCCTGTTCAACCTGCCGACCGAGACCATCGGCTCGCGCTTCGGCGGCATCCCGCAGGGCCTGCCCAGCTTCGAATTCCCCGAGCTCACCTTCGCCACACTGCGTCACTTGTTCGCCCCGGCGATGACCATCGCGCTGCTCGGTGCGATCGAGTCGCTGCTGTCGGCGGCGGTGGCGGACGGCATGATCGACGACAAGCATGATTCCAACCAGGAACTGATCGCGCAGGGAATCGCCAACATCGTCACACCGTTCTTCGGCGGCATCCCCGCCACCGGTGCCATCGCGCGCACGGCCACCAATGTGCGCAGCGGTGCCACCAGCCCGGTGTCCGGCATCGTGCATGCGCTGACGCTGCTGGTGATCGTGCTGGTCGCAGCACCTCTGGCGCAATACATCCCTCTCGCTTCTCTGTCCGCCATCCTGCTGGTGGTGGCGCTCAACATGGGCGAATGGGAAGGCTTCCGCACGCTGCGCAAATATCCGCTCAGCGACAGCGCGGTGCTGGTGACGACTTTCGTGCTGACGGTGATGTTCGGCCTGACGGTGGCGGTGGAGATCGGCCTGTTCATCGCGGTGTTCTCCTTCATGCACCGCATCACCGCGCTGACCCACGTCAGCGTGGCGGACGAGTCGCCGCTGCCCGACGACGGCGACGCGACCATCATGCGCAAGGCGGTGCCCAAGGGCGTGGTGATCTACCGCGTGTTCGGCGCACTGTTCTTCGGCGCGGCAGACAAGCTGGAGAACATCCTGATCGAGTTGCACAACGAGCCCGAGGTGCTGGTGCTCAAGATGCACGAGGTGATCAGCATGGACTCCAGCGCACTGCACAAGCTGGAACACCTGCACGGCAAACTGCGCAAACGCGGCAAGCACCTGATCCTGTGCGGGCCGCATACGCAGCCCTATTTCCTCATGCACCAGTCAGGATTCTTCGATCAGGTGGGCAGGGAGAACGTGGTTGGGAGTGTGGAAGAAGCGTTGAAGCGTGCGCGCGAACTGTTGCCGGAACGTAACAGCGCTTAGCTTCCGTTTCTGATGGCTACGATCTGGCTGGGTTTGGTCGCGGCGTAGGCCGGCATCGCCATGCCGACCGTCGCGCCGATATAGGTCGGGTCGGCGATCACGAACCGCTGCCCGAGATGTTCGACACTCGCCATACTGTTTCCCGGCTGCGTGAGTGCGACAGCAGTCGTCATGTGACCCGGGTATAGCAAGCCGATCACTTTCAGGCCTGTCAGTTCGCGCACCAGCCAGGCGAACAACACCGAGCGATCCTCGCAGTCGTTGTATGGAAAATACAATGACTCCTCGATGAAGAAGTATTTCTCGCGTCCGAACTGATCGTTGTCCGTCTTGTAGGCGAAGGCACGCTGGACGAAAGCCAGCAGGAAGTTGACCGCCTCCTGCTCTTTCATATTTTCCGTGTATGCGCGCAACCCCGCCAATACACTGCGGCGCAACAATGAGCTGCCATCGGTATCGAAATAAAGCGCGAACTCCGACTGCGGAAAACCTTCCAGATATTCGACCAGATTGCGGTCATACGGCACGCTCAACTTGACCGCCTGTCCCTTGTAGTCGAAAGACAAGCTGCGCTCTGCACGCACTTCGCGGGTGAAGCCGATCTCGGCCGAACCGATATCCAGCGCTTTCAACTTGACCGGGTAGCTGGCCTCATAGGTATAGAAACGGCCGATGCTGTCTCCGCGATCGTCCGCCAGCACGGCGTAGTAGGTCTGCTCGCCGACGCGTGTGAACTTGGTCGCATACACCGGTTGCCGCACTGCCACGAACAGATAGACATCGTTACCGGCATAACCCAGACGCACGTCATAGCCGGATTTGATCAGGAAGTACCAGAGCAGGAGACTTTGCTCAGTCTTGCGACCGGGTTGCAGGGACCGTGCCACCGCGCGCCAGAGTGAGACCCTGCCCCAATCGTCCAGCTTGAGCCGTTGGCTGGCCATGTTGACAGCCTGCAGCGTCTGCGCATAGCGGCTACCGCTCATCATCATCCAGAAGGCACTCATCGCTTGCGATGATGCTTGCTCTCCCGAGCGGTAACGCTGCCATGCCGGATCGAAACTGAAGTCGAGCGGGTTGCCGTAGAAATCGATACGCAAGGTATCCGGCGACACCGGCGAGGGTTTGGATGGCACGGGCGGAGCTGGGCGCACGGGCGCAACCGGCTTCGGTGCGATGATCTGTCTGGGTGGAGTCACTCCCGGCGCAACAGGGATCTGTGCGGGCTTGGGTTCTTTGATGCGGACTTTGCCATGGAAGCTGTCGAACTCGCGCCACCGCGCCTTGAGGAAATCGGCGAAATCGGCATCCTGCTGCTCGCGGTAAGACTGGAACTCTGCCTGCTGCTTGTGTATGCCCTGCTGTTGCTGCCGGCGGTAGCTTTCGAAATCGTCAGCCGCCGCCGCACATTGCGGGACGATGAACATCCCGCACAACAGTAACGGTGTGTATCGATCGCCTGATGTCATGCAAGACGTACCGAAGCGACGTTACATCCGGCCGGAATCAGGGCGCGCTCTTCTGCGTCTCGGTCGAGAGTTCATCCTGTGCCTTATGGGCCCGGTATTGCTCCCAATCATCCTTCTCTTTCTTCGTGGCACAACCGGTCGTTACACACAGGAAACCGACTGACAGGATCAAAGCGATGAATCTACGCATGCTGCCTCCCTAAATCATTTAACCGCTCACTGGAGTCGGCCTGTCGCGATCTGCGACAGGCCGACCGTGGTTCGCGCGCAATCGCTGCGCTTTCGTCTTTACTGGGCCAACTTCTGCTGGGCGATGTCTGCCGCCAACTCGTCCTGACCTTTTTGGGCCCGGAACTGCTGCCAGGCTGCGCGATCGTTGTTCATGCTGGACTTGAGCGCGGTCTCGGTGATCTTCTGAGCGCTGACCTCATCCAGTCCGACCAGTGCATACATGGAACCGTCCGGCCCGGTGATGGTGCGATACAAGCGGGTGCCGACCAGCGTCTCTTCCGTGATCTGCTTGGTGACCGATGTATTCACCTGATCCACGGTCTGCTGATTGGCGGCACCGGTCGTCTCCGCATACTGCTTGATCATATTGGTCACGCGGATACGCACCATCTGCGCCAGTTGCACACGCGCATCGGCCATCGCCATCTGCTTCATGAATCCCGCGCCGGCGGCAGACTTCGCCGCCACGCCTACCGCCGATACCGTTACGCCTTCAACCGGCATGTCGCACACCCAGTCCGGTGCCGCTTTCTGGGAGTTCGGGAACACGCACTCAGGTGCCACCTCGACCTTCTCCTCCTTTACCGGCGCGCTGCCGCAACCACTGACTGCCAACAGTCCCAGAACCACTAACGAACCAACGATACGATTACGCATGATGCACCCTCCTTTGATTGATATACCCGAACACCCCATTGCACTTCAGCACACGCCCCGACTCAGTCGTGCACTGCCCCTATCCACTCCGCCCCGAAGGATTCGAGGCTTTGCATATCCTGCCTGGTCTTTTCGTTCAGCGCACCTTCCGTGACTTTGTTGCCATCGAAGGACACCATCCTGTCGGCAGCCAGGGTGAATTCGCGCTTGTACTCGATGAACTCCCTGGCCGTTTCCGCGCGATAGGCTTCGAACGCCTGCTTCTCACGCGCGATCGCATCGCGTGCCTCTTTCTTGTAAGCGTCGAATTCATCATTCACTTGCCGGCGGTGGATCTCGTATTCATCGCTGGGGCTAGTCACGCTGATCTCGCCCTTGCGCATACCGATCTCCTTGCGCGCTTCCTCATCGACCACCACAAAGCGCGTGCCCCGCACGCCGATCACGGCAGTCGACGTCTTGATCTGTACCTTGTGCATGGATCGCTGCACCTTGTTCATCGCGTAATAGATCATACCGCTGACCTGCCTGAAAAGATTCGCCGCGCCGCCGGTGCGATCCACTTCCAGCGTACTGTTGCGTTCGACGACCACGAATCCGGCGCTGCCGACTCTGACCACCGCCCTGCCGTTGGCGCCCGTGCTGAACACATAGCGGTTGCCGGTCAATCGTTTGACCCGTGCATCCGTCGCCTGCTTGTCCGGCTCGCCAACCTGGAGCACCCCTTCCGACCTGACCACTTCGATGCTTTCATCGGCCAGACAGACATCGACCGCCGTCAGTCCAAGCAGGCTGGAAAACAAAGCCATGCTCAAGATCTTTCGAACCCCCATCATCACACTCCTTCGGCCCCGCCCCGGTATCGGATCGATCCGGTCACGACAGGCGTCATTGCTTCATGTCCTGATTCAGGAACTTCGAGAACTTGCTCTGCCAACGCTTCACGACATTGATCCCGAGCACATCCATCACCATATCTGCGGAGATCGGATTCCAGCCTGTCGTACCTTTGAAGCGGTCGGAGAACACGACCTCGCCGTTCTCCACCAACAGGCTGGCCATGGCACCATCGAACTGATAATCGCGACCGCGACTTTGCGGATCGCGATCGACACGCGAGGCCATCTGGCCGGAAGCGACCACTGCCAGCAGGAGGCCGTCCTGTCGCAGCATATCCGGCACTTCGCCTTGCGTCATCGCATTCAATTGAGCTGCCGTCAGCGGCTTGCTCCTGACCTCGACTTCCGCACCCAATGGGCGGATCACATTGTTGAATCCATCGCATGCCTTGAGCCAGCTTCCCGCATCCTTGCCCGCTTTGAAATAGCATAACAGCGTCACCGGGCGACCTTCGAAATACTGCCGCCACAACGTTTTTTCCATGTCTTCCGCCGAGCAGGCGAGTGTCTCGGCCTTCTTGCGCGCGATCTCACGGCGATCGATCAACTGCTCGGAATCCTGCGCCTGCTGAAAGTAGTTCCTGGCGCCGCACGGACTGCGTCTTTGCAGCTCCACTTCCCCCAGCTTGAACAACAGATCGCCGGGACCGAACATATCGGGGATACCGGCGTTGTGGTTGGCCAGCAGCGTCTTGTAAAGAATGGTCGCCCTGGTCAGTCGCTTCGCCCGCTCGTTCTCGCTGGTCTGCATACCGGCCTCGGCGACCAACAGGTCAGCCTCGCGCAGATCGGACTGCGCCTGCTGCAGCTTGTCCTTGGCGCGCTGCAACGATGCTTTCAATCCGCCCAGCAATTTCCGGTAGTAATCCGCCGAACCGGGATCCTTGACGAACTCGAAAGCGATACGCGACAAGGCATCCTGCGCGGCCTCGGTAGCGGCCAACCGCTTATCGAGTGATTGCGTGTCGTTCTGCGCGATTTCGGCATTCGCTTTCATCGCGGCGAACAGCATCTTCGACAGCCCTTCCTGCTTGCCCTTCTCCACATCGGCTTTGGAAACGCGCGCGCGCAACCACATATCGCAAGATTTTGGATCTTCCCAGGTGTCTATGATCTCGACATTGCGCAACGAGGCCTCGGTGGATGTCTGGGTCACCGAACTCAGATTGGAATCGGTGAATTCGCTGCCCCAGCTCTTGCGGCTCGTCTGTTCAAGAACGAATGCGTTCTTGACCGAGACCTGGATCATCTCGGACAGACTCTTCAAGGCATTCTGCTTGGCGGTGGCGATACGTTCCGACAAGGGGACGAGCGCACTATCCGATACACCGGCAGCGAAGAAGTGCTGGTCGGTCACCGTCTCCGGGCTGTCGATCCACGCCGGTCGCGGGCCGCCCTCCGTGCATGCAGCTGCATGTGCGGAAGAGAAGAACGAAAAAGCCGCAGTAGCGAGAAATACTGTCGCGCCGAACTTCATCAGCGATCGATTCGTTCCGGTAGCGCGCGCAGGAATCACTCTCTCACCACCTGATAGAACAGTCTGCGCCCACCCTCGCTCACCGCGAGATAGTCCGCTTCCTGGGTATGCAGATGATCCAGCACGGGCGCGTCGAACGGATCATCGAACAATATCCGCGCCAATTCGACGCCGCGCTCCGTGTCCGCGAACACCAGATGGCTCTGCGATACAGCCGCCACATAGCGCCAGGTCTGCATGAACATGCAATCGGTGATCTTCGAGCCGCCGCGCTGATAGCGGGGATCCTTGTTGGAAACTTCGAATCGCTCGACTTCGCGCTTCGCATCACCGTCGACCACATGCAGATAGGAAGCATAGGAGCGGGTCGGCCGTCCGAAATTGAATGCCGTGCGCATCAGGTAGGTGCCGACCGCTGCCATGCGGCCATCGGGTGATGCCCTGACACAGGTCGGCTCTTCAAAGGTCCAATCGTCCGATTGCAATTTTGCATAGGCGACCATTTCGCTGTCTTTTGCCAGCAGCGGGGGGGCTGCGCGCAATTCCGCCCCGTCAGGCAACATCGGTACCGGTTTGAGCGAGAACTTGACCAGCCTGGGATTGGTGATATCCATCACCTGTATGCCGAACTTTTCGGCAGTCTGGTCGATCGCGCGCTGGATAGCATTGTTCACAGCGGCGGACTCCGTCAGCCCGTCCGAGGGTGGCATACCCTTGCTGCCCATCGGGGCGGAGGCGAATGATTTGATCCTTGCGTCCTCGCCGATGAAGCGGATGTCCGCGACAGCGGTCGCGGTGAAAGTTGAAGTCAATCCCGTGGTCTTGCCCACGCCCAGATAGACGCGGTAGATGCCCGAGATGTCGTATTTGCCTGCGTTCTCGACAAAGTCCTCTGCCGTGATCAACGCGCCGGGATCGCCCAGCCGCGCCCAGGATCTTTTAAGTTGTTCAGACTTCTTCTGGTCTAGCACCACTACGCCGTTATCGGCGAGCAGTTGTTCAAAACGGGTCTGCGCCACGCGCAGGTATTGTTTGCCGGCAGCATTATGGCCGTACACGACGACCGCGACCTGATCTTCTTTGGCTCCCGCATCGGACAGCACCAAAGCCATGGACAGGATGATGCCAAGAAGGATCTTCTTCATCAGATGATCTGCACTTTTTATTGGATCGCCGAAAAAACAGGCCGCTGACGCGGCCTGTTCAGGCAATGCTAGATCAAAAACGAGCAGTGAGACCCACGTTCAGGCGCACACCGGACGTGCTCGTGCCGGAAAAGCTGTTTGAATAGACCTGCAATGTTCCGTCCAGTGACACTTCTTCAGTGACGAAGTGCGCAAAACCGCCGCCTCCCTGTATGGAGAATCCAGTGTCTGAACTGTCGGTAGTGACATTATTGCTCGTGGTTGAAGAGGACGTGAACAGGATACCAGCGTTACCCAGCACAAACGGCACGGTGGCCGACTTGGCCGGCTACCCAAAATAATACTTGGCGCCCATACCCACGGTCATGAAGTTGCTTACACTTTCTGCCGGCCCACCGCTGTCAGTGACCGAGAGCGTGTCCATCAAAATGAACGAAATAACGGTCTTTGGATTGAGATAACGGCCTTCGCTCAAAAATACCGTACCTGTTGTGGTCTTATCCCCAATATCGATCATGCCCATCAGAGTGCGTTCACCCGCGTAGCCTCCTGCCGATTTTCCATCTCCGAGGAGGCTTGCGAACATTGACTCTTCCGCCATTGCGGAACCCGCCACGAACATCGACAACATTGCCACAGCAGCCATATTCTTTTTCATTTCATGCCCCTTTTCTAAGATTATTTAACTGCAATACATGGCTATAGCCCCCTAGCCGATGCAAGCGCCGTACTGCGCTAAAGGCAGTGTATTGTCAATCCGGAGGCGGTACATCCCCCATGAGGGGTATGGCGCTTTGTCAGCTACTGATAGTGCTGCGATTTGGTCGAATTTCCAAACTGATTTATCCACCCCGCGATCTCTCCGGCTGGCATGGGCTGCGCGATGCTGTAGCCCTGCACAGAGCTGCAGCCCATCGCTTGCAGTTCCTCCTTCAGCGCACTGTCTTCCACACCTTCCGCCACGGTATGCCGACCGAAGGTGTTCGCAAGCGCGATGACGCCCTGCACGATGGCATGGTCGCCTTTGTTCAGGCTCATGCCCTGCACGAAGGATTGGTCGATCTTCAGTGTGTCAGCGGAGAGACGACTCAAGTAGACAAGGGATGAGTAGCCGGTGCCGAAATCGTCCAGCGCGAAGGTGACGCCCATCTTGCGGCAGGCTTCGATGACTTCGGACGATTGGGCGATGTCTTCCAGCGCAGCGGTCTCCAGCACTTCGATCTGCAGCGCGCCGTCGCGCAGTTGCGGATACTGCGCCAGCTCGCCTTGCAGATTGGTGACGAAGTCTGCGACCTGCAGATGTTGCGCGGAGATGTTGATGCTCACTTGCAGGTGCAATCCCGCGCGCTCCCAGGCGAACAGTTGCGCCAAGGCGTTCTTGATCACCCATGCACCCAGCTGCACATCCTGTTCCGAGTTCTCTATGATGGGCAGGAACTCGGCGGGGGAGAGCAGGCCGCGTTGCGGATGGTTCCAGCGGATCAGCGCTTCGACGCCGAAGATCTCTCCGCTCGCTAGTTCCTGCTTGGGCTGGTAATACAACTCGAACTCGCCTGCTTCCAGACCTTGCGAGATACGGCGGCGTCCTTCGTGCAGTGAACGCACGCGCTTGTCGTGCATGGCGTCGTACAGATGGAAACGGTTCTTGCCGCTCTGTTTGGCGATGTACATGGCCTGATCGGCGTGCCGCAGCAGGGTGTCGCTGTCAGCATCGTCCTCGGGATAGAGGGTCACGCCGATGCTGGCCGACACCACGACCTGGGCACCCTTGAGCACGACCGGCTGTGAGATGACGCTCAGCACACGTTCCAGTACCAGATAGCATTCGCTTTCGTCGCGCATCTCGTTGAACAGCATCACGAACTCGTCGCCGCCCAGACGCGACAAGGTATCACCCGCGCGCAAGACTTCCTGCAGGCGGCGCGTGATGTCGATCAGCAACTTGTCGCCCATCTCGTGACCATAGCGATCGTTCACGTCCTTGAAACCGTCTAGGTCGATGTAACAGACTGCCAGCAAAGTGTCGCTGCGCTGCGTAACAGCGATCGCCTGACGCAGTCGATCCGCCAGCAGGCGGCGATTGGGCACGCCGGTCAACGCGTCGTAGTTGGCGACATGACTGAGTTCGGCTTCGTGGTCCTTGAAATAGGTGATGTCGGAAAAGATGCCGACATAACGCTGCACCTGGCCGAGATGGTCGGCGATGACCGAGATGGAGAGCATCTCGGCGAACACTTCGCCGCTCTTGCGCCGGTTCCATATCTCGCCGCGCCAGGTGCCCTTCTCTTGCAGCGCCTGCCACATGGCTTGGTAGAACGCCTTGTCCTGCCGGCCGGAACTCATCGCGTTCGGATTCTTGCCCAACACCTCGGCGCGCGCATAGCCGGTAATGGAAGTAAACGCCGTATTGACGTCGATGATGAGATTGTTCGCATCGGTGACGACGATGGCTTCCTGGCTGTTGTCGAACACGCTGGCGTTGATACGCAGCGATTCTTCCGCACGGCGGCGGTCGGTGATGTCGTACTGGATGCCGTCCCACAGGATGTCGCCGTTCTCCAACCGGGTCGGCTGCGACGCAAAGTGCAACCAGCGCACCTCGCCGTCACCCCGTTTGATGCGTCCTTCCCATTCGAACGGATGCATCTGCTCACGGGCCGCATTGCGCAGCCAGACGAATTCCTCCAACTCGTCCGGCAGGATGCGCGAGAAAGCGATCTGCGGGTCGCGCTTCACATCAGCCTCTTCCACATCCAGCAGTTCGCACCAGCGCTGGCTGACGTAATCGAACACCCCTCCGCCCTGCGCGAGCATGCGGTATTTGTACACGCCGACGGGGATCTTCTGCACAAGGTCGCTGTATTTCTCGATGCTGTCCTTGAGCGCTTGCTCCGCATGCTTGCGTTCATTGATATCGCGACCTATGCCCAACGCGCCGATGACCTCTCCCTCCTTGTTCCATTCCGGGACGAAGATGACATGGTGCCAGTGCAAGCCTCCGTTCGGATGTTCGATCGGGTACTCGACCTCCACCCGTTCGCCCTTGTCCATGACCTTTTCCACCAGATCTTGCAGCTCACGCACCTCGGGAGAATCAGGCGCGGCATCGACAGGAAATTCGCCGACCACCGGCAATATATGCGCGGCGATGGTGCGTGCCATCGAAGGGTTCATGTAGAGCACCCGACAATCGCGACCGTAGCGGATGATGTTGTCCGGCAGGTTCTCCGCAAGCGAGCGGAACTCGTGTTCGCTCTCGGCCAGTTTATGTTGGGCTCGCTCGCGCTCGGTGATGTCGCGCCCGACACCCAGCACGCCGATCAGCCTGCCGGAACGGTCGCGCATCGGCGTCTTGATGGTCTCCAGCAGCTCCCTGTGACCATCGTCCGCGAAGGTGATCCACTCCTCGTTGATCGTGGGCATCTCCGCCGCCATCGCCATGCGGTCATGCTCGCGGAAGGCATCCGCCAGCGCGCGATCGACGAAGTCGTGATCGGTTCTGCCGACGATGTCTTTTTCTTCGGCACCGAAGAATCGCTCGAAGCGATGATTGCAGGCCAGATAATGCCCCTCGACATCCTTCAGCCAGATCAGATCGGGAATGGTGTCGAGCAAGGCATGCAGGAAGGACTCTTCGATGCCGGCACGCTGTTCGTGCAAACCGGTCGCCATCAGTTGCGTCAGGTCGTGTTCGCTCACCAGACCGGTCATGTTGCCGTCGGCATCGACCACCACGAGATGGCGCACCTTGTGCAGCAGCATCTGCTCGGCCGCTTCACTGGTGGTGGCGCTGAGCGGCACGCTCAACACCGGCGAGATCATCACATCGCCCAACGTGACATCCATCCAGTCCGTTTGCGAGGAAAAGAGTCGCACCACATCGCGCTCGGTCACGATGCCGAGCGGTTTGTCCGCGGCGACCACGACCACGCAGCTTTTGTGCTGCGCGTGCATCAGGTCTAGCGCCCGTTTGAGCAGCGTCTCGGGCGGCATGGAGATGCCGGTGCGTTGTGCGATGGAGGCTACGCGGCGGCGGCCGGCCAATACCGTGAGATCGAGATGCATACGGAAATCGGTCTCGCTGACCACGCCGCAGACCACCCCCGCCTCGTCGACCAGCACCAGATGGCGTATGCCTTCGCGCTGGCAGGTATGGTATCCCTCCAGCACGCGGGTATCGCCGGGCATGACCACGACCGGTGCCGACATGACGCTTTGCAACGGGGATGCTGCCGCGACACCTTCATGCATGGCGCGCAGAATATTGCGCTCGGTGATGATGCCCACCGGATGCCGGGTGTCGTCGGTAACGACGATGGACGAATAGCGCCGTTGCGCCATCAGTCCGGCAGCTTCGGCCAGACTGGATCGCGCAAGACAGGTCGTGACATCGCGCGTGGCGATATCGATCAACCGCAGATTGTTTTGATTCTCTCCTCGCATTGCCACCAGCCTTTATACGTATTTGCGGCCCCCCGACCCTCAAAATACCACACTGCGATCAATGCGTTAGCCGTGCCTTCTCCGGACTAGGCATAGACCACGCGCACCTTGTCGTGCCCGATCTCCTCGGACAGCGTGGCCAGCAATTCCTCGGGCAGGGTGACCTTCCACTCCTCGCCCAGTCGCAGCGGTGCCGCACCGATCAGGTTGCGGTAGTTGATCTGCACGGTGCATTCGCCCCCGCAATAGGGCTTGAGCATCTCGGCCAGACGCTTGGTGCACACCTTGTCGTCCATGCTGCAATCGATATCCAGCCGTTTGGCGAACACCGCGCGTGCCGAAGCGAAATCGAACAGCGCATCGGCGCTGATACGCATACCGCCTGAGTAATCGTCCATGCTGGCGCGACCGCGCGCCACCACCAGCTGGTCGTCGCGCAACCAGTTGCGATTGGGTTCGAACAGGTCGTTGAACACCGTCATCTCGATCTGCGCGCTGCCGTCGTCCAGCGTCAGCACCGCCATGCGGCCGCGCCGCGTTTGCAGGATGCGGATGCCGCTGACGATGCCGGACAGCACCAGTTCTTTTTCCTGCCGGCGTGATTTGCCGTTGCTCGCGGGCAATATCTCCGGCGTGACCTTGTCCAGACGCATGCTGACGAAGTTGGACAGCTCCCGCTCGAACTCCTGATACGGGTGGCCCGACAGATAGAAACCGAGCGCGGTCTTCTCCTGCTGCAACTGTTCGCGCAGTTTCCAGCGCGCCACATCCGCCAGCGGCAATGTCATGTCTTCCGCCGGATCGTCACCGAACAGGCTGACCTGGTTGGCCGCGCGCGCATGCTGCTCGGCACTGCCCAGTGCCGAATCGAGCGAGGCCAGCAACTGGTAGCGATGGTCGTTGATGCTGTCGAACGCACCGGCACGGATCAGCGCCTCGATGGCGCGGCGGTTGACCACACGTTTGTCCACGCGGCGGCAGAAATCGAACAGGTCGGTGAACGGCCCGCCTTCCTTGCGCGCCGCCACGATGTTCTCCACGGCCGCTTCGCCCGTGCCCTTCACCGCACCCAGACCGTAGGCCATGGTCTTCTCGTCAGTGGGCGTGAAGCGGTACAGCGAACTGTTGATGTCCGGCGGCAGGATCTGCACGCCTTGCAGCGCGGTGTCCTGATAGAAGAAGCTCACCTTGTCGGTGTTGTCCATTTCCGAGGACAGCGTGGCCGCCATGAACGCGGCCGGATAGTGGCACTTCAGGTAGGCGGTTTGGTAGGCGACCACGGAGTAGGCGGCGGCGTGCGACTTGTTGAAGCCGTAGCCCGCGAACTTCTCCATGGTGTCGAAGATCTCGTTCGCCTTCTTCTCGTCGATGTTGTTATTGGCCGCACCGGCCACGAAGATGGCGCGCTGCTCGGCCATCTCCTCGGCCTTCTTCTTGCCCATCGCGCGGCGCAGCATGTCGGCGCCGCCCAGCGTGTAACCGGCCACCGCCTGCGCAGCCTGCATCACCTGCTCCTGATACACCATGATGCCGTAGGTGCTGCGCACCACCTTGTCCAGCAAAGGGTGCGGGATGATGACCTTTTCGCGCCCGTGCTTGCGGTTGATGTAGTCCGGGATGAAGTCCATCGGACCGGGACGGTACAAAGCGTTCAGGGCGATCAGGTCGTCGATGCAATCGGGCTGGGCTTTCACCAGCGTGTCCTTCATGCCGCGCGATTCGAACTGGAACACGGCGGTGGTGTTCGCGTTGCGGAATATCTTGTCGTAAGTCGCTTTGTCGTCGAGCGGGATGGTGTCGATGTTGAAGTCTTGCGTCCCTTCGATGCCAGATGCCTTGATGTAGCGCACCGCCCAATCGATGATGGTCAGCGTGCGCAGCCCCAGAAAGTCGAACTTCACCAGACCGACCGCTTCCACGTCGTCCTTGTCGAACTGGCTGACCGTGCTCTCGCTGCCCTCGGCGCAATACAGCGGACAGAAATCGGTGAGCTTGCCCGGCGCGATCAGCACACCACCGGCGTGCATGCCGACGTTGCGCGTCAGGTCTTCCAGCCGCATGCCCAGTTCCATCAGTTCGTCCACGCCTTCTTCGCTGGCGATGATGGCGTTGAACTCCGGCTCCATCTCGCGTGCCTTGCTCAGCGACACCGGCTTGACGCCCTCCACCGGCACCAGCTTGGACAGGCGATCGCACAGCATGTAGGGGAAGTCCAGCACGCGACCGACGTCGCGGATCACGCCCTTGGAGGCCATGGTGCCGAAGGTGGCGATCTGCGACACGCAGGCCTCGCCGTAGTGATGGCGCACGTACTGGATCACCAGTTCGCGCCCGTCCTGGCAGAAGTCCACGTCGAAGTCGGGCATGGAGACGCGCTCTGGATTGAGGAAGCGCTCGAACAGCAGTTCGTAACGCAGCGGATCCAGATCGGTGATGCCCAGCGAATACGCCACCAGCGAACCGGCACCGGAACCGCGCCCCGGCCCCACCGGCACGCCGTTGGGAAAGCGCTCATGGCGATAGGACTTCGCCCAGCGGATGAAGTCCGACACGATCAGGAAGTAGCCGGGGAAGCCCATCTTGATGATGGTCTCGGTCTCGAATTCCAGACGCGCCAGATATTCCGGCATCTTCTCGGCGCGCAATGTCTCGTCCGGATACAGATGCAGCATGCGCTGCTGCAGGCCGCGCAGGGATTCGTCGCGCAGGAACTGGTCCAGTGATTCGCCGTTGGGCGTGGGGAAATCGGGCAGGTAGTTGGTGCCGAGTTTGAGCGTGAGGTTGCAGCGCTTGGCGATCTCTACGCTATTCTGCAAGGCCTGCGGCAGATCGGCGAACAGTTCGGCCATCTCGGCCTGTGTCTTGAAATGTTGCTGCGCGGTGAATTGCTTCACACGGCGTTTGTCGTTCAGCACATAGCCTTCGGCGATGCACACGCGCGCCTCGTGCGCCTTGTAATCGTCGATGGCAAGGAACTGCACCGGATGCGTGGCCACTACCGGCAAGTCCAGCGCGTTCGCCAGCTTCACCGTGTCGCGTATAAATTCTTCCTCGCGCGGAAATCCGCAGCGCTGCACTTCCAGATAGAAACGATCAGGGAACAGCGAGGCGTAGTCGCGTGCCGCCTGTTTGGCGGCGTTCGGGTTGCCGTTCTGCATTGCCAGCCCCACCTCGCCCATATGGAAGCCGGACAGCGCGATCAAGCCCTCGGTGCCTTCGCTCAGCCATTCACGGCGGATCTCAGGACGCCCCCGGTACTGGTTGCCCAGATAGGCACGGGTCAGCAGATCGCACAGGCGCAGATAACCGGCATTGGATTGGCACAGCAACAGCAGACGGTGCGGCTGGTCGCGCGCGGCATCGTTGGTGACGAACACATCGCAACCGGCCACGGGCTTGATACCCGCCCCGCGTGTCTTCTTGTAGAACTTCACCAGCCCGAATACGTTGGAAAGGTCGGTCAGCGCCAGCGCGGCTTGTGCATCCGCCTGCGCTGCCGCCACCGCTTCGTCGATGCGCACGATGCCGTCAGCGATGGAATATTCGCTATGGAGACGAAGATGGACGAAAGCGGGTTGAGGCATGATCGGCGACAGTCAATTCAGGCGCGGATTTTAACACCGCCCCCGCCCCGCCCCGGGAAGAAATCCTGTCGCCGTTGACAGCCCGTTGTTATTGGCGAGAAGACTTGTCCTGCTCGCGAAACACCCGGGTCAGGGAGGCGATCAGGATGGGAAGGTCCTGTTTGTGCAGATCGGGAAAGGCGTTATGCAGTGTCTGGTGCAGCATGCTGCGCGAGGGTGTGCCGCCCCCTTCACCATGTGTAGCCAGCAACGGGGACGCGATGCGATAGGCATCGTCGAATATGTCGCGGATGTGCGGGTATTTGCGGCGCTCGACACCGCCGTTGCCTGACTGGACACTCATACTTCCTCCGTTACCACTGTTTTTGTTCCAAGCTATCTGTCCACACTAACGGCAAGCCAGTAGATGGTCAATTGAAAATCTGTGTTGTTTCGACTGTAAAAAAAACCGCCCACGCGGGGCGATTTGTATTTGGCGGAGAGGGAGGGATTCGAACCCTCGATACCTTGCGGTATGCCTGATTTCGAGTCAGGTACATTCGACCACTCTGCCACCTCTCCGAGACTCTGTTCGAACGCGCATGCAAAAGCCATCTGCGGTCCGAAGGGCGCGCATTTTACCAGCAACCTCCTTTTTCGGGCAGAATGTTGCTCACTCCATCCTGAATCGCATCACGATCGATAATGCGCAGCCTCTATCCAATGCGGGCGGTCGTCCTAGTCGGCCTGTTCGCATGGCTGGTGATCAAGGCGACCGAAACGCCGCCGCTGCCTGATTGGCGGTCTGGAGAGCTGATCGCAGTGGTACCCGACGCCTCCATGGTCACCGATTCAGCGTTCGAATCCGATCTGGTCACCTTGTTCGCCAAACACCTCAACGTCCGGGTGAGATTGGTCAAACAGACATCTGACGAGGCGGTCGCCACTTTGCTGGCGGGTGATGCCCATCTGGTCGCCGGCTTCCGTTCGCGTTCGAACCCCTCCCTTCGCTACAGCGGCGGTTACCACAAGCTGGATGAACGCGTGGTCTGCAACGGCAACACACCCCGCAGACTCGATGAACTCACTCTGCGCGAGATCGTGGTCGCACGCGAGTCCGCGCAGGAAGCCGCGCTGCGCAAACTGCGCGAAGAACATGAAGAATTGGCATGGGAGTCGCGCAAAGGCAGCTCGCCCATCGAACTTCTGGAAACGCTGGCCAGAGGCGAGATCGATTGCACGGTAGCGAACGAAGAGCAGATCACCACCATGCGCAACTACTACCCCGAGATAGGCAGCGGCCTGAGCCTGAACCTTGATTCGGACATGAGTTGGGCCATCAGCGCCGAAGGCGACGAAGCCCTGCTGGAGGAGATCGACCGCTTCCTTGCCGAGAGCCGCAAGAACCGGACACTGCATCATGCGATCGATCGCCATTACGGTCATAACGACCGGCTGGGACCCATCGATGTCACGGCATTCATCGAGGATACGCGCGCCGTGCTACCGCACTACCGCCAATGGTTCCAGGATGCTGCCGACCTGACCGGTATCGACTGGCGCCTCATCGCCGCACTGGCCTACCGCGAATCACGCTGGGACCCGAACGCCACCTCGTACACCAATGTGCGCGGCCTGATGATGCTGACCGAGGTGACTGCCGACCGTATGGGGGTGGAGAACCGTCTCGATGCGCGCGAGAGCATCATGGCGGGCGCTCGCTACCTGCAACTGCTGAAGGAACAACTGCCGCTGCGCATCTCGGAACAGAACCGCCTGTGGATGGCGCTGGCCGCCTATAACCAGGGCATGGGGCATCTGGAGGACGCGCGCATCCTGACAGGACAGCGCGGACTCAACCCCGACGTATGGTCCGACGTGAAACGCGTGATGCCCCTGTTGTCACGCGCCGAGTTCTACGAGAACACCAAATACGGTCAGGCACGCGGCGGCGAAGCGGTGGTGCATGTCGAGACGGTGCGGCTGTACCACGACATGCTAAAGCGATTGGATGCGGAAGGGAAACTGCCGAAGACTTCGCATTTCCCATTCGGGCTGGGAAAGGAATAGTCGAGACTCACATCTGCCGGAAATGATGCGCAGCTATTGCATGACTTTCCCGATAAGACCGTGCTGTTCGCTGAAGATCTGGCGCACGTTTACCAGCGCTCCGCGAAACCCTTGTCAGAAGTTGAGTAGCAATGGGATGGCTGCTTCTTCATGGACTCAGATTGAAGACTTGAGTCCCAGTGTGACACTGCGCGTGAACAATGCACCGGATTCCTGCCTTGCACCTGCCAGCGGCAACACGACCAGTGCATAGAGGCTCAGGCGCGGATGCAGGGTGGTCTCACCGTAGGCGGCAAACTCATTGCCATTATCAGTGAGGTTGCGTGTGTACATCAATCGCCAGTAGCCGGTTTCGGTCATCATGTTGGCCTGCCACACAGCGTGGAAGTAGTCGCGCCCGAGCAGACGCGGCATCAGACCCAGCGGCAGTCCGAACTGCGTGGTGGCGCGCTCGAAGTAGGCAGCTTCTTCCGCTTTGCTGTAACCGTGCCCGTCATGCAGATATTCGAGCGACAACGCCTGACCGTTCTCGAAGGTGTAGGACGACCCAAACAAGGCGGCATTTCCGCGCAGCGAAGGCGATTGGATGACATAGGGTTGTGCTGCATGGGCTGGCGAGCCAAGCGCTACCGACAACACCGACGATCCGAATTCGCCGTACAGCATCAGTTCGTCACTCATCGTGTACTGTCCATGAGTACCGTAGAACGCCCCCAGATGCGGCGCCTTGGCGGCGACCACACCCCAAACCATCTCTTCGCCGCGCATATCGAACTTCGCCAGCCAGCTGTCGCGCCACGCATCCGGTTGTTCCTTACCGTAACCTGAACGCACCACATGCGCCAGCGTGGCGCTGCTCTGCATATCTGGCGTCCACGAAAGTTTCACCACATCCATGCCGGCCAGTTCGCGCATCGGATCGCTGCGGCCGTTGTCGAAATAGAACGGACTCGATGGCGAGCGGAACTGCGCCGGCCCCCAGTTCAGCACATCGCGCCCGACGGCGGCATTCCAGCCCTCCGCCGCGCGCACGCGCACCTGCCATTGGCTGGCATAGCCTTCGCTTCGCGAACTCCGGCCGAAGCCGTTGTGCAGTTCGCGCGTGGAGCCGATGAAACGGCCGCTCAATCGCACGTTCTCGTTCTCCACCTTGAAGCCGACGCGCAACTCGACCACCTCGCTCACCTGCGGCAGCCGCGCAATCTGGTTATGGGGGTTCAGCACGCTGTCATCGCGCAGCGTCATACGACTGGCATAGCCGTACAGCGTGGCATCGCCGGAGGTATGCCAGTCGGAGTCATCGGCTACTGCATAAGATGAGGCAACGGTCAGAATCGCCGCCAATAACAAATCCCCCCCAGCCCTGCTTTGCAGAAGTGGGATGGAGAGGTGATTGAAACTCACTCCCTTCACTGCATCTGCCCCAGATCGAATTCCGACGCCGCGATCTTCTTCACCTTGACCGTGCCGAACTCCATGACTGTTTCGGCGTCGATCAGTGCGTCGCGGATGGTCATCCTGCTGATGAAGGGCATTCGCTTTCCTTCATGCTCGATAATGTTTCCGTACTGGAAGGTGGCAGTCTTGAGCAACTTGCCGCTGACAGAATAGAACTCGGCCTTGATGCCGACCACGCGCTTGACCGACACCCAGTAGCGGATCTTGTCGTAGGTGGCGCGTTTGTGTTTCGCGGCAAGATTCAGCACATGGCATTCTTCTCCATCGACGTTCTCGGTGCCGGCCAGCTCTGCCTCGTAGTCGCCCGCATAATTGGTGGCGGCGATGTCACCGTTGGATGCCTGCCCGCTCATGCGCTGGCGCGGTGAGATGGGGATGGGTTTGGACAGGCCGGGCCGCGTCATCCACATGTTGCGCCCCACCTGCATGATCTTCGAGCCCTTGAAGCGCACCGGCTCCTGTGTCTCAGCGAGACTGGAGTCGTCCACCGCCTTCACCAGGATGCGCTGCGCTTCGTCGCGGCGTTCGCCGTCGCGCGATTGCAACTTGATCTCCCACACGATGCCGGGCAGGCCGCCGCCGCGCGCCTGGTCGGAGTCCTTGAGGATGCTGTGCGCGTCGGGTGCGGCCATGACGGCACCGGACATTGCGAACAACATCAAACTGACGATCTTTCTCATAGCCTGCTCCTTAAACATGCCCCAACGCATCGATGATGTCCTTCTTCGCCGCGCGCCGCGCCGGCATGTATGCGGCCAGCGTGCCCACCAGCCCCATCAGGATAAAGGTGAAAATGGTACGGCCCACATCCATATCGACCAGCAAGGGCACAGGGCTGGCGCTGTTGGGCGGCACATAAGAGATGTTCGCCAGATTGATTCCCCAGCGCACCAGCAACGCGATCAGCAGTCCGGTGGCGCAGCCGATCAGCGTGAGCAGCAGCGACTCCATGGTGAACAGCCGGATCACGCCGCTGCGCTTGAGGCCGATGGCGCGCAGGGTGCCGATCTCGCGGGTGCGCTCGATCACGGTCATGCCCATGGAGTTGGCGACGCTCATGATGACCACGGTCAACACGATGTTGAAGATGAAGCCGAAGATCATGTCGAACATGCCGTGCACCTGATTGTAGAAGTCTGACAAGTCCTTCCAGGTCAGGATCTCAACTTCAAACCCCGCTGCGGCGAGCTTCGTCTGCAGGCTGTCGCGCATCGCCCCGGTCTTTGATTCATCGTCGAGCAGGATGGTCAGCCGTTGTGCGCGCCCTTCCGCATCCAGCAAGGTGCGCGCGAGCGCCAGCGAGACAAAGGCGAACTTGTCGTTGCTGCCCGCATTGCCGGTGTTGAAGGATCTGCCCAGCGTGATGTCGGCGGCATTGGCCTGCCCGCTCAGCGTGTTCACCAGCACCTGCGCCTGCTCGCCCTCCTTCAGGTGCAGCATCTCAACCAGCCCTTCGCTCAGGCTGGCCACTTCCGCATGCTCGGGGTCGAGCCGCATCTTCATGTTGTCGAACATGCCGCTCTCGCGTTCGTTCTCGGTCAGCGAACCCTCACGCAGCTTGATGACCGCTTCCGGCGCTATGCCCTCGGCGATGAAGATGGTGCTGGCGCGGCCGTTGCTCACCAGCCCGCTCATGCCCAGACGCGGCGCGACCAGTATGACGTGCGCTTCTTCCTGCACCAGTGTGGTGATGGCGGAGACTTCCTGCGCCGTGAGCAGATAGCGCTCGGGATCGAGCTTGCCTTCCGTGCGCATGCCCTGCTTGTACAGCGTCAGGTGACCCAGCATCTCGCCGTGGATGGACTGGCGACCGAGACCGTCGTAGACGTTGTGCGTGTAGCCCGCGAACAGCACGATGGCCGCGAAGCCAAAGGCGATGGCGAGCATCGTCACTGTCGAGCGGCGGCGGTTGCGCATCAGGCCGCGCAATGCCAGTTTGATCATGTTCTTCATGCCGTCACCTCATCGCTCACGATGTTGCCGTCGCGCAGCAATATCTTCCTGTCCACATGGTCGAGCAGGCGCTGGTCGTGCGTGGTGAACACGAAGGTCACCTTGCGCGCGCGGTTCATCTCGCGCATCAGCTCCACCACCATGCGGCTGTTCTCCGAATCCAGGTTGGCGGTCGGTTCGTCGGCGATGACCAGCATGGGATCGACCACCAGTGCGCGCGCGATGGCCACGCGCTGGCGCTGGCCGCCGGAGAGTTTGTCCGGCAAGGAATTTTTGAACCGTTCCAGCCCCACATCCACCAGCGCGGCAGCTGCACGTTCGCGCGCCTCCTGTTCGGCCACGCCCTGTATCTGCAAAGGCAGCATCACGTTCTCCAGTGCGGAGAGCACGGGCACCAGGTTGAAGTTCTGGAACACGAAGCCGAGCTTCTTGCTGCGAAACTCGGTGAGCGCATCGTCATCCAGCACGCGCGTATCCTGCTCGTCAAAATGCACCTCGCCCTCGGTGGGGGCGTCGATCAGGCCGATGATGTTCATCAGTGTGGATTTGCCGCTGCCGGACGGTCCCCACACGGCGAGGAACTCGCCCGCGCGGATGTCCAGCGAGATGCTGTTCAGTGCGTCGATGGTGGTCTCGCCCAGCAAGAATCGGCGCTTGATGTTGCGCAGTTTCAGAATGGGCGGGCGGATGGTGGTTTCGCTCATATTCGTTCTCAGTGAATGTGAATGGATCTTGAAACGGTATCGTCGCCGATCTCAAAAGCTGCATCGGCAAAATCGGGCGGACCGAAGCGGCCGCGCGCATCGTTGGAAAAACCGTAGTCTTCCTTTGGTACACCAAAAAGGTTCTTGTCATGCATGCCGTTTTTGTTGCTGTCCACATAAACTGCCACGGCATATTTACCCGGCGGCAGATCCGGTACGAATACCGTCAGACTCTCGCCAGCGGCCTCGCTGACGACGCTGCGATAGAACTTGTCGGCAACCGGGAATTGCTTCGACTGGCTGGCCGAATAGACCGCGATGTGTATCTTATTCCCGGCCAGACTTTTGCCCTGCAACTCCAGTTTGATCTCGCCAGCCTGAACGCCTGTTGCCGCCAGCAACACTGCCATTATCAATCGCTTCATCCTTACCTTTCCCGCACATGACACGCGCACTGTAAACAGGTGGCGTTCGGAATGGGAGAAAAAACAACGAAACGTCAAATACAGGGAGCAAATCGCTTCCCGTCCGGCTTGGGTGTACTGATGAAATACGCTACTCATGCACTGCGGGCATGCCAGCCACATTCGTCACCCTGTCTAGTAGCTTCCCCCACAGCGCAGACCAAGTATCCCAATCGTGGCCGCCGTCCACCTTAAGCACATGCTGAGGCAACAAGCGCTCTGCCAACAGGATGCTGGCAGCGCCATAGCGATCTTCATGTCCGTAACCGAGGTACATGACGGGGAAAGCATCTCCTTGAATGGGTGCCTGTTTGATTTGATCCAGCAAGGCACGCTCATGGTCGCGCGGGGCGATCTCGCCCACGCGCCACTGCTGCAACCCGCCTGCCGCCCCCACCTCGGCGATGAGGCCGCGCGTGCCGAGGAACGGTGCCAACAGGAATACTCTTTCTATCTCCGTTGGGCGCTGCGTGGCACAGATCATCGCCCCCGAACCGCCGAGCGAGATACCGAGCAACCAGATGCGGCGGTAACCCTGCGCGCGGATCTCATCCAGCGTGCCATGCAGCACACGCTCTATATCGGCGTGTTCCAGATAAAGGTCAACATGCGCATCCAGTGCCAGCACGTCCACCGGCAGTTCGCGTTCGCGCAGCGCGCGGATGAAGCCGTTATCCACCAGTTGCTGCGGCGTATTCTTCGCGCCCGGCAGCATCAGCAACAGAATACGTTCGCCATCCGCAGCGGGCGCGGCATCAAAGACGTGATCGATCGGCAGTTGCATCATTTCACAAAACCATCTTTCGTCCGCATCTTGAGCTCGAAGCCGGAGAAGTACATGCGCGGCACCCCATCAACCTTGGCCACGCGCACCGTCTCACCTTTGCCGCTGCCAACACCGGCCATGATCAGTTCGCCCTGCGCCGGCGCGGGCAGGAAAGCGGTGCGCAGCAGGAAGCCCGGCATCAGCGAGGTATTGAACTCGCCCACCAGCAGGTCACCATCGCGCACCACGCGCACGTTCTCGGGCATGGGGCCGTCGTGCGGATTGACGAAATCGTATTCGCCCACGTAGTCGTTCAGATAGTCAGGTAGCGGCTGCGGATGCAGCTTCTCGCCGACCAGCATGGCGCGGCCATCTTTCTCGTAAACCAGCACCTCGCGCCCGGCCACGCGGCGCAGCGACAGCTTCATCTCTTTCATCTGCTGATTGGCGACCGGGATGAAGCCGAGCAGTTTGAGGCGCACGCCAAAATGGCCGTCCTCGTGCTTCACCAACTCGAAATCGAAATCCATCAGTTCGGCGATAAGCTCATCCTTGCGGTTCTCCACCTTGACCAGACCGATCAGCGTCTCGAAGTAGCCGTCGTAATCGCGCAGGTCGTCCGTGCTCAGCGGCACCATCTTTGATTCGACGAACTGCTTCTGCGGCTGCGTGATGCCGCGCTTGGCTTCGAGTGCGAGCTTGAGCGTCTCTTCCGTCACCTTCGCCACCAGCGCCTGCGAGTTGGCCGAATTGGATAACACCACCACGCCCAGCTTGTGCTCGGGCAGCAGCGCCAACATGGTGTGGTAATTGAGCGTGGTGCCGCCATGACTGACCACCTTGCCCGCGCGCGGCACGTCCACGCCGCTCAGCATCCAGCCCAAGCCCATCCTGAAATCAAAATCGAGCGCCACGTTCTCATTCTGTGCGCGGACCATCTCGCGCAGGCTGTCCGGCTTGAGTATCTGCCGCCCGGCGAAACTACCGTCGGCGAACAGCATGCGCATGAAGCGGGTCATATCGCTGGCGCTGGAGATCAGGCTGCTCGAAGGCAAGTCGCGCAGCGGAATGGCTTCCACTTCCTTGCCGTCTTTGTAGGCCTTGCCGGGAATGCGCGCGGCGAACTCGGAGCGCGACATGCCCAGCGGCTGCAACAGGTGGCGGTTCATGTAACCGGCATAACAATCACCGCCGATCTCACCGATAGCCGCGCCGAGCAGCGAGTAACCGAGATTGGAATAAGCGAACACAGTATTGGGCAACGTCGCGACATATTCATCGCGCACCGCAGTGACCTGCTCCTCGAACGGCGCAGGATGGCGGTCGGCCATGCCGCGCACCCAGTAACCGGGCAAGCCGGAATGGTGGGTCATGATGTTGCGTGGCGTGATGCCGCGCGTGTCACCGAAGCGGCTCTTGATGGAGAACTCGGACAAGTAGTTTTGCAAGGGCTGGTCGATATCGAGCTTGCCCTGCTCCGCCAGTTGCATCGCCGCCGTGGCGGTGAACACCTTGGCGATGGAGCCCAGATGATAGGACGTGTCCTGCGTGGCCTTGACTTTGGCCGCCTTGTCTTCATAACCGAAGCCCTGCGCCCACACCACCTGCTGGTCGTCCACCAGCGCGATGCTAAGCCCGGTGACATCGTCGTCATCCATGCCCTGCTCGATCAGCCAACCGATGTATTGTTTTGTATAACCGTAATCGCCGCGCGTGACGGCGGCGGGTTTTTGCGGCGGTGTGCTGCACGCGCTCAGGGCGGCGATGAAGGCAAACAGAACGATCTGGCGAAACAGCACAAGGACTCCTCAAGGTTCGAACGAAACGCCATTGTATAATGCCGCACGAATCCCACACCTCCGCCGCAACGATGCTTTTCCCCTGCCGCAACTGGAAGCCGACACTCGCCATCAAGCTCTCGCTCGTGCTGCTTGCCGTCTGCATCCTGCTCACCTTGTGGCACCCTGCGCTGTGGCCGTGGACGGCAAGCATCGTGTTTGCCAACCACATGATCCTCACCATCGCCGGCCTGATTCCGCGCAGCACGCTGTTGGGCCCCAACATCACGCACTTACCAGCGGATGCAGCGCAACGCGGAGAAGTGGCGATCACCATAGACGACGGCCCCGACCCGGAAGTGACGCCAAAGGTGCTGGATATTCTCGACCATTACCAAGCCAGGGCGACCTTCTTCTGCATCGGCAAACTCGCCGCGCAACATCCCGATCTTTGCCGTGAGATCGTGCAGCGCGGCCATCAGGTCGAGAACCACAGCATGTCGCACAACTGGTATTTCTCGCTGCTCGACCCGTGGCACATCCACCGCGAAGTGCGCGAAGCGCAGGACACATTGAGCGCGATCACCGGACAGGTGCCGCGCTTCTTCCGCGCCACCGCCGGCCTGCGCAACCCGGAGCTCGAACCCGTACTCGCCCACTGCGGCCTGCGACTATGCAGTTGGAGCAAGCGCGGCTTCGACACGCAGGTACGCGATGCCGATACCGTATTCAACAGCCTCGCGCATGACCTCCGGGGCGGCGACATCCTGCTCCTGCACGACGGCAGCGCCGCGCGCACCGCAGCAGGCCAGCCCGTCATCCTCGACGTGCTGCCTCGCCTGCTGGAAAATCTTTCGCAACGCAATCTCCACTCCATCACCCTCGCCGACGCCATCCCATGACCACACGATTCCGCCGCACCCTGCTTGAAAGCGCTGCACAACCTTACCGTTCCGCCGGTCTGTTCGCGTGGAAATTCGCTCTGGGAAAATTAAAAGGCGACCCGGCTTTCCTCGGCCTGCTGCAACTCGGCCTCATCCCGGACGGGAAGCGCCTCATCGACCTCGGCTGCGGTCAGGGACTGCTCGCCGCGTGGTTACTAGAAGCGCGCACGATTTATGAAGCGGGAGAATGGCCGCAGGGCTGGCCCGCCGCGCCAAAGATCGAACATATCTGGGGACTGGAATTGATGCCCAAGGACGTGGCACGCGCCCGTGCCGCGCTCGACGCCCGCGCCGAGATCGTACAGGGCGACATCCGCAGCGCCGACTTGGGCCAGGCCGATGTGGCGATTATCCTCGATGTGCTGCATTACATCAGCTACGAAGCACAGGAAGACGTATTGCGCCGCATCCATGCCGCCCTGCCCAAAGGCGGCACCTTCATCACCCGTATCGGCGATGCGGCAGGCGGACTGCCGTTCTACTACAGCAACTGGGTCGACCGCGTCATCTTCTTCCTGCGCGGCCACGGCATCAACCCCATCTACTGCCGCAGCACCACCGAGTGGTTGGAAGTGCTCAAACGCTGCGGCTTCGAAGCCCGCTCGATGCCCATGCACAAAGGCACCCCGTTCAGCAGCGTGATGCTGATCGCGAAAGCGGTTTGATTGCTTGTTTCATCACAAGAACAAGGCCGCTTTAGAGCGGCCTTGTTCACTTCTTGCATCGTGATTTTCGTGAATGAAGCGGTTCTTATTTGCGCCGAATATCAGGGATGCGGCAGCGCAACATCATCCTCGTGCAACAAGGTGTCGTCCTGATAGATGCGCGCCAGTAGCAGATTTAAAGCGGAAACGCGTTCGGGCGCTGTGAGGCGGAGGACGCCTTGCTGTTGCAACGTGGCGATGAGCTTGGTCGGCGCGATACGCTTGTCGCCGACGATTTCAACGTGCCCGGCCTTTACGACGACAAGTCTTGCGCGGGCGTCATTCTCTATCTGTGGATTGTGCTGTTCTGCCAGAGAGAATACATCGTCATCTTCCATACAGCGCCCGTTCTCTATGCGACGACAAGTGCCGCGTTCATCCGTGTCGATCTTCAGATAGCTGTTCACTTGCGGGTTCAGCTCGCCGGGGGCGCGAATGAAACTCGATGAATAGGTGATGTCGTTCCATTTTGCGCCGGTCACGATGTAGCAGCTCGCAGGTACCAATCCCAGTGAGAGTACTTGCAGCCATTTTTTTCCGCATGTTTCCGCCGAGGCAATACCGTCGAAGGGGCCGGATATCGTGACGAGTCTCAGGTCGGCTTGGTGCCCGGCTTTGACAAGCGGCAAGTCGGTGAGCGACTTGCGAGAGATGAGCGCCCCCTGGCTGTGGCCTATCACCGTGATCGATGGCGTGCCCGTCTGTTCGGCGAGCTGGTCGACGGCATTGCGCAATCCGGTCGCGCTACGGGTAAGGTCGTCGCGGTCGTCGTAGGTGAAGCAGGCGGTCTGCTGCCCATGAAAAGCCAGCACTTGAGCCAAGCCGCGAAACTCGCCTGATGAGCCGAAACAGCCATGTGTCAGCACATTGACGGGTTGGTTCTTGTCTATACGCAAAGTGCGGTCCGGGTTGTCGGTGCAGGGACCGAGGCCGGGAATGTTCAGCGCGACGTTGGCAGCGGGCAAGTTGCCATGGTCCATCTCGTAGTAGGCCGGATCGCGCGGGGCGCGTGTGCCGCAAGCCGCCAGTTGCAGGAGCAAACAAAGAATGATTAGAAGTCTCATTTCGGCATGACCCAAAGTGTGCCTGGAAGCGGGTTATTCCAGTGTTGATTGGATTGGCGGATTAAAGTTTGCAGTGCAACGCCCGACCGGAAGAATACCTGACCGGCTGTCTGGCATTCAAGGGAATCAGCAAAGTTGGCAGCCCAGACGGCAGCCTTTATTCGCTTATTCATACGGCATGGAGATACCAATGCCGACGGTGCGGTGGCGTTGGTTGTAATCGATGAGGCTTTCGCCGTAACCATCGAAATACTGCAGATGCAGATTGGTGTTATGCAACAGCGGTGTGACCAGTGTTGAAGAGAGTGCGAGATCGAACTGCACCGAGCGGATGCGCAATAGCGCGCTGAGAGTAGCCAGCTCGTTGTGCTGGTAGCGCAGTTCGAGATCGCCGTGACCGAGATATTTCGCGATGTCCGGGTTGTCATCTTCGGCGCCCCCCCCCCCCCCCGCCCAGCCGTTTCCACACGCGAGGCAGCAGCGCGAGCCTGCGCCCATCGCCGAAATCGCGCTCAAGGCCGGCTTGCAGATACACGCGATTCCACGCGCGCGAGCGCGGCAATACCTGTCCGTTGGAATGGTGGACGATGGCAAGGTTGACGAAGGCGGCATCGAAGCCGCCGACCTTCTGGCCTTCCGGACGGTGCGAGAGGATGAGTTCGGGTTCGAAGTTGTTCTCGCGGAAGGGTTGCGAGCGCTCGAAATCGTAGAACTGCCAGAAAGAGAGCTGCGTGTAGCCGAACCAGAGCGTATTGCGGCCTTCGCCCATCATGTGCCCCTTCAGGCTGATCTGGAACTTCATCTCGTTGTGATCGAGCTGATACGAAGGCGGCACCTGATTCGCCGGATTGGGACTGGCGGGCGTGTCATTGGGGTTGGAAGAGCGCGCGAAAAACAAAAAGTAGTTCTGCCTGTGCATGCGCAGGGCTTGATCCGAGGGTGTCCATTGTTCGGCCAGCGTCCACCGGTGCTCCGGTCGCTCTTCCCCTGCACCAACTGCATAAATGGGCAGCGCAAGCAGCAGGGCGAGGAGAGCATGCTTCATCATCAGACGGCGGCGAGGTCGTAACCCGCAGGAACAAGGCAAGGGGCCTGTTTTGAAAAAAGTTGGCGCATTGGTCAGGTTCCGGGTTTCGTAGAAATCAAAATTGGCGCGGATTCAGCCCCGCCTGACCTGAAGAATACCTGAGCGCACGTCAGGGACCCAAGGCGTTTTCGGACGCGCGGCAGCGGAACATGCAAGTTAAGTGCGCTCACGCATCCTTAGCGTTATTGCGGATTGCCCCGCTTCCGGCACTGCAAATCCATGAAGGGACCTTGATACCTCACTCATCCCTCACCCGGCGACACCTGGTTGCAGATGATGGTGCGATCTTCGGAGCTCATCCACTTGTACCACGGCGCACCAGCAGCCCAGACTGCAGTGCCAAACAGCGACAATAGCAATATTGCGACCTTCGATTTCATACCATCACCTCTTCGTAATTACTATTCGATGCTGACCCGTTTCGCTTCTCTTGGTAGCTAAAGCGATCTGAACCGCGCTCCGCTGCGCTCAAGCACGGCTCGCTACGATCGCCGACTTCTCATAACACCGCATCATTCATCTTCTTGTAGGCGTGCAGCGCACCATCCATATGCGGACTGCGCACATGGCAGATGGAGAATACGAACTTGCTTCCTTTCGCCTTGACCGCATGTTCACTTCCTTTCAGAGATACGCCGGCCAGATCGAAGCGGCTCTTCTCTGCCTCTATAGCGATCACACCCGAAATGGATCCATTGGTGATAGTGACGTTCGATCCAAACGCTTGCACGCCACCGACCTTGCCTGAAATGTCGGTATCGATCAGGCTGATTCTGGAATCGACCACCTTCAATCGCCCCATCCGTGCATCTCGTATGATGACATTAGTGCAATCTCGCACATCGATACTGAGGTAATCGCCTTGGAACACTTTGCCAGACTCGCCCGAGCATGTTCCCACACGTTTGCTGGCGAGCGCGGGCTGGCGACGGGATAGCGGATTCAGACGACTCAGCTCCTGATCGCTGGCCGACAGATGTCGCCTGATCAGCTCGTTCGTCTTCTTGGACTGGTCTTGCATGGGCACGTGCCCTGAATCGAAAACGATCTCCAAACGTGCGTGCGGCATGTGCGCGGCCAGGACCTCACCGGTACGCCGTGGCACCGTCGGATCGCCATCCCCCCAGAGGATGAGCGTCTCTTCCGTCACAGAGACGATGGCATCGCTAAAATCCTCACCCGCCAGCTCAAGCGCGGCGATCATCTGGGGATCCCCCTGCAGCACATACTCGCGTCCCATCTTCGAGTTGGCGATATCGATCGGCGAGATCGGCAATCTGTCGATCTGCTCCATGATCTTGCCGGAGAATCGTTCTGCGAACCCCCGTGTCTGCTTCATGCCGCTCGCTTCCTGCAGCATCGATCCGGCCTGGAACTTAGAGAGCACCTGCGGATGCAGGATACCGGCCGCATCCAGCAACACCAATCGCTGGAAGTGAGCCGGACGAAGCGATGCGAAACGTAAGGCGATGGCCCCGCCCATCGAGTGACCCACGATGTGGTAAGGCTTGCCATGGAAATAATGCGCTGCCAGATGATCGGCCAGCTTCGCGTAACGTGTCGGAGAATAGGTCTGACTGCCCTTGTCGGACTTGCCGAATCCCGGCAGATCGAATGCGAGCACATGGAAGTCGGCCCCCAGTGCGGCGATGGTGGTTTCCCAATCCTCGATCGAGCCACCGAGTCCGTGTATCAGGATCAGACCGACATCGGCATCACGGTTGAGCTGAAGGGTACATACCTTGCCTTCAAAGACCGGCTCCTTGATGCACTCCTCGTAGACCCCTGTATCGCTCCAAGCCGTCTGAAGCCAGATGACGGAGGTCAAACAGACCAGCATTCTTATGATGGTTTTCATTTCGTGCTTCTCATCCGGATAGATAGCCACGGTGTGGCGAAACGTACGAGTGGCGGTACGGACTAATCCTCTGTCATCGCAGTGCTCTGTAACGGCACGTCCGCCGCCTTCTTCTGCACGCTGACCGGCAAGGTGACTTTCACCGTCGATATCTTGTCGGCATACAGTTCCTCGCCCAACAGAGGTACGAGGTTAGTCGGCTGACGCGGGTGTTTAGGGAAATCCTGTTTGATCGCTTCCAAGTCTTTCTGCTTGGACTGGAAGTAGCGGTTAGCCTGGATCACGCGCGGCAGGTTCTTGATCAGGTGCCACAGGCTCCAGCGATGTTGCCACAGGCGTTTGGCGAAGGTGCGGTGGTAGTTCTTGCTGTTGTAGAAGCGCAAGATGTGCCAGTTGTAGAGCGCATCCATCTCTTCGCGTGATTTGAATCCTTTGGGCAGGAACACGAAGTTGAGGCAGTTGAGCAGGCGCCAGTCTTCAACAAAGTCGCCCTCTTCGCCGCTCACGCATTCGTCCCAGATCGGCGCGCCGTAGAGCGGGCTGAACTTGGTCATATTCATCTCGTCGAGATTGAGCGAGAGGATGAAGTCGCTGGTGGTCTTCACCGTCTCCAGCGTCTCGCCCGGCATGCCGAAGATGAACAAGCCTTTAGCGCGCAGTCCGGCGGCGTGGATCTGCTCCACGGTCTTCTTCACTGCTTCCAGCGTGACGCCCGCCTTGTGCCGCTCCATCATCGCGGGGTCGGCGGATTCCACACCCATGGACACCATCAGCGCGCCCGCCTGCTTGAGCTTGGCCAGCATCTCGTCCGAAGTGTGGCCGGTGCGGATGGCGCAGTTGAACTGCATGCCGAGCGGTTTCTCAATCAACAGGTCGCACAGATCGAACACGCGCTTCTTCTGCGCGGTGAACAGGTCGTCGTAGAAGTTGATGTGGTACACGCCGAAGTTATCGCGCAGGTGCTTCATGTGGTCGTAGATGTACTGCGCCGAGTTCACTTTGTACAAACGCTCGAACACGGTGCGGTCGCAGAACGAGCAGGTGTAGGGGCAACCGCGCGAGGTGATCATGGTCGCGCCGTGTTTCTTGATGTAGGAGAACAGCGGCAGGTGGTAAGCCTCGGGAAATCCTTGCAGCTTTTCGTAAGCGGGGAAGGGCAAGTCGTCGAGATTGAGGATGCGCTGGCGGCGCGGGTTGGAGATGATCTTGTCGCCGTCGCGGTACACCATGTTGGATATCTGCGCGACCGGCATGCCGTTGGCGTAATCCGGCAGCGCGCCCTCGCCTTCGCCGATACACAGGTAGTCGATCTCAGGAAAGTGCTCCAGCAGCGGCGCGCCGATAGACGAGGCGTGCACATTACCGAACAGGATCTTGATGTCGGGACGCTTCTTCTTGATATAGGTAGCCATGTCCACCGCATCCATGAAGCCTGAAGTGGTGGCGGAGAAGCCGATCATCTCGGGATCACTCGCGAGCACTATCTCGGCATTCGCTTCGATGCTCGGCGGCGCGAAGGGGCCGAGGCAGTCGTGCACGAAGGTGGTGTGGCCGTGCTTGTCCAGCCAGGCGGCGAGCGAAAGGATGCCGATGGGCGGCATGCGGTTCGCCAGCACCGAGAAGTCGGGCTGACCGGGGACGAAGTTGAAACCGGCGGGATGGACGAAAGTGATGCGCATCAGAATCTACGACTCTCAGCGTGAACTAGTCTGGAGTATGTCAGAACAATTTCCGCCAAATCAACAAGGGCAATCGGATCAGGAATCCTGTGAACAGGCGCAGGTGCATGCTGGTAAGTAGGATGTTGTCGCGCAGGTAGTTGAAGTGCGACACGCCGCCTTCGTCGGCGCGGAAATATTTCACGGGCGCATCGACGTTGATGGGTTTCGCGCCGCACCAGCACAGGCGCACCGCGGCCTCGGGGTCGAAGTCGAAATGGCGCATCCAGTAGCTGTTCTCCATCACGCCCAGCAGCATCTGCGCGGGATAGACGCGAAAACCGTACAGCGAATCGCCGATGCCTTGCCACAGCGTTTCGAAGTTTGCCCACCAGTTTGAGACACGGCGCCCGCGCACGCGCAGCAGCGGCGCGCTGGCGTCGAACACCGGACGGCCCAGAACCAGCCCGTCGGGATTGGCGATGGAGACCTGCATGAACTCGGGAATTTTTTCAGGCGGGTGCTGGCCGTCTGAATCCATGGTCAGCACATGCGTGTAGCCCTCGTGCACCGCCACGCGCAGACCGAGCAGCACTGCCGCACCCTTGCCGTGGTTCTCTTTTGACACGAGTACGCGCAGTTGCGGGTCCTGTTCGGCCATCTTCAGCAGGCCCTCGGCGGTACCGTCGGTGCTGCCGTCCACCACCACCCACACCGGCGCCCATTGCGCGCGCGCGGCGCGCACGGTGTCGTACACCTTGTCGCCGGTGTTGTAGCTGGGGATGAGAACGAGATGGGTCTTGGAGGGAGTCATGATTCTTTCTGCGTCATTTGTTCGCAATAGTATCGCTCAAGATCGGCGGCGAAGGTCTTGGCATCGCCCTTCACCTCGAAACGCTCGCCCAGCCGCGCCGTGTAGCGCAGGGGAAAGACCGGCTTGTCAAAGAACGACCAGTTCTTGCCGAGGAAAGGGCTGCTGGCCTCGATGAACACGGTCTGCACCGGCACGCCCGCCTTCTTGGCGACCAGCGCGAAACCGCCCTTGAATTCGTTCACCGGCTCGCGCACGGTGCGCGTGCCCTCGGGGAAGATCAGCAGTTGCGCGCCTTCGCGCAAAGCGACACCGGCCTCGCGCACCAGCATGGCGGTCGAGTCGTTGCGCACATAGCCTGCCATGCTGGCACCGCCGCCGAGCAGCGGGTTGTCGAGCAGCTTGGCCTTGAGCACGCAGACGAAATTTGGCAGGCGCGAGCCGATCAGCACCACGTCGATCAGCGCGGGATGGTTGGTCACGATGACCAGCGAAGGTTCGTTGCGCAGCGCGTCCAGCGCCTTGAGGTCCAGCCTCACCAGACCGCTGGCGCGCACCACGAACAGGTAGATGCGGAACACCATCATGATGGCATAGCGGCCGACGCGCAGTCCTAGACGGTGCGGCAGCAGGTGGCGCAGCAGACTGGCGGGCAGGCTCCAAGCCAGGCAGATGACGGCGAAGAACAGCAGGCCGCCGTACAGCACCACATATTCATACAGCGATCTGATTGCGCGCCAGAGGATCATCGCTTACTCGTATTCCACTTCCACCAGCTCATCCGACTTGTCGAAGATCCACGTAATGGCGAAACCGACAGTGAAATATTGCTTGCTTCTGACCAGCGGACTGCCGGCAAAGACCGCACTTTTCAGACTGTCCCATTTCGCGAATCCGCCGACCCAACGTCCGGGGTAACGCTTGTTGAAAGCAAAGATGAACTGTGTGCCGGCATAACCGCCGGGCGCCTGGTAGGCCGGGCGATCCGCTGTGGCGTATTGCGGATCGACATCGTAGAAATACGAGTGGTAGCGCCGGTCGGAATAGATCACCCCGCCCACCAGGCCGATGTTCCAGCCGCTGCGGTCGATGTCGTAGAAATCCAGATTCAATTGCGGCTGGAACAACCAGCCTTCGTGGTGCACGCGCTTGAAGTCGGATGCAACGACCGCGCGCAGGGGCATGCGGATGTCGAAGGTGTTCTTCTTGTCTTCGGTATACCAAAGGTGGAAGTTGAGTGAAGGGCCGACTTCCAGCGTGGGATCGAGGTTGGGCATACCCTGCCGCGCTTTCGCACCTTCGGCCGGGACGGAACCGTTCACGCTGACATCCATCTCCACCCTGTCCTTCTTGAAGATCAGGCCGCGCACCCGCTCGCGGCTGACCTGCAGCACTTCGCCGTTGTAGACGACATAGGGCGCCGGCAGCAGATAGGACTTGCGCTCGTCCGAGCCGCGATAGACGGGAAAGTCGATGGCGGCAACACCGGCACCGATCTCCCACAGCGGTCTGATCTCGGTCTGTGCCTGGGCCGCCGACAAACAGCAGAACGACAACAGCACGCCACGAACAAGATTATTTATTACTGAAAAAGCAGTTGTCCACGAAATACACGAACGAGGGCGTTTGCATATTTTGAGCTCGGCCTCTCCCAAGGAGAGGAATGCCAAGCGGAAGTGCTCAGTTGAAATATTTCGTGCCTTTCGTGCTTTTCGTGGACCCTTAGGTTTTGTCTGTCTCATTCCAAAAGACCCGTGCGCTAGCGCGCGTCGTTGAAATACGCGCCTTCGATCTCCAGCAGCAAATCGGATCGGCAGATGTTGGAATGCAGATAGACGGCCCGGCAGGCAGTACCGAATTCGGCCTGCACCCGGCTTTGCACCATCGCCAGATCATGCTCGTGGCGCACATAGACCTTGAGCAGCATGCGTCCCTGCGCGTGATCGTAATGCGGCCCCTGCTGCAGCAGGGTGCGGATGTTGAGTAGCGTTTCCTCCGTTTGTTTCTCCGCGTCGCCATGGTGCAGGGTCTCGAAACCGACGATGCTGGCCGTTCCGGAGATGAAGAAGCAATCCTGTCCGCCCAGCGTCACCGCCAGTGCGCGCACAAAGATCGGACTTTTGGGGCCGAACTTTTCGGGGTAGTGGTAGGCACTGACCTGACGCGGATTTTCAACCGCACGCCCGGGTTGTTTGCCTGCCATGAAATATATGGTTAGCGAGCCGCTATTGCTGCCCAGTGCGCTGGCGGCAGGCACATCTTCCTCGCTGATGCTGCGACCGTTGGCGACGAATGCGGCATGCCGACCAACGTTGAAACAGCGATAACGCTCCTGGCCGTTCTCGTCATCATTGATCTGCGGGAAGTAATGCCAGACGCGCAACAGATTGCGGTAGCCGAAATGATCAATAAAACCGAAGATGCGCATATAAGCCTGCTCGGCCAGCATCTCAAGCGTCTCGCCGGGGCGCTGTTCCAGCGTCAAACCGCCGAACAGGGCCTTGCCGTCACGGGTGCCGCAGATGCCCAGATGCTCGCAGACGGTAGCCTCTTCGTCGCTGGTCCACACTTCGACGCTGCTGTGTTTGCCGCCCAGCACCGGCGCGGCCACCGCGAGCGGCGCGCAAGGCATGGGCGGAAGCGCGACCTCGCGACCGAAGCCGATCACACCCAGCACTTTTCCGGCATGCTTCTGCAGATATACGGGTGCCTCATCCGGATCGAGATATGCCAGCCCGAATTTTGTATCTTCACTCGCCATCAGTCCGACACTCCAACTTCGGCCACCTTGATCGAATGCTTGCGCTTGCGCCACGCCATGATGGAGGACGGCAGATGCAATATCGAACCCGCGTAGTACATGAGCTTGAACATCGACAGCCAGAAAGAATATCGCTCGGTGCGATATACATCGCCGATCAGGATGGAGATCAGCGCCTTCTTCACCCGGCTCTCGGCGCCCTTGTACATGAGCAGGTTGCGCATGGCCGGCGTGGTGATGCGGTAGATGAACCAGGAGAACACCGTGGGGCCGTGCATGATGGCACGGTCGAATTCCTTCAGCGCCTGTCGCGCTTCCTGCGGTTTGCTCAGGCAACGCTCGACCGCATCGGCCCCGGCGAAAGAACTGGCCATCGCGAGGAACACGCCGGAAGAAAAGATCGGGTCGATGAAAGCGAAGGCATCGCCGAGCAGGATGTAGTTCTCGCCGGAAGCGCGTTCCGACTGGTAGGAGAAGTTGCCGGTGGCGGTGACCGGTGTTTCCAGCTTGGCATCCTGCAGGCGCTCCACCAACGCCGGACACATGGCGATGGTGTCCATGAAGAACTGCGTGAAATCGGTCTTGCGCGTCTGCATGTAATAGGGCCAGCAGGTCGCGCCGATGCTGGTGTTGCCGTCGGCCAGCGGGATGAACCAGAACCAGCCGTGGTCGAACCAGAACAGGCTGATGTTGCCCTCGACTTCGCCTTCCAGACGCATCGCGTTGGAGAAGTGGCCGAACATGGCGGCGCTGTTGTGCTTCTTGTTGCGGTGCTTCATGCGGAAATGGTTGGACAGGAAAGTGTCGCGACCGGAGGCATCCACCACGAACCGGGCTGTGATCTTCCGTTGTGTCCCGTCCTTGTCCTGCGCGCTCACCACCGCGCCGTCGCCCTGCAGGAACTGGATGTCGTTGACCTTGCATTCCTCGACCGCGCGCGCGCCCTTGGCGACGGCGTTTTTGAACAGGACCTCATCGAACTCGTCGCGCCGCACCTGATAGGCCGAGGGCCAGGTGTTGTCCCATGCGTCGTTGAAGTCGATCATCACCGGCGCACCGTGCCACGGCGAAACGAATTCCGCTCCGCGCTTGACGATGCCGATGCGCCTGATCTCGTCGGCGATGCCAAGACGGTCGAACATGGGCATGTTCATCGGCAAGAGCGATTCGCCGATATGGAATCGCGGGTGTTTGGCTTTCTCCAGCATCAGCACATCGCGGCCGCGCTCCGCCAGCAATGCGGCGATGGTTGCGCCGGCCGGACCGCCGCCTATGATCAGGACCTCGCAGGCATCCAGGTTTTCATTACGCATGTCGCTACTTGATTCCATTTGTCATTCCGCCTTTGTACGCACTGCGACCGGCGACTGTTCTGGCCGATTCATAAATGCAGCCGACATACAAAGTTGCGGCACTCTGAACTGCGAGCACATTCGAATATTGCATTTTCCGGGGAGATGCATCAGATAACACCAGTCGACTTCATTTCTTCGGCATAGTAACCAACACACCCGCGCCAGGCAACCAGCGGCGCAATCCGGGCACGGTGATCACCGTGCTGAACACCGCCATCAGTACCAGCATGGTGAATACGTTCTGGGATATCACGCCCAGATCGAAGCCGACGTTGATGATGATGAGCTCCATCAGCGCACGCGTATTCATCATGATGCCGATCACTTTTGATTCATGGTGATTCAGACCCGACCAGCGCGCGGCCAGATAGCATCCGCCCAGCTTGCCCGTCACGGCAAGCACGATCAGCAATCCGCACCAGCCCCATAATTCCCAGCTATCCAGCCAGCCGATATCGGTTCGCAGGCCGGTATAGGTGAAAAAGATCGGCAGAAAGAACACGGCGACAAATTCGCCTACTTTCTTGCGCCAGGCTTTTACCACGGCATGCTGGTCGTGCAGCAGCACACCCAGCATGAACCCGCCGAAGATCGCGAAGATACCGATCATGTAGGTTGTCATCGCCGACAGGAAGATGGCCGCGACCAGCACACCCATCAGATTATTGGAGAGCGGCTCCCCGCCCGCCGCCGACCGACGCACCGACCACTGCAAGGCCGGCCGCACGACCATCCAGCTGATCGCGATATACAGTGCCAGCAGGCCCAATGTCCGCACGAACCCCCACGCGGAAAAATCCGACAGCGACACGGCGGTGACCACTGCCAGCAACAGCCATCCCGCCACATCGGTGATGGCGGCGACGCTGATGCCGATCACCGCTATCTTTGTGCGCGTCATATTGAAGTCCATCATGATGCGCCCCAGGATGGGCAGTGCAGTGATGGAGAACGCGGTCGCCACGAACAGGCCGGAAGCCATGCTGTTTGCCTCGGGCGACAGGATAGGAGCCGTGTAATAGCCGAACAAAAAGCCCAGCGCAAAAGGTATCCCGATACTGGCTGTTGAGATATTCATCACCGCATTGCGGCTCTTTTTCGCCGTCAGGTGCGAAAAATCGAACTCCAGTCCGATCTGGAACATCAGCAGCACCAACCCGATCTGGCTGAGGATGAACATGGTCTGCGAGGTATTCGGCATGAATACGTAATGGAAGACATCCGGTGCCAGCAGGCCGAGCAAGGACGGGCCCAGCAGGATGCCCATGATGATCTCGCCCACCGCCCTCGATTGCGATACGCGCTCCGCGATCTCGCCGCCGATGCGTCCCATCAGGACGATCACGACAAGCTGCAGAAGGATGGAAAAGAGCAATGCCTCGCTCTGGTGAGTGGCGGACTGCGCCAGCGTTACAGTAGACACATGCAAACCCTATTATTCATTGACAATCAAAACCCCGAACCGCAACACCGCCTGCTGATACCTACAGAACGAAAGGCAGGAAGCGCCAGGTACGCTTCATGTAGCGGCGATACTCCTCGCCGAAATATCCCACATTCTCGGCCTCCTCCACCAGCGCGGCCGCCAGAAGGAACGCGCTGCACGCTACTGCAAGTACGGCTCCCGCCAGCGAAGGCGATCTGAAGAAGAAGCCCCAGCCAAGCAGCAGCAGCGATGCGTACATCGGGTGCCTGATATAGCGGTATATCCCCTGCGTCACCAGCACCGTGGTCCGTTCGAATGCCAGCATCGACTTGTCGCCGCGCGCGGCATTCTGCCTGCCGGACCACAGCAACTGCGCAAGCGCCGCGAGCACCAGCAGCAAAGAGATCATCAACAGCGTCCCTGCGATAGTCAAATAGCGCGCTTCGGTTGAAGCGGACTGCCCTCCCAGATTCAGCACAAATACTCCCAACAGGCATTCCCATGCGATGAAGCGATAGAACCCATGGGTGCCCGGCGCGAAGATCGAGTTGCGCGATATGAATGCCAGTACGCAGGTCGTTGCCGCAAACAGCATGATCTTCATCGCCCGTTTCTCCCGTCCGGCAAAGCGGCCGCAGGCAAAGCGCCTTCCCGCCTCGCGACCGCACAATAGCGTGTCTTATACACTGCCCTCTTGCGCATTTTCCCGTGTGATCAGTATCGCGGAGCACACCATACTCAATACCGCCCCCAACGCCACCGTCGAGCCCAGCGCATTGAGTACCGGCGATTGCGAGAACGACAACAGACCAAAACCGAGCATGGTGGAGGTGTTGGCGAACAGCAACGAGATCAAAGTGCGTTCACGGTCCTGCATCGCATCGCTACGACGGTCAAAGAACAAGGTGTAATTGGATCCGACCGCCACCACCAGCAACAATCCGATCAGATGGAAGATGGACAGCGCGTGTCCGCCGAGCAGCAACAGCGCTGTGACAAGGATGACCGCCGCCGCCAGCGGCAACGACACCAGCAACACGCGCCGGGCCGAGCGCAGACTGACGAACAGCAGCACGACGATACCCAGTGCGCCGAGCAAGGCATTCTTCACCGCCTCGTGACGATAGTCGCGAAACATCTGTTCGGATTCTCGCTTCATATCGAGCAGCACGAACGGCGCTTCCGTGACTTGAAGGATGCCCTGCTCGATGCCGGCCACATCTTTCACGCCGCGCAACGGCAGCATCACCGACCAGCCGCCCTCGCGCCGCACCAGATAGGTATCCAGCTTCAAACCCAAGGCAGTACCTTGCAGCATATTACGATCCAGCAGCGGCTGGCGCTTGGCCGCCGCGATTTCAGCCGCGAATGGCGCAAAAGTGGCGCTTCGAAAAGGCAGTCCTTGCAAAGCTTCACCCATGTTGCGGCGCAATTCCTGTTCGACCGGCAGAGCGGCCTGACGCGCCATCTGCATCTTTCGGCTCGGCAGCGGCGGCGCATCGTATCCGAGCAGCATGTCCCGTGCCGCCAGTTCGCTCAATACGCCAGCCAGCACCTCACCCTGCTGCAACGCGAGCTCCTCGTCGGCGGCCTCCGTCACCAGCATGTAGCGCACGTCCGGCGCGCCCATGTCGCGGCGCAACTGTTCGTCTAGCTTCATCGCCTCCTGCGGAATGGGGCTCATACTCGACAGATTGTCGTTCCACATAACATCGCGCTTGAGCACCAAAAAGGCCAGAGCAACCGCCACCATCAGAAACAGCGCAGGGCGCATGCGCGGCGCGCGCTGCACCATCGCCATCAGCGCGCCGCCCAGCCCTGCCGGGATGCGCACGAAGAAACCCTGCGGCAGCAGGTGCGGGATCACCAGCCGCGTTGTAGCCAGCGCCACGATGAGCCCGGTGATGGAAAACACACCGAGCTGCGCCAATCCGGTGAAGCCGGAGAACAGCATGGCGGAGAAGCCGCACACCGAGGTGAGCACGCCCAGCCGCATCGTCGGCCAGATACTCCGCAGCGTGCTTTGCGGGCTGCCGTTGCGTTCGATCTGGGTGAACAGATAGATGGCGTAATCCACGCCTTCGCCGATGAGCGTGATACCGAAGCCGAGCGTGATGCCGTGCACGCTGCCGAAACCCAGACTCACCGCCGCGATACCGGCCAGCGCGCCGCTTGCCACCGGAAATAGGCCCAGCGCCAGCGCGCGCGGCGAACGGTACAACAGCAACAGCATACTGGCGATTAGCAGGGTGGCGATGATGGAAAGCCGCAACGCATCGTCGCGGATGGCGGCGCGCGATTGCACAGAGAACACGCCGGGACCGGTCATGTGCAACTGTGCGCCAGCCGCTTGCGCATTGCCCTTGCGCGCCTCATCGAACGCGCCGCATATCGCCAGCATGGCGCGCTCCTGCGCGTCGATGTCGTTGCCCACACCTCGGGTATGCGCCAGCAACATGGCGCGCGCGCCGTCACCGGAGAACCACACATCATCCTGCACCAGCGGTTGCGCCTGCCCCTGCAACTGTTCGAGCATGTGGATCAATTCGCCGCTCGGGTCGGTGGGCAGCATACGCTGCACCATGCCGCTCATCGGCGTGGCGAGCAGGTCGAGATAGTTGTTCAGACTGTCGCGCAATCCGATAGCGGAGAAACGCTGCGGCGTGACCGCGTCGCTAAGCAGGTAGCGATTGCTGCGTAGCAGTTCGAAGTCCTTCTCCATGCCGACCTGCTCGCCGTTGTTCACCGCCACGAGTTCCGGCGACACGCGCAATTTCCCCGCCATCTTCTTGCTGACCTCGGCCAGCGCAGGCGCGGGCGCGCCCTCCACACCGATAAGGATCAGGCGCGACACCACACCGTCGCGCAACTGTTCGACCATGATCTTCTGCGTGGGAGTGGGATCGCGCGGCATGAACGCCGACATATCGGCGGTGAACTGCGTGCGCGAGATGACCAGCACACAGCCCGCGACGAACGCGAGCCAGAGCACCACCGCCAGATAGCCGCGTAGTTTCACTGCGCCTCCCCGCTGACGGTCATGGTCGAGCTGTTACCGCCCGCTTCCAGCATTTCGATTCCGGTCACGCGATCACCACGCCCGGAGATGACGATCTCCGTCACCATGTCGCGCGTCCGGCTATCCGTCGGCAGCAGCTTCATGCGCCACTTCGCCGCATCGCCTTTCAGCTCGACCTTGTAGAAGCGCTGCAACATGGGCAGATCGCCCGCCAGCGTGGAACGTATGCTTTCGACGAAGGCCCACACCGCCGGAAACTGCTGCACCACCAGCGTGCGCTTCACGTTGCGCGCCTTGTTCTCAATGGTGAGTACGCCCTGATCCAGCACCAGCATCTCGTCCTTTGGCTCCAGCGTGTGCTTCTCCAGATGATTCGGCGCGCGGAACGACAGCATGCCGGACGAGGTCAGCGGCACATCCAGCACGGCGAGGTGCTTGCGCTCGACGAATTTTCCCTGCGAAGTCTGCACCTGCGCCAGGCTCTGCATCAGTTGCGGCAGACCCCATTCTTCGGCACTCGCGGGAAGTGCGAACAGACCGGCCAGCAATATCAGGATGCGCATATTCACTTCCAGAAGTCGAAAAAGTTGAACCAGTTGTAGGGCGCTTCGTGGCAGTAATGCTCGATGCGCGCCACATAGCGCTGCTGCGCAAGACGGATCATCTCGTTGCGCGGAATGTCGATCTTGCCCATATCCACCAACTCTTCAAAGTACAGATCATAACGATTGCCGCCGCGATACACGCCGACCATCAGCAGCACCGGACTTTTCAGCATATAGGCCATGCGCAACGGGCCGGTGGGGAATTTCGCCGCTTCGCCGAGGAAATCGAATGTCGCGCTCGCGCCGCCGTACTCCAGACCGCGGTCGGCGAGGATGCCGATGAACTCGCCGCGCTGCAGCGCCTGTTCCACCTTGAGCATGGAATCCACTTTACCCAGACCAATCACCTGCTGCGCCAGATTCGGATTGATCGCCTTCAGCACCGAATTGAGCTTGCGCGCGTTCTCCTCATACATCACCACGCTGGCGGGCGGCCCCTGAATCTCGTCGGCATAGGCGCGCATGATCTCGAAGCTGCCCAGATGCGCGCCAAGCAGGATGCAGCCGCGCTCGTTGGAGATCATCGCCTGTGCCGCCTCATCCAAATGCACGCGCACATCGAACTTGTCAAAACGGCCGTTGAGCAGAAACACGCGATCAAGGATGGTGGAAGCAAAAGTATGGATGTGACGGAAGCCGTCGCCGATGCTCGCCTTGCGCCCCAGCACTTTGCTCAAATACTTGCGCGACGATCTGCGCGCGTCTGCAGAGAACAGAAAGAAATAAAGGCAGATTGGATACAGGAACAAACGCGCGACGCGACGCCCCAGTGTGAGCGCGACCCATACGATGAAACGGATGGCCAGCGTGTTGCTGCGCTCCGGCCTCTCCGACCATACGGTGGTGGTCTTGTCTGCGTTTTTATCAGATGTTGGCACTGATGACTCCCGACAGGACCTTGTTACCCGCGACCACGCAATCGAAGGTGAGGCTACCCTGCGCCGACTTCGCGTACTCGATCTCGACCGTGTCGCCCGGTCGCGCCGGGGCGGGGAACTTGGTGTTCTTTACGTTGCATGCAACATAGCTTGCCCCTTCTGCGCGCTCGATGCAGCGCAACACCTCGGCCAACAGCAGCGCCCCCGGGATGATGGGGTTGCCGGGAAAGTGTCCGGTGCCGGTGGGGTGGTTCGCGGGGAATTGCAGGGTCAGCTTGCTCATCATTTTTTCGCGCACTGCGCTCTCAGCCGCAACAGCGATTCGCGCGTCAGCTTGCCGGTGCTGTTGCGCGGCAGCGCTTCGACGAGATACAGCGGACGCGGCAGGAACACTGCATCCATGCTGTTGCGCAGCGCATCCAGTATCTGTTGAACAGCCAGTCCCGGCGCGACCACGAAGGCCAGCGGCCGCGTCACCGCGCCGTCGCCGTCGTCGGGCATCAGGAACACGCCGTCCTGCACCCCCGGTATGGCGTTCAGATGATGGTTGAGACTGGCCAGCGAGGTGCGCTTGCCGACTATGTTCACCATGTCGGCGGTGCGCCCGTGCAGAGTGAAGCTGCCGTCCGCATTACGCTCGATCACATCGGAGAGCGCGGCCTCGACCTCGACATGGCCGCCGTGTACGCGCGTGCCCTGCTCGTCCTGCGCCATGGTCACGCCGGACAGCAAATGCCAAGCCACACCTTGCGTGGTGCGACGGCTCGCCACCATACCCGCCTCGGTGCAGCCGTATATCTCGTACAGCGGCGCGCCGAAACGCGCTTCCGCTTCCACTGCCAGTTGCGGTGCGAGCGGCGCAGTCGCGCACAGCACGAAGTCGACCGGCGGCACTTGCGCCGCTTCCGCCAGCAGGGTGCGCAGGTGTACCGGCGTGGTGATCAGGCAGCGCGCACGCGGCAAAGCCGATAGCTGCGAACAGATGTCCGCCGGATAGAACGGTCGCTCGGCCACCAGCGCCAGGCCGTTCTGCATGGCCAGCAGCATGCTCGATTCCAGCCCGTACATGTGCTGCGCGGGCACCGTGCCCAGCACCGCCATGCCCGAGTTCTGCACGATGCCGAGGCGCTTCGCTTCGGCGACCGCGCCGCTGCACAGACTGCCCCATGATTTGGCATGCGCCACAGGATCGCCGGTGGAGCCGGAGGTGAACACCAGCGCGGCCTGCTGCTGATCATCGATCTGCGGCATAGCACCAGACGTCTCACCCGAGAACGATGCGGGAAACGCGACGACCTCGATGTCGTGCAACTCGGTCGCACCATCGGTCAGGCAATACAGATCGGGGTAACGCTGCGTCAGGCGCGCGACGAAATCGGCGGTGTAGTTGGGGGGCAGAAGACTGGTCTGTCCGCGCAGCAGCGCGGCGGCGAATCCGACCGCAAAACGATAGCGGTCGGTGCACAGATTCAGGATATGCCGCTTGGCGGGCAGACTGGCAGAGAGTTGCGCGACATCGCGCAGATACTCGGCGACCGTGACCGGCTGCCCGGCGCGCCAGGCGAACACGCCGGCGGGATCGTTGTGACGGATGAGTGGGATAGCAGCCATGGTTCTCGAATCTCAGCGTTCGCTATCGGTTTTTTTCGGTGCGGCAAAATCTTTGCTGTACACCTCGATCGCTTTCAGGATGGATGTCTTTGGATGATTGGGAAAACACATCGTGCGATAGGCCTTTTCGACAACAAACATCAGGATCAGCAGCGGCAGGTTGAGCACGTTGATGAAGAACGACCATGCGGCGAGCGGTGCGAACAGATACAACAACAGCGAGGTGATCGCCTGCAATACGAAATAGATGCACCAGGCGATGGTGACATGACGGGTGTACGCGGCCACCTCGGATTTCAGCTCACCGTTGATGCGGCGCGAGATCTGCGAGATCAACGGCTCGCGCCCGGGTAGCAGCGTGCGGCCGAAGAACCAGAGCAGGAACAGATTGAGCGTGGCATGCGACATCCCGTTGACTGCGAGCAGACCGATACGGCCGTGATCGCCGGTGACGATGTAGTAGATCGCGGCAGCGAAGCCCAATGCCAGCAACGGCCACCACACCTTGCCGACCATGCGGGACAGCACCCATGCCGCCACGGCCAGCAACGGTGCGAACACCAGCAGCAGGTGCGACATCGCCACCTCTTCCTTGAGGACGAAGATGTGCAACAAGATGGGATAGGCGATGAACGCCGCCAGCAACAATATCTTGGCCAGACGTCCCATGTCAGAATCTCCGGCGCGACGCTGCGCGCGAGGTTGTGGCGAATGTGGAAAACCGGCTAATGGAAGGCATGTCGCTGTATGGATTCCGCCGCTGGGCGGATAGTTCTTTGCTAAGGGACTGCAAGTTGATTCCCCGATCATTTTCAGGCCGGCATTCTACCCCGAATCACGCGCTCCCGACCTCCCAGCGCGGCGTTGCAAGCGCTTTTGGTGCCCGCCGAGGCAAGATTTCGGTTAGCATTCACGCATAACTATCCGACAATAAAATAGCAAACCATGACCACCCCATCCAACGACGCATCCAGCAACATCGTCCACGCCCCGCACGCCCCGCTCACCGAGTACTACCAAAGCGAAGAAGACCGCCGCGAATGGGTGGGTGAGCAGTTCGACAAGACCGCCCCCGATTACGACCGGGTGGAAAAGATCCTCGGCCTGGGCACCGGCCCGGCCTACCGCCGCAAGATGCTGCAAGTTGCCGGACTCAAGCCCGGCATGCGCATCCTCGATGTCGGCATGGGCACCGGTCTGGTAGCGAAGCAGGCCGCCGCCATCATCGGCGATGCCAGCCTGGTCACCGGCGTCGACCCGAGCGCGGGCATGATCCGCAACGCAAAACTTCCCGCCGGAGTGACCGTGGTCGAAGGCCGCGCCGAATCGATCCCGCTGGCCGACGCCGGCTATGACTTCCTCAGCATGGGCTACGCCCTGCGCCATGTGTCGGACATGTCGGTCGCCTTCTCCGAATTCCACCGCGTGCTGAAACCGGGCAGCAAAGTGTGCATCCTCGAGATCACCCCGCCCAAAGGAAGGATCGCCACGGCACTGCTAAAGGGCTACTGCAAATACGCAGTCCCCATGCTGGCCAAACTGGTTGCCAAAGACAAAGATACCGCGCAATTGTGGCGTTACTACTGGGACACTATCGAAGCCTGTGCCGCACCTGAGCAAGTGATGAAGACGCTGGAAAGCGCTGGCTTCGTCAACGTACGACGCACGGTGGATCTGGGGATGTTTTCGAGTTATCTGGCGGACAAGCCGCAGTAATATTCAGGACGGGCGCGCTTCTGCGCCCACCTGTTCTTCAAGTTCAAGGCCAGCGAACTTCGCCCACTCGTCGACAGGACTAACGATCAGGCAATCGCCCGCTTCAACGCCTGAAAGAATTCCTTTTCCTGCTCGGACTGGCCATGCAACATATCGGCCAATCGTCTCGCGTCGAATGCTTCACGACCCCGGATCATGCGCGCCGCTTTCAGCGCGAATTCGCGCCAGCCGTCGCCGATCTCGACCAGTCTTTCCGACAGTACCGCCAACGCTTCAATGCCGGTGATCTGCGCGCTTTCCTGCAAAAATGCGGCATACAGAAAACGGAACCCGCCGCCGCCGGTGCCGATCTCTTCCTGCATGCGCACGATGTGACCCACATAGTTCAGGCTGTGTTCCGAACCATCCAGCTTCGCTACTTTATTCGCCAGCATACGCATGCCGCGCACCCCGACGATGGGGATGGGGCCCAGCATGATGCGCACTGTTTTGCGGATCGCTTTTTTGATTTCTTCCGGCAGTATCTCGGTGCGCCCGATGTTTGTCGGGTAATACAACAATCCTTTGGGTGCGAGGGCGCCCTTGGCGAAGCGCGCACGCTGCAGATCGGCGCTGCCGCAGCGCTGCGGTAATTCGGTCACCGGATCGCTGATCAGATAGTCGTCGCCCTCTTTTCCGTATACCAGCAGGTTATGCGCGTTGAAATGGAAGCGCATATCTTCCGGGAAGTAAGGCAGCCAGAACACGGAGGTTTGCAAACCGACCACACGCCCCTCCGCCAGCAGCGCATCCAGCCTGTTCATTCCCCTGGCCGGATCGCGGAATGTCTCGAACTGGAAGCTGGCCTTGAACGGCCGGCTCATACCCTTGAGTATGGACTTGGGCGGCATGCGGTAGGCGATCAGCGGGAAGCCGGTCAGCTTGACGAATGGCAGATAAGCGAACGACAGCGCCGACGATAATCCGAATGCCATCGCTTCCGAAAGCGCGACGCCATGATGGATCATCAGATTGGATGCGACGCCGCTCTCGCAATGCGCCGCATGGTGATGCTGGAATTCTTTGTTGGTGATCATCATGGCAGACTCTGTATCTGTGTCGGGGATAGTCCCAGCGCCTCGGCATAGACATCCAGCACACGCGGCGACAGATTCTTGAAGTGCTGCGGACGGAAGTGGCGGCGGATACGCCATTGCCAAAATCCGGTGACTTGCGAAAGCAATGGCACGTCCATGCGCCGGGCATACATCCAGAATTCCAGCGGCGAGGTCTGCCCTGCACTGGCACGTGTCCTGGCTTCTTCCGCCATCGCATTCATGCGATCGACCGCCTGCATGGTAACGGTCTCATCCACCTCGGAACCGCGCGAGGGTACGATCACCATACGTCCGTCCCCATCCTTGGCATAGATCGCCTTGCGATGAGAACCGAGCGTGCAATTGCCTTCCTGCGGAACTTGATCGATATCCATCAGACTGCTTCCATGTAGATGAAGCCGCTGGAGAAACGGCCGCTCTCGGGGATGTACATCAGCAGGCGCTGCCCCTTCTGGATGCGGCCGGACTTGAACAGTTCGTCGAGCATGATGAAGGGCGAGGCAGAGCCGGTGTTGCCCTTTTCGACCAGATTGGTGAACCATTTCTCTTGCGGGATATCGAGTCCGGCTTCAACCACGCCTGCAGCGACCAGATTGGCGAAATACTTGGAGGAGTAGTGCGGCAGGAACCAGTCGACGCGCTGCTTATCCAGACCGTGCTTGTTCACCAGCTCGCGCAGCGGCTCGGTGAGCGTGGCGCGGATGACCTGGTCGTTGAGCAGCCGCACATCCTGCTTCACCGTGAACACCGAGCGTGTCGCCCATTCCTGGGTGGTGAATTCCTGCCAGCCGGTGAGCGAACCGTCTTCGTTCTTCTCGGCACCGGAATACATGCAGGCGGGCAACTCGTGCGCGGCGGAGGACAACTCTACCCACAACACTTTAAGGCTCTGCGGTCCGCGCGGCTGATTCTCCAGCAGCACCGCACCGGCTCCGTCGGACAACATCCAGCGCAGAAAATCTTTTTCGAAGGCGATCTCTGGACGCTCTTCCAATTCCTTCACCTTGTGTTCGGCTTCGGCGTCGAAGTTGCGCGCGTGCAGGGCCAGCGAAGCCATCTCGGAAGCCACCGCGACCGCGCGTTGCGCGTCGCCCGCCTTCACCGCCAGCCAGGCGTGCTTGAATGCTGCCGCGCCCGCCACGCAGATGCCGGACAAGGACACCACTTCCATGCGCGGCCAGCCCAGTTCGCCGTGCACCATCACACCGTGTCCGGGCATCAGCTGGTCGGGGCGCGAGGTCGCTGCCGCCAGACTGTCCACCTTGCCGACTTCGCCCAACCCCTTGATCGCCGTGGCTGCCATCTGCGCATTGCTCATCACCGGCAGTCCGGTAACGCGGTCGAGCGCGTAATGGCGATGCTGGATGCCGTTGTTGCGCAACACCAGACGGCGCGCCTTGGACGGCTTGCCGCCGATCATGCCGAGCACGGATTCCATCTCGTCATTGCCGACCGGTTCCAGCGGCAGGAAAGATGAAGTGCGCGTCAGGTAAACATCAATGCTCATACAGGTGCATCCTCTCCACTCCCGAGCCGGACGGTTGGTCGAACTGCTGCTTCAACGCCGCAAAGCGCCGCCGCATGAGCGGACGCGTCAGCGACTGGAGCAGCAGGCTGACCGGCACCACCGTCGAGATCAGGGTAATCAAAAAAATCACATACAAAACCAGAAACGGGTAGCGACGCAGCTGGCCGGGCTTGCCGACCGCGCGCAGCAGCTTGCCCCAGACGAAGAAGCTTCGTGTGGCGGCCTTCTCACTGAACAGCAGCTGCGGGTTGGAATCCACCGCCTTCAAACCGCTAAGCAGCGGTGCCGTGCCGCGCTCTTCGTTGTTGTGCAACGCATCGCGCAAGGCCAGGCCGAAGCGGCTTGTCGCAGCGATACTCGCCGCATCCACACCGGCCGGGGGCAGGAACTTGAGGAAGTCCTTCTTGCCGCTCAACAGCCAGAACGGTGTGCTCCACAGGCTGGCCATGGTCGGGCTGGGATCGACCAGCGCGACGTTGTCGAGCAGGCGCGCGCCGCAATCCTGCAACAGGCCTTTCATCTTTTCCTGCGCCATCATCCACATGTTGCGGCAGGCGATCACAGTGACCACCGGCTTACCCGCCAGCAGGCGCTTCGCAACAGGAAGTTTAAGAAAGGCGGTGACCGGCTGCGACGGCGCGAGGAACCACACCTGATAAGGCAGAATGACCAGATCGAAATCCTCGTCGCCGGTCAGCGACAACGGCTGCAGCGCGGGCGGTGCCATGTGCGCCGACTCGGGAAAAGCATCGAGAAAACTGAAGAAACTCCACGGAAACGGAAAGGGCTTGAGCGGACGCAGGGTCTCGATATGCACCGCGATACCCGCATCCTGCTGCAGCGACGCAACGATGCGCCGTGTGATTTCGGCGAGTTGTCCGGTCTGGGAATAATCCAGCACCAATACGCGCTTGCTCGGAAAGGATGTGGATACTGTATTCACTGCGGTCACGCAACTGATCGAGGAGGATTGGAGAACGGGCGGATTCTATCATCGCATACCATGCTCTCCAAGGATGCCGCCCGCGATGAACAGCTATGCAAGCCCGCGCCATCGATGCATACATGAGTAATTTCCGGGCTGAACAGTTTCTCCGCTGCGAGCGGCAGGCACGCTCCCGCCGCTTTTCCGCCGGGAAGCAGGCGCAGCCAGTTGGTGGCGCCGCCCTGCATCTCGTCGACCCAACCCAGCAACAGGCCACCCGCCCCGCATTGTGCCGCCGCCTGGCGCAGCAAGGCTTGCGGGTCGGCACCGGCGACAAAACAAGCATGTCCGTTCCATCCCAGTTGCGCCGCCAGCAACGCCAGCAACTGGCTGGGCTGGGTCTGCAGGAAGGCCAGCGGCATGGGCAGATCGTCCTGCATCTGCGCCATGACCGTTTCCGTCGCCGCGTAGGTTCCGCGTTCGCTGCCCAGCCATATCTGCGCGTCCGGCGACAATGCCTGCTCGCCCGCCTCCGCCATGCAAGTCAATGCGCCGTACAGCCCCAGTTCCGCCCAGGTGCCGATGCGGCGCGGCTTGGCACCCAGCATGCGCGCCAGTGCTTCGCGCCAGTCTTGCGCAGGCGGGGTCGCCGCGCATCGGCCTGCTATGGTGAAGTCTTTCATACGCGCTCCAGCACCACAGAGGCATGACTGCCGCCGAAGCCAAGTATGGTCGCCATGATGCGGCGCGCGTTCTCCGGCGCTGTCGCCGCCAGCGACACATTCAGTTCCGCATCGATCTCATGTTCAATTCGCGGCCACACGTCGTGTTGCAGGCAGGCGGTAAGCAGGGCGATCTCGGCCGCGCCGGATGCACCCATAGTGTGGCCCATCGCCGCCTTGAGCGAGACCAGCGGCGGCACGCTGTCGAAGGCATCATGCAGCCCCTGCGCCTCGGCCGCATCATTACCGGGACTGCCTGCGGCCTGCACCTTGATCAGATCGATTGCATCCTCAGTCAGGCCGCTCGCCGCCAAAGCGCGTTGATACATGCTCGCTACCGCGCCGACCGAAGCGCCGGTCGGCTGGCTGCCGTCCACCACGTTCGCGCCGCCCAGCATCTTCCAGTTAGAAGGTTCGCGCGCGGACAGCCGCAGTGCGGAGACCGCCTCGCCCAGCACCAGCCCGTCGCGCTGTGCACCGAACGGCCTGCTGTCGCTGCGAGTGAGCAATTGCAGCGCGGCGAATCCGCCCGTCGTCATGCGGTTATCCAGTTCCACACCCAGCACCAGCGCATCCTCCACTTCACCCGCAGCCAGCAAAGCATGAGCCGCAATCAGCGCGTTCAGACTGGAGGTGCAGGCAGTGCTGATGATATATACCGGTCCCGTCCAGTCCAGCCAGGCCGCGACCTTGTCGGCGAACGCGCGGTAATCCATCTGCGCGGCCCCCTGTTCCACGGCACCGATATCGAACGAGGAGGTGGCGATGAACAAGACACCGCTGCGCGCCTGCTGTGCGCCCGCTTCGGCGGCGACGCGTTGCACCAGTTGGCGTGCGCGTTCGTTCCAGTCGCTCTGCGAACCGGGAATAGCGCGATAGGGGAAGGAGCCGCCCAGCATGCCGGACAAGGTGATCTGCGATGGCGCAACACCGCCCTGACGCAACGTTGCCAGAGCGTGCGCCACATCCAGCCCCAGCGTACAGGCTAGTCCGCTGCCGCAGAGGTAGACCGGCTTCATGCTTTCCGATGTTGGCGCAGATACTCTGCCAACGTCAGCAACGAAACCAGCGCACGGCGGGTCTCCTTGCTGTCCGGCATACGCACGCCGTACTTCTTCTGGATCGCCATCGAGATCTGCAAGGCATCGAGGGAATCGAGGCCCAGCCTGGCATCGTCGCCGAACCAAGGTTCGTCATCACGCAGGCCGTCGGCTGGCTCGTCCTTTTCCACAGCAGTCAGGATGAGCGCCTTGAGTTCGGAGCGGAAAGCAATGTCGTTATCGTTCATGGATGAAGAACGCCCGCCGGACGGCGGGCGCTTAAATCATTGGCGATGTTGCTGGATATGTTCGTTCAGACTGCGCAACGAGCTGAATATCTTGTTGTTGTCCGCATCGTCCGATTTGAGTTGCACGCCGTAGGTCTTGGAAATCGCCAGCGACAATTCCAGAATGTCGATGGAATCCAGACCGAGTCCTTCGCCGTACAGCGGCGCTTCGGGCTCGATCTCGTCTGCGCTCACTTCAAGGTTCAACGAGGTGACGATGAGTTGTGCCAACTCTTTTTCTTGCGTGCTTGCTGCCATGATGCTCCCTTTGTTTTTTAATTATGCGGGCGCATTTTACCCCATTCACGTACGGCCTTTAATTCCTTGTATCAGATCATTGCGCCGTTGATGGAGATGATCTGGCCAGATATATAGGCCGCTTTATCGGAGGCAATGAAGGCCACCAGCTCGGCAACTTCTTCCGCCTTGCCCGCGCGGCCGACCGGCACGAGGCGCTTGATGGTGTCCTTGTCGAACACATTCTCGGTCATGGCCGATTCGATGATGCCGGGCGCGATGGCGTTGACGGTGATGCCACGACTGGCGACTTCCAGCGCCAGCGATTTGGTTGCGCCATGCAGGCCCGCCTTGGCTGCCGCATAGTTGGTCTGGCCGCGGTTGCCCGCGATGGCGGCCACCGATGAGATGTTGATGATGCGCCCCCAGCGCTTGCCGATCATCGGCAGCAGCAGCGGCTGGGTCACGTTGAAAAAACCGTTCAGCGACACATCGATGACCTTATGCCATTGCTGCACGTTCATTCCGGGCATCACGGCATCGTCATGGATGCCCGCGTTGTTGACCAGTATCTGGATGGCACCTTCCGCGAGCACAGCTTGCAACGCGGTCGCGGTCTGCTCGGCATCCGCCACATTGAAGGCGATGGCCTGCGCACTGCCGCCTTCGGCCTTGATCTCGGCGACAAGGCTTTCGGCGGTTGGCAGCGAACTGTTGGCATGCACATAGACGTGATAGCCAAGGCCTGCCAGCTTGCGGCATATCTCGGAGCCGATGCCGCCGCTGCCGCCTGTCACCAATGCACGTTTCATAATCCTGCCCTGTCTGCGTCCAGCACCACCGTGGCGCGGCCGCTCATGATCTTGCTTGCCCCGGCGTGGATGTTGAACTGGTAGATGACGCGCGCGTCGTCGCCCATGATTTTTTCGGCCTCGATGGTCAGGTCGTCGGCCAAGTCGTCCAGCCGCATCCTTGCGCACGCGACATCACGCAACGCGGCCAAGTATCCGGCGCGCGGTTTGCTGTCGTATTTGGCATCCCAAGCACCGTGCACGGCCATCGCCTGTGCCGCATATTCGATTCCGCACAGCGCAAGCAGTTCGTTGCCTGAGCGCATCGGATTATTCACGTCGCGGTGCGAGCCGCTGATACAGCGGATATGTTGCGCATCGCATTCCATCACGCCGTCCAGCAAACACATGTCGCCAGCGTGCGGAATGACTCTGGCGATGGCGGCCTTGTCCGCTAGCATGGCGTGACGCGGATATCGAGGTGGTTTTCGTCGAGGTAGGCGATGCAGACCTGTGCCGCTTCGCCGCCTGCCAAAGCTGCCAGCAATGGCAAGCCGCGCGCAGCCGGTACGCCACTGCGCAGCGCTTCCAGTCCGGCATCGCGCATCACGGTCTCCTGCCCGCTGCCGGGAACGAGTTCCACTTCGATGCTCGCGATGGAATTTTCAGTCTTGCGCGGCGTCAGGATCAACGCCATGCCGAGCGCGGCAGTGATCGGACGCACCGCATTCAGCGGCTCGGGATATGAATGGTCGTAGGCGATCAACACCACCGCCGCATCGTCCACTGTCACCTGCACGGCCGATTCGAGCAAGCCTGCGGCGAAGCTCGCGTCGAACGCGCACAGGCTGGTGGAAGGTTCGTGCGTGCCTGCCGCGATGCACCAATAACCCGCGGCGGCGTTGTGCACGGAATTATGGAAACGCGTCGGCGACACTTCGCGCGGCGCAGTCGCCAGAATGCTGTTGATGGCATGCACGTTGTCGTTGTCGCCGCCGGACGAGGTGAACACCGTCGAGGTCGTTCCGGTGTCGCGACCAGCGTGCAGGAATGCTTCTTGTCCAACGGCCAGCGCCAGCTTGATCGGCACGCCCGCGCGGCGACGTTCTGCCGCTGGCAACATATCGCTGGCGCGCAGGTTCGTCGGCGACGCCACATATGACGTTCTTCCCGCCAGCACTTCACGGCCGGCCGGCCAGCCGTCCAGCCCCGGTCCGAGCAGGCCTATCCCTTCAACGTAGAGACGCATCATGATCTCCTCCCCAGCACGAGGCTGCAGTTGCTGCCGCCGAATCCGAAGGAGTTGCTCAGTACGCGCTTGATGGTTCCTGTGCCGTTCTCGATGCGGTAATCGATCGCGATGGCCGGGTCGAGCCGGTTTGTATTCACGCTGCCGGGGATGAAGCCATGCTCGACCGCCAGCATGGCGATGATGGCTTCGGTTATCCCCGCCGCGCCCAACTGGTGGCCGGTCCAGCCTTTGGTCGAACTGCAGGCGACCTTGTCGCCGAATACCTCGGCGACGGCCTTGCCCTCGCTGGCATCGTTGGACTTGGTCGCGGTGCCATGCAGGTTGATGTAGTCGATGTCGCCCGCCTGCAGTCCGGCGGAAGCCAATGCGCGCTGCATCGCCATGATCGCCCCCAGCCCTTCCGGATGCGGGGTGGACATATGGTGGGCATCCGAGCTCTCGCCGACGCCCAGCAGCAGCATCGCATCCGGGGCGCTCGCTGCCGTGCTGCGTTCGAGCAATACGAATCCCGCGCCTTCGCCGATAGAGATAACATCGCGCTCCGCGTCGTAGGGGCGGCAGGGCGAACGCGATACCAGACCCAGCGAATTGAAACCGTACAGCGTGCTCAGACACATGCTGTCGACCCCGCCGACCACCGCCGCATCACACACACCGGCGGCCATCATGCGTGCCGCATTGGCGAACACCTTGGCGCTGGAGGAACAGGCGGACGACACCACGAAGGAAGGACCGGTCAGTCCCAGATAGTGCGAGACGAATCCCGCCAGCGAGTTGGAGTTCTGCGTTTCCGCATAATGGAAATCGGCGGGCAATGCCCCGGTCTGCGCATCGAGATGCCGGTAGGCCAACTCGGTCTGCAAAATGCCGGAGGTGCTGGTGCCCAGAAACACGCCGATGCGGGAAGCGCCGTACTTCGCCTTGGCGGCTTCGGCCGCGGCGATGAAACCATCCTGCTCCAGACACAACTGGGCAAGCCGGTTGTTGCGGCAATCGTAGGCGGAAAGATCGGCGCGCACACGCATGTCATCCAGCGCATCGACCTTGGCGATATACGTCTCCAGATCGACATCCTCGAATGCACACGGTGCCAGACCGGAGCGGCGCGTACGTAAAGCATTCAGGGTCGCGTTCAAGCCCGAGCCCAGGCTGTTCGCAAGCGTGTAGTGACTGATGGTTAGAGGTTGCAAGTTAGCCTTAAACGCCGAATCAACGGCAGCGATTCAAATTATTCATCATCAAAATATACCCGACCATGCCGCGCATTATCTCAAGGGCACCTCTAGAAATCCAAACTTCGTTGCAATTGGCAAAGCGTTCTAGTCGCGCCTGTTCTGACTCTCTTCCAGCATCTGTTCGACGCGCGCGAGGCGGGCCGAGATCTCTTTCAACAAACGTTCCGATTCTTTTTCTTCAGTTTCGATTTTCTCCACGTCGCTGCCGATGAAGAAGGCGGCCAGATTGGCGGTGAGCAGGGAGATGAGCACCACACCGAACAGCACCACCAGCGAGGCGAACAGACGCCCCGCACCGGTGTGCGGCACCACATCGCCGTAGCCTACGGTGGCCATGGTGACCCAGGCCCACCACATGCCGTCCCACACATCGCCGATCGAGGGATCGACGCGCGACATGATGATGCCGGACAACACCATCGCGACGAAAGCGACGATCAGCGTGGTGCCAAGCTTGTGCTGCGACAACAACTTGCGCGCAGAACGCGACATGCGCAGCAGCAGAGCGACCACCAACACCAGCCGCACGCTGCGCAGCAGGCCGATGAGCGGCGCGTATTGCCAGAAATACGGGAAGCCGGCGGTGATGATGAGGATGTTCAGCCAGTTGCCGAACAGGTAGCTGCGCTTGTCGCGCACCTGAGTGGTGAGGATGACGGTCTCCAGCAGGAAGGCCAGCCACACCAGCCAGTCGGCGATACGCGCCACGGCATGGGACAGGCTGCCTGTCTCTTCCAGATACCACTGCAGCACGATCCACAGCGCCACGCCGACCATCGGCCATTCCAGACGGCGTGCCCAGTGCCGCGCGGCGGCGGTCTCATGTTCCGCGACACCGGCGATACCGAGCAGATGGACGACGCCCATTCGCGCGCCTTACTTGGAGAGTTTCTCCATGCCGCCCATGTACGGGCGCAGCACGTCGGGGATGGTCACGCTGCCGTCGGCGTTCTGGTAGTTCTCAAGAACGGCCACGAGTGTACGGCCCACCGCCAAACCGGAACCGTTCAGTGTGTGCAGCAGTTCCGGCTTGCCCGCCGCGTTGCGGAAACGCGCCTGCATGCGGCGCGCCTGGAACGCCTCGAAGTTGGAGCAGGACGAGATCTCGCGGTAGGTGTTCTGCGCCGGCAGCCACACTTCGATGTCGTAGGTGGTGGCGGCGGAAAAGCCCATGTCGCCGGTGCAAAGCTTGACCACGCGATACGGCAGCCCGAGCTTCTGCAGGATGATCTCGGCATGGCCGAGCAGCGCTTCCAGCGCGGCATAGGATTGCTCCGGATGCACCATCTGCACCAGCTCCACCTTCTCGAACTGGTGCTGGCGGATCATGCCGCGCGTGTCGCGCCCGTAGGAACCGGCTTCGGAACGGAAGCACGGCGTGTGCGCCACGAACTTCATCGGCAGCTTCTCCAGCGGCACGATCTCGTCGCGCACCATGTTGGTCACCGGCACTTCGGCGGTGGGGATGAGATAGAAATTCTTCTCTTCCTGCTCTTCGCCCACCACGCGCGGGATACGGAACAGGTCTTCCTCGAACTTCGGCAACTGCCCGGTGCCGCGCATCGATTCTGCATTCACCAGATAGGGCACATAGGTCTCGGTGTAACCGTGTTTCTCGGTGTGAGTGTCCAGCATGAACTGCGCCAACGCGCGATGCATGCGCGCCAGCGGACCTTTCAGCAAGGTGAAACGCGCACCGGCGATCTTGGTAGCGGTCTCGAAATCCAGCCCGCCCAGCCCTTCGCCGATGCTGACGTGGTCCTGCACCTCAAAGTCGAACTTGCGCGGCTCGCCGAAGCGATGGGTCTCGACGTTATCCACTTCCGACTTGCCGACCGGCACGCCGGCGTGCGGCACGTTGGGGATCACGGCAAGGAAAGCATCCATGTCCGCCAGCACCTGCGGCAGCTTGGCTTCCAGCTGTTTCAGCTCCTCGCCCAGCGCGCCCACCTCGGCCATGATGGCTGTCGTATCTTCGCCCTTGGCTTTAGCCTGACCGATCAACTTTGAGGTGGCATTGCGCTTGGCCTGCAACTCTTGCGTGCGCGTCTGGATGGTCTTGCGCTCGGCCTCCAGTTGCTCGAACTTGGCTGTATCCAGTTCGAAACCGCGCGTCTTCAGGCGCGCCGCGACACCGGCCAGGTCGTTACGTAATGTCTGTATGTCCAGCATGCTGCTTATCCTTTTCTGTTCTTTGCTGCTTCATCCAGCGCGCGCAAATGCGCGAGCTTCTCCGATATCTTCGCTTCCAGCCCGCGATCCACCGGTTCGTAGAAACTCACCTTGGGCATGCCGTCCGGGAAATAATCCTCGCCCGCCGCATAGCCGCCCGCTTCGTCGTGCGCGTAGCGGTAGTCCTTGCCGTAATCGAGTTGCTTCATCAGTTTGGTCGGCGCGTTGCGCAGGTGCAGTGGCACTTCGCGCGAGCCGTCCTGTTTGACGAAAGCGCGGGCGGCATTATACGCGACGTACCCGGCGTTCGATTTTGCGGCGACGGCCAGATACAGCACGGCCTGCGCCAGTGCCAGTTCGCCTTCCGGCGAGCCCAAGCGCTCGTAGGTGGTGGCGGCATCGTTGCAGATCTGCATGGCGCGCGGATCGGCCAGACCGATGTCTTCCCAGGCCATGCGCACGATGCGGCGCGCGAGATAACGCGGGTCGGCACCGCCGTCCAGCATGCGCACCAGCCAATACAGCGCCGCATCGGGACTGGAACCGCGCACCGATTTGTGCAGCGCGGAGATCTGGTCGTAGAACGCCTCGCCGCCTTTGTCGAAGCGGCGCATCTTCTGCGCCAGCGTGGCATCGAGGAAGGCGACATCGATGTTGTTGCGGCCTGCCGCCTGGGCGGCGGTCTGCAACTGTTCCAGCACGTTGAGCAGGCGGCGCGCATCACCGTCGGCGTAGCAGATCACGCGCTCCTTAGCCGCCGCGTCGAATGACAGGCCTTGCAGCGCCTCCTGCTGTGCACGCGCGAACAGTTGCCCCATCTCATCTTCGGACAGCGACTGCAGCACATAGACCTGCGCGCGCGACAGCAGCGCGTTGTTCAGTTCGAACGAGGGATTCTCGGTGGTCGCACCGATGAAGGTGACCAGCCCCTGCTCGACGAAAGGCAGGAAGGCATCCTGCTGCGACTTGTTGAAACGGTGCACCTCGTCCACGAACAGGATGGTGTGGCGACCGTTGCGCTGCAGGGTCTGCTCGGCCTGCGCGATGGCGTCGCGGATGTCCTTCACGCCGGACAGCACAGCCGACAACGGCAGGAACTCGGCGTCGAATGCCGACGCCATCAGGCGCGCCAGCGTGGTCTTGCCCACCCCCGGCGGCCCCCACAGGATCATGGAATGCAGCTTTCCGGACTGGAAGGCAAGGCGCAGCGGCTTGCCCTCGCCGAGCAGATGCGACTGGCCGATGACCTCTTCGATATGCTTGGGACGCAGGCGCTCGGCGAGCGGTGCGGCCGGCGCATTGGGTGCGAACAGGTCGGACATCACTCGCCCAGAACGTCAGCGCCTTTGGGCGGCACGAAACGGAACAGCGACGGTGCGAGCTGCGGATTGCGTCGCAGTTGGGCGAAACGCAGGATGGTGGTGTTGCCGAACGCGTCGTTCAGCTCCATCGCCGCCAGTTCAGACTGCGCGTTGAACCCCATGCGGATGGTGGAGAAGGTGGATTCCTTGCTGCGCGGTTTGGCGCTCAGCCAGTGCAGACCGTATTGCTCTCCCGCTTCTTCCAGCAGGAAGCCGCGCTCGATCTCGTTGTTGCCGGAGAGCAGAGCCGCCGGGCTGCTGCCCAGCGCGGCGTCCAGTTTGCGCACGGTGACTTGTTCCAGATCGGCGTCGTACAGCCAGAATTTCTCGCCGTCGCCGACGATGAGTTGTTCATAGGGTTTGCGGTATTCCCAGCGGAACTTGCCGGGGCGCACGAACTGCATGGTGCCGGATGCGCTCTGCATCTTGCGGCCTTTGCTGTCGAGCACGGTCTGGGTGAACTCTGCCTGGGCGGAACGTGTGCCGGAGATGAAGGATTTGAGCTGGGCGATGGCACCAGCATGGGCTTCGAACGCTGTCAGACACAGCAAGAGCGAGATCACACTTTTCAGCATGTTCATTCCTGCCGTGCCGGTGCCAGCACTTCGCGGTTACCGTTGCTCTGCATCGGCGACACCAGCCCGGCCTGTTCCATCGCTTCGATCAGGCGTGCGGCGCGGTTGTAGCCGATGCGCAGGTGGCGCTGCACCAGCGAGATGGAGGGGCGGCGCGTCTTGAGCACGATCTCCACCGCCTGGTCGTACAGCGCGTCGGCCTCGGCGTTGCCGCCACCGCCGTCGTACTCACCTTCGGCCGGCTCATCCATCGAGGTGAGGATGCCTTCGATGTAGTTCGGTTCACCCTGCGCCTTCAGATGCTCGGTGACGCGATGCACTTCCTGGTCGGACACGAAGGCACCGTGCACGCGCTGCGGATAGCCGCTGCCCGGCGGCAGGTAGAGCATGTCGCCCTGTCCCAGCAGCGCTTCCGCGCCCTGCTGGTCGAGGATGGTGCGCGAGTCGATCTTGCTCGACACCTGAAATGCCACGCGTGTCGGCACGTTGGCCTTGATCAGGCCGGTGATGACGTCCACCGACGGACGCTGTGTGGCCAGCACGAGATGGATGCCGGCGGCACGCGCCTTCTGCGCCAGTCGTGCGATCAGCTCTTCCACCTTCTTCCCGACCACCATCATCAGGTCGGCCAGCTCGTCGATGAAGATGACGATGTAGGGCAACTCTTCCAGCGGCTCCGGCGACTCGGGCGTGATGCTGAAGGGGTTGCTCAGCGGTTTGCCTTCCTTGATCGCGTCGCGCACCTTCTGGTTGTAGCCGGCGATGTTGCGCACGCCGAGTGCGGACATCAGCTTGTAGCGTTTGTCCATCTCCTGCACGCCCCAGTTGAGCGCGGAGGCGGCCTGGCGCATATCGGTGACCACCGGTGCCAGCAGGTGCGGGATGCCTTCGTACACGGAAAGCTCCAGCATCTTGGGATCGATCAGGATCAGGCGCACTTCCTGCGGCGTGGATTTGTACAGCAGCGACAGGATCATGGCGTTGATCGCCACCGACTTGCCGGAACCGGTGGTGCCCGCCACCAGCACGTGCGGCATCTTGGCCAGGTCGGCCACCACCGGTTTGCCGGAGATGTCCTTGCCCATGGCCATGGTGAGCGGCGAATGCATGTCTGCATACACCTGCGAGCCCAGGATCTCGGACAGGTGCACCATCTGCCGTTTCGGGTTGGGCAGCTCCAGTGCCATGCAGGTCTTGCCGGGGATGGTCTCCACCACGCGGATACTGACCACCGACAGCGCGCGCGCCAGATCGCGCACCAGGTTGGTGATCTGACTGCCCTTCACGCCCACGTCCGGCTCGATCTCGTAGCGGGTGATGACAGGACCGGGATAGGCACCGACCACTTTCACGGTGACGTTGAAATCGTTGAGCTTGCGCTCGATCAGGCGCGAGGTGAACTCCAGCGTCTCGGTGGAGACCACCTCGACCTGCTTGCCGGCCTGGTCGAGGATGTGCAGCGGCGGCAGCGGCGAATCGGACAGGTCGGCGAACAGCGAGACCTGCTTCTCCTTCTCCACTCGCTTCGACTTCGGCACCTCGACCACCTGCATCTCGATATGGATGGGCTGGTGGTCTTCGACGCGCTTCTTCTCTTCTTCCACGTTCACTTCGCGCCGCTGCGTGGCCCGCGCGCCGATGCGCTTGTCCTGCCAGGTCTGCCAGGCGTTGCGTGTCCACAGGTAGGCGTCCTCTATCCACTCGCCGAGACGGTCGATGAAACGCAGCCAGGAAAGGCCGGTGTAAAGGCTGAAGCTGACCGCCATCAGCGTCAGCAGGAACAGGGTCGCGCCGACGTAACCCAACACTTGCGCCAGCCAGCCGCCGAGTACCGCGCCCAGCATGCCGCCGGGTTCCTGCGGCAGTTCGACCTGCCAGGTGTAGAGACGCAAAGCCTCCAGCGCGCTGCTGGACAGCAACAGGATGAAGAAACCGGTCAGCGACAGCCACAGGGTGCGCACGTCGAACAGGCTGTCGGCACGCATGCGGCGATAGCTCGCCCACACGCGTTGCAGCAGCAGTGTGACCCACCACCAGGCGGAGAAGCCGAACACGTAAAGCAGCACGTCGGACAACCATGCACCGAATGCGCCGCCGGGGTTCTGCGTGACGGCGGTGCTGGCCTCGTGCGACCAGGCGCTGTCCTGACGGTCGTAACCGGCGAGGATCAGAATCAGGTAGGCGGCCAATGCCACCAGCAACAGCCAGCGCGATTCGCGCAGCAGATGCAGCATCCGCTCGGGCAGCGGTGCGCGCGCGTTATCCAGTGCGGCCATCAGGCTTCCCCGGCCGATCTGCCATCTTCGGCCTCGGACTCACCGTTCTCGGAGATGAAACCGAAGCGGCGCGCGGTCTCCACCGCTTCGACGCGCGAATTGACATGCAGGGGCTGGTAGATGGCGGCGACATGGATCTTGACCGTACCTTCGGCCAGGTCCAGTTCGCGCGAGATGTCCTTGTTGCTCTTTCCCGCCCCGATCAGTTGCAGCACCTGCAGCTGGCGCGGGGTAAGGCCATATTTGCTGGCACGCATGCTGCGTTTGTCGTTGAGCGCCTGACCGGGCTCCAGTTTGGATACGGCCTGTTGCAGCAGCTGCGGCGGCACATACACACCGCCGTCCAGCACCATGCGCAACGCGGACAGCATGGACTTGCTCGGCGACATCTTGGAGATGAAGCCCATCGCGCCGAGGTTCATCACGCTCTCGATGTCGTCGCGCTGGTCGGAACCGGACACCACGACCAGCGGCACGGCGGGGAAGCGCTGGTGGAAGAGTTGCAGCGAAGAGACGCCGTTGCTGTCCGGCATGTGCAGATCCAGCAACGCCAGATCCAGGTCGGGGTTGGCCATGACCAGTTGCAGGGCCTCGGTGAAATTGCCGGTATCGAGTATCTCCACCTCGTCGGCCAGTTGCTGTAGCACATAGCGCATGCCATCGCGGAACAGCGCGTGATCATCCACCAGCAGTACCTTGATCTTCATTCTCATGTCCCCTTTTGCAGCCACCTTCCTTTCCGGCCTCCCCCGCAAGCGGGAGCGTGAACCCTCATGAAAGGCGGTCTCGATCCTTGCCCGCGATCATATCACTCCGGGCATGGTCATTCAGCCGCTAATGCTTGCCGGTCAAGGCGAAATACACCATCGCACGCAGGCGTATCGGAGCGATCGGTTTATGCAGCAGCACGGCGCCGCTGGCGTGTATCTCGTGCAAGGTCTCACTGGCGGTATCCCCCGTGAGCACCACGGCCGGCAGATCGGCACCCCACAGTTCGCGCATGCGCCGGATGACATGGATCGCCGTCATGCCCTGCGGCAGACGGTAGTCGCATACCAGCACGTCCGGCCGCTGTGCGGCCACATCGAGTTCGCGCATCACCTCATCCGCCGATTCCGAGGCGAACACCCGGCACCCCCATTGCCGCATCAACTCGTGCGTCGATTCACGGATATCCGGATCATCCTCGACCAGTGCGACCACCCGGCCATCCAGTTCGTATTCGGAATGCGAGATGACAAACGGCTGGGCGAGTTGCGCGGCATCGCCCTTGGGGATGGTGAAAGAGAAGGTGGTGCCGACACCGGATTCCGACCTGACTTCGAGTCCGCTCCCAAGCAACTGGTCGATGCGGTGCACGATGGTGAGCCCCAGGCCCAGCCCCTTGCGGCGGTCACGATGCGGATTGCCTACCTGGTAGTACTCATCGAAGATGTGCGGCAAGGCCTCGGCTTTGATGCCGATACCGGTATCCTCGACCGTGATCACCACCTTGGCATCCTTGCATAGGCAGCGCACCACCACACTGCCGGTGTCGGTATAGCGGATGGCGTTCGAGATCAGGTTGCGCAACATGCGCTCCAGCAGGAACGGGTCGCTGTAGACCACGGAAGCGCATCCCTGCGGCGTGCAATGCTCGCCGATGTTCGGCATCTCGTAGCCGAGCCCCTTGGCCTGGGCGATGGGGGCGAAATCGCCGTACAGCCTGTCCAGCAACGGCCCCAGATTGAAATGCTGCCAGCGGGGTTCTACGATGCCCGCGCCCAGTCTCGAGACATCCAGCAGGTCGTCGAACATATCCACCAGCGCATCGACCGATTTGCCGATCTGCCCCGACAAGCGTAGCGTTTCCTTGTCCTTCGCGGTTTCCTGCAGAGCCTCGGTGAACAGGCGCAATGCTTGCAAAGGTTGGCGCAGGTCGTGACTGGCGGTGGCGAGGAACTTCGATTTGGCGCGACTGGCTGATTCAGCCTGTTCCAGCGCTTCGGCGATCGCCTCTTCGCGCTGGCGCAACTCGCGCAACAGCCCCTCCTTCTCGAAACGCTGCCGCAACGAGAGTTCGAAGGTATACATCAGACGCATCGCCGCATTCAGCATGAAAGCGATGAACACCACCAGCATCAGTGCCAGGAACCAGTGCTGCTTGTCGTTCTCCAGCGCCAGACGGATAACGAGCGGCACCAGCAGGAAGATGAGATACAGGAACAGCGAGGGACGGTGTACCGGGTTGATGGTCACACCGCCCGAGGCGAAGCCCATCGCCACGCAGATGATCAGTATCTGGTAAGCCAGGTCGCCCGGCACATACATCAACAGCCATGCCAACCCCCAGACGGACGCGCCGAGCGCGGTGTTGAAGCGGAAGCGCCGGTCCCAGCGACGGCATTGGTGTATATCGTTGGCCGCCGCGCGGTGACGCCACCATTGCCACAGCTCGAACAGTTGCGACGAGAAGGCCAGCGCCATCCACCACAGCAGGACCTGATGCGACACCTCGTCCCACATCACCCACGCCAGCAGCGGCACGATGGCCATCGCCGGCAGGATCATGGTCGGATAGCAGGCGATGCGCGCGCGCACCTGCTCGCGCCGCACCGGCAGGTTGTCTTCGTCGATGTCGAACTTCAGGAAACCCGCGAGGCCGTTCATTTCATCGCCAGCAGCAAGCGGATGTCTTGCGCGAGGAATTCAGGGCGCTGCGCGAAGGGCGACAGCAGCACCGGCTTGCCGGACGGCGAGATCAGATAGGTGCCGGCCGAATGATCGAGCGTGTAGCTGCCGCTCTTGGTGGCCTGCCGCTGGTAGATGATGTCGAAGGCCTGAGCGGCCCGGGCGGTCTCCTGCGCATCACCGTACAGGCCGAGGAAGGAAGGGTAGAAGGCAGGCGCGTACTGCGCCAGCAATTCCGGTTTGTCGCGCTCGGGATCCAGCGTCACGAACAGCACCTGGACCTTCTCCGAGTCCTTGCCCAGCATGCGCATCACCTGCGCCATGTCGGCCAGGGTGGTCGGGCAGACGTCTGGACAATGGATATAGCCGAAGAACAGCGCGACCGCCTTGCCGCGAAAGTCGGCCAGCGTCACGGTCTTGCCGGACGGGTCGTGCAAACTGAAATCGGCCTGCGCATATTTTCCGGTGACTTCGTTCGCCTTGAACGGCGAGGGCAGTTTGGGCTCGCCGCACGCACCGAGCAGCAGCAGCGACGACAGCAGCAACAGGATGTTACGCAGCGACATGACACGCTCCAGTCCAACCATGCACATAGAATGTGTACGAGACCTTGACCAGGCCGTACACCCCGAAACCCGCCACCAGCGCCCCAGCCGCCAGTCGCACACGCGGCGATTGTACCCAACTCCGGATGCTTTCCCAGAACAGGCCGATGGCAAGCAGGTTAGGCAACGTCCCCAGGCCGAAGGCCAGCATGGTCAACCCGCCCTGCAGCGCATCGCCGCTGGCCAGTGCGGTGAGGAGCACACTGTATACCAGTCCGCACGGCAACCAGCCCCACAGCGCGCCCAGACCCAGCGCGCGCGGCACGGTGTCCACCGGCAGCAGCCTTGTGGTGTACGGCTGCAAGCGCTTCCACAGGCCGCCGCCCAGTTGCTCCAGCCGCCGCACTGCGCCCCACACTCCGGCCAGATACAGGCCGAGCATGACCAGCATCAGGCTGGACAGCGCGAACAGCAGATGCTGCACCGGCACCGCGTCGCGCATCAGCAGACCGGCCTGCCCCACCGCGCCGACCAGCACACCGGCGATAACGTAACTGGCGATGCGCCCGCTGCTGTACGCCAGATGGAACGGCCAGCGTGCGTGCTGCTTCGGCACCTGCGAGGTGAACGCGCCGACGATGCTGCCGCACATGCCGAGGCAGTGCACGCCCCCCAGCAGCCCGACCACGAACACTGCAAAGATACTGAATTCACTCATCGTCCCGCACGTGCTCCAATAGATCCATATTCAGATGCCGCGCCACAAGCTTCCCATCCGCCACGTCCATGCGCGGCACGATACCGAGCAGGGGGGCTGCGATGCGCGCGCGCAGCGTGTCGATGTTCTCCTGTAGCGCGGGCATGTCCTCGTCCAGCACATTGGCCACCCAGCCGGCACATTCCAGCTGGCGTTCCTCGATCGCGGCCATGGTCAGCAGCGCATGGTTGATGCAACCCAGGCGCATGCCCACCACCAGTATCAGCGGGATATCCAGCTCGCGCGCCAGATCGGCGAAAGTGAGGTCTTCGTTCAGCGGCACCAGCAGGCCGCCCGCACCTTCCACGATGACCTCATCCGCCTGCCCGGCCAGTTCCTGGAACGAAGTCAGTATGCGGCGCATCTCGATGCGCACGCCGACATGTCTTGCCGCAAGATGCGGCGCGATGGCGCGCGGGAAACAATAGGGGTTCACCTGACCATAGGCAAGTTGCGTACTGCTGGCTTCGCGCAACGCGATGGCATCTTCGTTATGGTCATGTTCGTCGGCTCCTGCAGCGACCGGTTTGAAGCCGTATGCACGCTTCCCCCGCGCGGCGAATCCATGCAACAGGGCGCAACTGACCAGCGTCTTGCCGACGCCGGTGTCGGTGCCGGTGACGAAGTAGCTCATAGCTTGAAATCGGTGCGGATGATGGCGCGCCCGTCCGGGGCGGCCTTGGGCACGGGCTTCCAGGCATGGCCGTAGACGATCTCGAATGTGGCCGGCAACTTGCCGTGGCGGCGCAACGTCTCATAGTTCTCGATGACGCGCTGCCAGGCGGCCTTGCCCATCATGCCCGTTGCACGCCCCGCAGTGACATTGTGTGCACCGATACTCTTCAGGTCCTGCATCACCGCGCGCGCATCCTCATAGGTCAAGGTGATCTTCTCCATCTCCATCACCGGGTCGGCGAATCCGGCCGCCACCAGCATGTCGCCGACATCGTGCATATCCACGAAACGGTTGAGGTGATTGTAGCCATCCACGTCGCGGAATGCGATGCGCAATTCCTTGAGTGTATCCACCCCGAAGCAGGAGAACATCAGCAGGCCGTCCGTGCGCAAGATCCGGTGCAGTTCGACGAAGGTGGCAGGCAGATCGTTGCACCATTGCAGCGCGAGGTTGGACCACACCATGTCCACGCTGCCCGAAGCGAGCGGCAACGCCTCGACATCCGCACACAGGAAGCGCTCGCGACGCCCCTGGAACAGCTTCCGCCACCAGCCCGCTGTGCCGCGCGCATGCTGCAGCATGCCGAGCGCGATATCGAGCGCGGTGACGTCCGCCTTCGGATAACGCTCTCCCAATTGTCGCGTGCCCCAGCCGGTGCCGCTGCCCACATCCAACAGGTGTGCCGGTTGCAGCTTGATGTAGTCCAGCTTCTCCAGCATGCGGATGCACACTTCGCGTTGCATCACCGCCGCCGCATCGTAGTCCGCTGCGGCACGGCTGAATGCCTGTCGCACTTGCTTCTTGTCTATCTCGAATTCATTCATGCAGGAATCTCTTCATATGCTGGATCACAGTGTCGGTATGAGACAGGAACGGCGCATGCGCCGCGCCCGCCACCTCCACCACGCGTGCGTCCGGCATCACCTGTGCCAGATAGTAAGAGGCTTCCGGCGGCGTCAGTTTGTCACGCTGGCCGGCGATGGCCAGCGTCGGCTGTTTGATCCGTGCCGCCTGCTCGCGCAGATCGGCATCGCGCAGGATATCCAGACCACCGCGCAGCGCGGACACATCCGGTTCGCCACGGCTGAACAGTTGCTCGCGCAACACGACCAGCAACTCGCGCTCGTGTTCGCTGCCGCGCACCTGCAAAGCAAGGAAACGACGCAAGGTGGCGGCATGGTTCTTTTCCAGTTCAGCCGCGAACTGCTGCAGTGTCTCGCCAGCCATCCCGAACAGCCAGTCTTCGCGTGCAGTGAAGCACGGCGTGCTCGCCAGCAGTATCAGGCGCTCGACCTTGTGCGGCGCACGTGCAGCCCAGTGTTGCGCGATGATGCCGCCGAGCGACCAGCCGAGGACTGCGACAGGCTGACCGAACTGCGCATCGAGTTGTTCGACGATGCCGTCCAGCGTGAGATCGCCTTGCGCCTCGCTTGCACCATGTCCGGGCAGATCGAGGTTGTGTACTTCAAAGTCCTCCGCCAACCGGATGGCGGCTTCGCCCCAGATGCCGCCGTGCATGCCCCAGCCATGCAGCATGACCAACGGTTTGCCCTGCCCCGTCACTTCAACATGCAAGCGCATGCAAGGCCTCGATCAATCGTTGCACATCCGATTCCGTATGCGCGGCCGACAAGGTGATGCGCAGACGCGCCGTGCGCTGCGGCACGGTGGGCGGGCGGATCGCGGCGACCCAGATGCCGCGTGCGCGCAGACCCTCGCTCAAAGTGAGCGCCTGCTTGTTGTCGCCGACCAGCAAAGGCTGGATGGCCGTGTCGGAAGGCATCAATTGCCAGGGCAGATCGCTCAATCCTGCGCGCAGCTTCGCGATCAACCGTTGCAGATGCGCGCGCATGGCATCGCCCTGTTCGATGAGCGTCAGACTTTCCAGCAGCGCAACGGCCAGCGCGGGAGGCGATGCCGTGGTGTACACATAGCTATGCGCGTTATTGACGAGGCTGTCGACGACGACCTGCTCCGCCGCGACGAAGGCACCGGATACGCCCGCCGCTTTGCCCAATGTGCCCATCAGGATGATGCGCGGAGAATCCAGACCGGAATGCGAGAGTGAGCCGCGTCCTTGTTGCCCCAGCACGCCGAATCCATGCGCATCGTCCACCAGCAGCCATGCATCGTGTTTCTCGCACAGCGCCAGCAATTCCGGCAGCGGCGCGATATCACCATCCATGCTGAACACGGCGTCGGTGACGACCAGTTTTCTTCCACCGTGCTGCTTCGCCAGCAGGCTCTCCAGATGGGACATATCGCCGTGGCGGTAACGCTGCATGCTCGCGCGCGACAGCAGCATCGCATCGTTCAGTGAAGCGTGATTGAGTTTGTCGGCGTACACCGTGTCATCTTTGCCGACCAGCGCCTGCACCACGCCCAGATTGGCCATGAAGCCGGTCGAGAACAGCAGGGCAGCGGGTTTACCGACGAAGGCGGCGAGGCTTTGTTCGAGTTCGTGGTGCGGCGTGAAATGTCCGTTCACCAGATGCGCCGCGCCTGCGCCCACGCCCCATGTTGCCGCGCCCTGTTGCAGGGCTTGGATCAGTTGCGGATGGTTGGCGAGGCCGAGGTAGTCGTTGCTGCTGAACGCGAGGTAAGGTTTGCCGTCGACGATGATGTGCGGCGATTGCGGCGTTTGCAGCGTGCGACGCTGACGCAGCAAGCCCTCTGCGGCGCGCTCGTCGAGATCACCTTGCAGCGCCGCAAAGGTCATCAGTGTTTCTCGGCGAAGGGGTACATGCCCAGCTTGTCCATCAGCGCGCGGTCGCGCTCGACATCCGGGTTGCCGGTGGTCAGCAACTGGTCACCATAGAAGATGGAGTTCGCGCCCGCGAGGAAGCACAACGCCTGTATCGCTTCACTCATCTGCTGGCGCCCGGCGGACAGGCGCACGCGCGCGGTGGGCATGGTGATGCGCGCCACGGCGATGGTGCGTACGAAATCCAGCGGGTCGATGTCTTCCTGCTGCGCCAGCGGCGTGCCTTCCACCTTGACCAGATTGTTGATCGGCACACTCTCGGGATAGGGCTCCATGTTGGCCAGTTGCGCGATCAGCCCGGCGCGCTGCGTCAGGTTCTCGCCCAGGCCGACGATGCCGCCGCTGCATACATGCATGCCTGCCTTGCGCACGCGTTCCAGTGTGTCGATGCGATCCTGATAGTCGCGCGTGCTGATGATGTCGCCATAGAACTCCGGCGCGGTATCCAGATTGTGGTTGTAGTAGTCGAGTCCGGCCTGGCGCAGTTGCTCGGTCTGTTCGTCATTGAGCATGCCCAGCGTGGCGCAAGTCTCCATGCCCAGTGCCTTGACCTCTTTCACCATCTCCACCACGGCCGCCATGTCTTCCTTGCTCGGCTCGCGCCAGGCCGCGCCCATGCAGAAACGGTCGGCACCGGCAGCCTGTGCAGCCTTCGCGGCCTTGATCACTTCCTGCACTTCCAGCATCTTGCGGTTCTCCACGCCCGCATCGTGGAACGCCGATTGCGGGCAGTAACCGCAGTCCTCGGAACAACCGCCGGTCTTGATCGAGAGCAAGGTGGAAAGCTGCACCGCGTTCGGATCGAAATGCTCGCGGTGCACCTGCTGCGCCTGGAACAGCAAATCTGCGAACGGCAGTTTGAACAGGGCTTCGATGGCTTCCACACGCCAGCGTTGCGGCGTGGCCGGTGTCTTAGCTTTAACAGGACGAACGAGGGTGACGGGCTGGCTTTGCATTTTGGTGTTTGCTTTCAGGGGATTCGGCGCTAAATTGCGGCACGCATGTTCGTTGATGGAGGTTGTATTGTCAATTTTTGGCTCGCAATCGCTGAACATCAGCCCATATATTGCTCGCCTGCTACCCGCGCAACCCTGTTTCCTGTGCGGTGCCTCCAGTCACGACGGCTTGTGCTGTTCCGCTTGCGCCGACAGCCTGCCCCATCATACCGGTCCCGCTTGCACGGTCTGTGCCGCCCCCTTGCCCTCGGGCGAGGTGTGCGGACGCTGCCTGCAGCATCCGCCCGGCTTTATGCATACCCTCGCCGCCTTCCGCTACGAGTTTCCGCTGGATAGTCTGATCAAGGCGCTCAAGTTCGATGAGCAGCTGATCCTCGCCAACTTCCTCGCCGACGCACTGGCTTCGCGCATCCGTTCGCTCCCCGACTGCCTGCTCGCCTTGCCGTTGCATCCTGCGCGTTTGCGTGAACGCGGCTTCAACCAATCGCAGCTGCTTGCATCGCGCCTCGCCGCCGTGCTGCGACTGCCCCTGCTTACCGGTGCAGCGTCCCGTGTGCGTGACACACCCCCTCAATCCACCCTGCCCTGGCGGGCACGTAGCCGCAACATGCGCAGGACCTTCGCGTTGACGGCAGGTCTGGATGTGCGGGACAAACATGTCGCGATAGTGGATGACGTGATGACCACCGGCGCTTCGATCGATGCGCTGGCGCATCTGCTGCGCGATGCGGGGGCCAGGGAGGTCAGCGCCTGGGTGGTGGCGCGCACCGTTCCGCACCGGGAGAAGCGCTAGAGTCCCGCCAACCTCTGCTGCACGAAAGCGGTCAATTCGCGCGAGAGCGTACCGGTCGACAATGCCTGCTTGTAAGCCAGTTTGGCATCTTCCGGCCGCCCTGCCGCCTGCAGCGAGATGGCATAGCCCACACGCCAGACACCGTTGCGGGGCGATATCTGCAGCGCGATCTCATAGTGGGTCACGGCTTCTTTGTGTCGCTCCTGCCGCTGCAACAGCGCGGCATAGAACGCCTGATAGTCGGCTTGGCCATCAGCCGCAGCCAGATGCGCCTGCAGCGTCACTACCGCCAGTCCCAGCTGCTCGCGCCCGAGCTGCATCCTCGCCAGCGCCATGGCGTATGACAAACGCAGCGGTTTCAGGAGCAGGCCGGCTTGCAGGAGGCGCTCGGCCGCCGCTTGCTGGCCGTTCTCCTGCAACAGGGCAGCCATCGCGAGCCGTGCCGCCTCATGCTGCTCATTGCCCTTGAGGGCGGCTTCATAGGCAGCCATCGCTTCTGGCACCTTGCCCTGCTGTTGCGCTTGCAGACCTTTGCGGTAATCCGCATCGGCACGTTGCAACGGGCTGATCTGCTTGACGGGCAGCGGTGCCTCCCTGCGTGTGATGACGGGCGGGCTGCTCGGCGCTTCGCGCACCGGCAGCGGCTCGACTGCCATGTCCGCCACCAGCGGGCGCGAGGATGACGATGGCGGCTGGAGCTGCGGTTCGCTTTCGCGCAACGATTCAGGTAGCGGCAGCGCGCTGAGCTCATAGCTGAGTCGTACAGCGGGGCCAGTGCGCGGTTCAGCTTCCTGCTCGACCACGGTCGGCGCTAACGGGGAAACACTGCTGCCCTGTGCCTCCGGTCCCGGGCTTTCGGCTTTGTGTTTCCACAACCAGCCCCCCGCACTCGCCACGAGCAGGACTCCTGCAGCAAGTGCCAACGGTTTGATCCAGTCCCGTTTCGGCAATGCGGGGACGGCACGGATCTGCGTCTGATCCGGTGCGGTGTGTGCGCCGCGCTGTTCCAGCTGGTTCAGAACCTGATTGATCAGGCTCATAGTGACAACACCAGCGCGATGACGCTCAGCGCCACGGCGATGACCAGACCCGACAGTGCCCATGGCAGCCAGTCCCGTTTCACTTCGGGTGTATCTGCTGCCGCACTGGCGACATGCTTGCTGCCAACCTGCTGCCGTCCCTCGGCGAACGCCAGCATCAAGGCCTTGTGCGCGAGGATGTTCACCAGCCTCGGTGTACCGCCCGTCACACGATGCATCTTGCCTACCGCGCTGCGGGCGAACAGCGTCTCGCCGGCGTATCCAGCGACTGCGACTCGATGGCGCAGATAACGCTCCAGTTCGTCGCGGCGCAGGCCTTTCAGCTCGTACTGGAAACTGATGCGCTGGCGCAATTGGCGGATGGAATTGTGGCGCAGACGGTCATTCAGCTCCGGCTGCCCGAACAGCACCACCTGCAGCAACTTGCGCTTCTCCGTCTCCAGATTGGTCAGCAGGCGCAGCACTTCCAGGCTCTCCAGCGGCATCGCTTGCGCCTCGTCCAGACAGACCAGCACGCGTTTGCCTTCGCGTGCGAAGTGGAGCAAGGCGCGCGTCAGTTCTTTCAGCAGCATGTGCTGGTCGACGTTGGGATCCAGCTCGATACGGAACTCATCCGCCAGCGCCAGTAGCAGGCTGCGCGGCTCCAGATAAGGATTGGGCAGGTAGGCGGTGACGAATTGGGTGCCCGCCGATTGGGTGCCGGCATCCTGGGTACCGATCAGCGTGGTGGTCTGTCGGCCCTGACTCAGGGAGGAGAGGAACTTGCGGCACAGCAAGGTCTTGCCGTTGCCCACTTCGCCGGTGATCTTGATGAATCCTTCACCGTTGCGAGCCGCGACCAGCAGGGTGTTCAGCCCCTCCTGATAATTCGTGCAGGCGAAAAAGAAGCTGGTATCCGGTGTCAGCGAAAAGGGTGGTTCGCGCAGTCCGAAATGCTGCAGGTACATCGCTTAACGGGTCATGCCCTTGATGCGGTCACGGCTGCGCGTGATGTCGTCGGACCAGTCTTTCTCGCTGTTCACCACCGTCGGCTTGATCAGGATCACCAGTTCGCGTTTCTGCGATGTCTGGCTGTTCTGCCCGAATAGCGATTTTGGCAATCCCGGCAGGCCTGACTGGTCTTCATAGGTGGCTTGGCGCATCAGACCGCCGATCGCCACGATCTGTCCATCCTTCGCGCGCACGATGCTGTCTGTCTCGGATATCGAACTGGAGGCCAGTGGCAGGTTCAGTGTGCCGCCCACGCCGCCCACATTGATGGTCTTGTTGACCGTGCTGACCAGGCTGACCGACGGATGGACATGCAGGATGATCTCGTCGTTCTGGTCGATGCGCGGCGTCACATCCAGCGCGATACCGGAGAAGAACGGCTGCAAGGTCACGCTGGGCGTGCTGGTGGTGGCCGTGCCGGTGGTCGTGGTGTTCGTCACATTGGTCACAAAGAACTCGTCCGTACCCACTTTCAGCACAGCCTTCTGGTTGTTCAACGTTGCGATGCGCGGGCTGGACAGTACATGCACATCACCCTGCGATTCGAGGAAGTTCAGCAGCGCCGCGAAGTTGCTGGTCTGGAAGGCGAGGCCGAATATGCTGCCCGCGATGGCGCCCGCCGGTAGCGATCCGGCAGCGGCCAGCGCGATATTCGTTCCCGGCGTCGATGTCACGATCCCGTTGGTGATCGAGCCCCCCGCATTCGGCAAGCTTGTGCCGTTGGCAAGCTGGCCGACGCTGAGTCCGCTGTTGGCCGTATTCTTGATCGCACCCCAATTGACGCCGGACTGGAAGGATTCGTTCAACTGTACTTCCACGATCTTCGCCTCCAGGATCACCTGACGTTCGATGGAGATCTGTGAAGCCTTGAGGTAGGCGGCTACATTCTTCATCTCTTCCGCCATCGCGCGCACCACGATCACACCCGACATCGGGCTGATCACCACGCTACGGCCTTTCTCGTTGCCGACGATGGCAGCCAGCGATTTGCTCAGCTCATCCCAGAAATCGGCACTGCTGGTCATGCTAACCTTGCTGCTGTCCAGCGCAGACTGCCCGCCGGTCGAATTGGTGGCCACACCGGTCGCGCCGGTGGAAGAGGTCGGCGCGTCCGACACGGAGCCAGATGTCACACGCAGACTGGATTTACCCTCGCGCTGGCCGGTCAGATAGTTCACATGGAAGATGCGAGTCTGCAGACCCAGTGGCTGTATGTAGATGCGCGTGCCGTCGATCTTGTATTCGTAACCGTACATCTCGCGGATGGCTTCCAGAGCGTCGAACACGGTCACGTCTTTCAGGTTGAGCGAGATGCTCCCTTCGATATCCGGATGCAGCAGCATGCTGTAGCGCGTGCCGGACACGATGGCCATGAACACCTGCTGGGCCGGCGTGTTGTTCACGGCAAGGTCGAACTTCGCTTCAGAGGCGGCGGAATCGGCTGGGGCAGTCTGCCCCGGCAATGGCGGCAGCAGCGCGTCATAGACCTCTGTCTGCGTGCTGGCCTTTACTGCCGCATCCAGTTCTGTGTCGATCTGGCCCTTGGCGTTCTGGCTGGCACCGTTCGTCGCGCAACCGGCGAATGCAAACAGACTCAGCACGATGAATAATTGCCTCATTTTCCACTCCCATCCTTGGTGTCTTCATCCACGCAGGTCACGACCTTCTTCTTTGCCGGCGCGGTTTTTTTCCTTGGTTTCTTCTTTACGGCCACTTTGCGTATGGTCTGCAGGCCGCTACGCCCAGCGCAGGCCAGCTCGTTCTTGGACAGATTGACCGTCGGATACATGTGCATCACCTGGCGCCCTTCCGGCCCCATCAGTACCACGCAGGTCTCGTTCACGACCGTAAGCGTCGCGTTGCCATACTTCTTGCCGACTTCCACTTCCGTGCCATTGATGATGGCTGCCTCACGCTTCCCGGAAAGGATCACGGATTGCAAACCGGTGGGGGCAATCTTTGTAGACGCGGTATCCACGATTTGTCCGTCCAGCCCGGGTACCAGATCGAACGCGGGGCGCGTTGGATCGTCCAAATCGGCAGCCGCCCATGCACCCATGCCCGGCATCATGCATAACAGCAAAGCTGTGGCGAGTCGCTTCATACCTGTAGCCATGTCTTGTCCAAACTGAGTGTATACAGTGTCAGTGTCAATTCCGCTTGGGGGTATTTCACCACATTCAGGCTCGCCATCCCCCAGAACATCTGGGTAGGCAACTCTTCCAGCATCTGGAGATATTGCGTCAAATCGGCATAACTGCCGCGCACTGTGATCTTGACGCCGTGCTTGTAGATCTGCTTGCCCGTTGCCGTGGCGGGCTGGGGATCCTTGGCCGACGGCTCAATGAAGTTCGCCACCTGCATCGTCTCCAGCGAGACCAATTGCAGGCGGCCGTTCTTTACCAGCACCTGTTCCAGCAGATGTGCCATACGCTCGGGAGCCACGAGCTTGTCCTGAGTTTCCTTCAGGAACATCTCGCCCTGCGCAATCTGCTCGCGCAGCTGACGGATACGCTCGCGCTGCGGCGCGTCCTTGTCGGCTTCCTTAGCCTGCAACAGCGCCGCCAACTGCCCCTGTATCTCCTTCATTTTCTCCTGCTGCTGCACCACCTGAGAGGAAAGCCGTTTCTGCTGTTGCAGCAGGGGATTGAGGAAGAACGAGTCGATCAAAGCCACCAGCGCGAACGCAACCGCTGCGAAAACCAAGGCGCGCTCGCGCAGCGACATCGCGTCGATCTTTGAAACAATCTGATCCCATCGCTCTTTCATTTTTTCCCAACCTCCCCGGCGACCACCGATCTCAGGTTGAATTCAACATACCCCGTCGCCGACTGATTATTTGCAGCTTCCGGCTGCTTCATTTGCAAGGCAGCGAACGATTTGCCCCGCATCACCGGCTCACGATTCATGCGCTGGATATATTCCGGAAGGAGCCGTGGATTGACGACGGCCCCTTGCAGACTCATCTGCGCACCATCGCCATTGATGTCGAAACCGGTCAGCCACAAGCCCTTGACCGTCTGGCGCGCGAATGCGCGCAGATATTCCGAATAACCCTGTGTATTGCCGAACGCACCGCTCTTGAGCGTCGCAAGCAGGGTTTCCTGCTGGCTGGCCTGCGCTTCAACCATCTGCAACTCATCGTTCAGCTGCTTCTGCGCGCGCTCCGGGGAGAACTCGTTGATGTAGTTGACCAGACGCCTCTGCTCCGCCTCGTAGCGCACATTCATCTCGGCCGTCTGTTTCGCCAGCAGTTTCACCTGGTACATGGCATAACCGTAGAACAGCATCGATCCCAGCACGATGAGCAGCAAAGCCTGCAGCATGGTCAGCGCCGAGAAATGCTTCCTCTGTTTGAGAAAGACCGGGTTGAACAGGTTGATCTGCTGGCTCATAGCGCTTTCTTCTCCAAGCGCAGCGCGGCACCCAGCGCGTACAGCGCGTAACTCGCATACTCGCTATCGGCCAATTCCGGCACCCCGACGATATCCATCCCTTGCGCCAGATCGAGCCCTTCGACCGGCATGCCCAAGCTGCCGCCCAACACGGCGACCATGCCCAGTTCTTCCGGAGCGGATACCAGCATCCGATTGATCGACAGGTGATGGAATTGACGGTCGAAATAATCAAGCGAACGCTGCACTTCCAGTTCGACGCGATCACGGTACTGCTGACGCAGCGTCTCGTCCGCATCGGACAACTGCCCGACGGTGATCTCGATGCGACGGGCCAGGAACAACTCGCCGTCGCTGGTGATCGTGAGCAGCCCCCCCTCATCATCGAAAGACAGCATCGCCAGGCCCCTGCCCTCGGTCTCGAACAGTGCAGCAATGTTGCGTTGCGCCGTTTCGGGGATGTCGATCACGGACAGGTCTATCTTTGCCTTGTCGAACATGCTGATGCGCTTGCGTATCGTCTCGTTCGAGGCCGCTACGGCATACAACGATTGCGGACGCTCACTGCCATACTTTCCGATGGGGATTTGCAATACATCGATGGTCGCATCATCCACATGGTAGTTGAGCGAGTCCTTGATCTTCCAGCGGATGGCTGTTTTCAATTCATCCACCGGCACATTCGGTGCCTCGACCATCAGCATCTGATACTCGTTGGGAGCCAGCAACGTCGTGACGCGCGCATTATCGAGTTGCAGTTCTTTGCGCACTCTGTCCAGCGTAGCCGAATTCACCTCGGTCGCGGCAAGGAATGTGCAGCGCGTGACCTGCGGACGCGCCCCGACATACTTCGCCTGCGCGACATAGACCCCCTTGCTTCCAAGGGTGACAGCTGTCCAGCCGGCCTCACGGCTACCGCGCTGGAACAACGAGAATAATCGGGAAAATTCCATAATTTGGGCGAACTTAATCTACTAACCTATTGCCGTCAAGGATAAATTTCATTTCAAAGCGTCAAACTTCCGGCATTTCTCAACCACAATCGTCGCGTTTCCGTCACTCGAAAGAAAAACGGCCACACCCAAGGCATGGCCGCCTGACGAAATACCGACTTCCGTCAATACGCTTCGCGCAGATAGATGAATTCCTTGCTGCCTTTGTAGATCCCGAAAGTGGCCTGTCCTGTAGGGTTCGAAAGCCCCCCTTCCCATGCATACTTCATCCATTCCGGAACCGATGGAGATACCGTCACTACGCCATTTATCATTGGCTTAGTGAGTATCAGCCCACCTTGTCCAACTTGAAACGGCGAGTTGAAAGTCTTGCTCACCGCCGCGCCACCAGGCTGTAAAACCAACGCGCCTATCGTGGCAACAGTGCAACTGTCTGCGCCATTCAAATCCCAGCGCGAGCCGGTGTGATACTCAGCCATGAACGGAAGTTCCAAATCCAACAATTGCGAACCATAGGCATTGGCCAGGCGCGCCCTTCCGCTACGCACCTCCATCAGGACCTCATGCCCTGCAGAATTCACTGCGGGGGTATCGGCATCGGTTGCACGCAATGTCAACGTCAGCGGAGCAACTTCTGGCGTTGCATAGGAATAGGTTACAGCACTTGCGCTGCCCACTCCTGCCGCGAATCCTGAGGCTGGAATCGTGTTGGCTGCAAATCCCGTTGCGACACCAGCATTCGAAATTGTGGTGAGGTTCGCGAAAGCACCCGCATAGTTCTTGGTCACATTATTGGTAGCTGCATAGGCTGTTACCGTCACACCGAATGGCTGCCCTGCTTTCAAAGGACTGCTCGATCCCGCATAAGAGAAAGTCCCGCATGCCGGCGTGGCAGTCGTTACAAAATAGGCCGGCTGAAAGCGTCCCACACCGGTCTGCGTTCCCGTTACTGCGCTGGGCAATGTCCAGCCCAAATAAGTGCTCATGCCGGCATTAAGATCAATTGTTCCCACTTCATCCCAAGTCAGGGAGTTGCTGGATACGCCATTGACAAAGGTAGCCGCGTTTTGATTGATCGCCGTCGCATTGCCCAAGGCAGGCTGCGGATTGGCGGAAGACAAAGTCACCGTGCCATTAAAGTTCGGCGTAGTTGCAGCGCACGCATTCTTGGCGGTCACACTGGCATTGAACGCCTGTCCTGCGACCAAAGGCGCAACGGGGATATTACTGAATACGAAACTGGCGGGCGCGGCGATGAATGCACCGCTACCGATCATTGCCACTCCTGTGGGGGCGGTGCCATTTGCCGTCAAGGTCAGCTTTCCAGCATCGGCATAACTCAAACTCAATGTAGCCGTGCCGTTTGCATCAAAAGGTAATTGATGCGTTGCCGCTGTGGTTGTAATGCTGGTCAGATCAGAGCCAGACAACACATTAATCGACTGCGTGCCACTGGCTGGCGAGGTGTAAGCAAAGCTCAGATCCACAGGTCGCGTCACATTTTGATAGGCAGGCACACAACGTCCCGTGCCTCCCGTCTGTACTGCCTCGATGGTGGCCGTGGCATTGGTGCAAGAAGTGTGATTGGGGATAGTGACGACGAAACCAGCATCGCTGAAGTTCATCACACAATTCGCCACATTGTTCACTGTACAAGTCGTTGCCGCAACGGCAGCGGGATTTGCCGTAGCCGACAGCGTGACTGGGCCCGCTGTCGTTTGCTGCACAGTGGTGGTGGCGATACCCGTCGCGTCAATGGTAACCGCAACACCCGCAGGCGCAGGAGTGACCATCACCCCCCCGCCCGTGTAGAGATTAGCGCATGTAGGATCGACAGCAGCACTCTGCGCACAGGCACGCAAGGTGATCGTGGATGGTGAGCACGTCAGCCCGCTCCCCGTGTGCTGAATCAAAATATGATCTGGCCCTGTTGTACAGCCAGTCGCAGTTTGTCCAGCCATGAAGGTGGTGCCATTCGGGTCGATATAAACTGCATTGATATTGTTTGTTTTATTAACTTCAGGAATCTGCGTCCACGGCCCAACCCCATTGGGTCCTGAGGTGATTTGAGCGCCGTTATCACCAACTGCGGTGATCGCGCCATTCACCGGATTGATTGCAATGCCATTCAGATCAAATTTCCCGGCACCGGTTGTAGTAATCAGCTCAGTCCATGCTCCAGTTGTCGGGTTGTATTGATAAACAAACCCTTTGTTATTGTTTGCTTGCCCGGTGACGTAAATATTGCCCGCCGCATCTCCAGTGATCGCCTGAAAATCAGCATTATTTGCACCGGCAGGATAGGTGGCAGTAATGAGAGTCCAAGCAGTAGGAGGCGTTCCAACAACCTTGGTGTAAAGCGCACCATTGTCAGCCAACGCATAGACATTCGTCGCACCACCCCAGATCGCCTCAAACTTATCTGCGTTCTGGTTATTCACTTTGGGAACCAAATTAGTATCTAGCTGACGTATCCATGTTGTACCGTTGAAAAAATAAATGCCTTGATCGCCCACCACATACGTCTGGTTCGGCCCGAAAGTTTTCACACCGTTTGCATCTTGGGTTGGCGCAGTACCCGTCGTAGGCATGGCCGACCATGTCGTGCCGTTGAACTGCACCAGCGGTGTTGTACCAAACTTGTTATCACCCACAGCCACGGCGTGATTTGTACTCGCCACGCTGACCCCGTTCAATTGGGCAGTATTGGCGGGCAATGCAGTTGCAACACCATTGACATAAACCACGCCCAGCTTGTCATTACATGGGACGGGTGCAACAACGCAGGTCGGCTCGCCCACGCCAATCACCAAGCCCGGCACGCCCGCCACGCCATTCAATTGAATGTCTGGATTCATAGGTTGAATCAGACCATTATTGACTGTACATACTGCCGCAACCACCGCATTGGGGGAAACAAGCAGCATGACCAAGCTCAAGGAAAACGTTTTAGTAAAAATATTCATTTCAACCTCACTTAGCGCGAAAGTGCCGTATCTGCACAATTTATCCAAAATCTAGAGAAGGGCCAATTCAATCAAATCTGTCAATCCCGCCGCGCGCGAATGACGACTTCTTCACACCTTCATCAAATCGTTACACCAACATTTACTGCGAAATGCTCACTCGCATCTGCCGCTCAACAAAACCCGCCTGACCTGCCGCTCCCTGCTTAGCGGTGGCTGTGAGGTCATACACTCTCACCGTACCGCCTGACGCACTGACATCGCTGTGTGCAGTGGACTGGCAGTCAACCTGGATATTAAAACCGCTCAATGTCGACCCGGCACTCGCCGCAACCGGACTAGACGTAGGCCCGGTACGGCATGCTGTCGCAAACGCTCCGCCAGAATTGGGCAACACCTGGTAAGCCCCCCACTCGATACCCACCTTGGCAGCTTGGAAGGCACGCGCGCCCATGACATCCATCGCGGAACTCTCGTGTTGAGATGTCGAAAAAGAAACCATCGCTATGCCCAAAAAGGACAGCACCACCAATAAAAAAATGGCGGTAATTATACTGAAGCCCCGTTGAATTTTTTTCATGGCAAATTATTCACATGCGCCGCGTTGTAGAGACTGACGCTTTCACCCTGTTCACTGATAGCCAAGCGCATGGTTACCAAACCCGACCTTTGCGAAATAGCGTTATACAAAAAATCACAATTGCTCACACTATTTGCCAGTAGCGCTTCTGTTGCGCCGGCTGGAAGCGTAGTAGGCTGTGTCGCGGCAATGGGGTAGCCCTGCCAGCGCACCAACTTTTGATTGGCCGCATCGCAAACATAAGTCACAGGCGACTGTACCACCTGAAAGCGGCATCCGCCCACCACTGCCCCGGTGATATCAGTCACACAAGAATCCAAGGGTAATTTGGCAGTAGAAGTGATGCTAATGGTTTGAGCACCCACACCGCTCACAACGCGGCGGTTGTGCGTCGCCAACGTGTTTCCTGCATAGGCGTTTGCACCAGCTTGCCCAGTGTTATAGACCACAATCTGGTCACCAATCACTACTTGTTGCGGCATCTGCCCAAACACCTCAAAGCAGGTGTCGGCGGCAGCAAAAGAAAGTGCATCACCATCTGCCGAGCCACCGCATAAAACCCCCGCCCCCGCAGATGAACGATAGCGTCCGCCACCCACAGTAGGGATGAATTCGAGAAAGCAGGTCGCCGTTCCATCGCACGTTCCTGAACGGCGAACACTGTTAGGCAGCGCCAATCTCAAGTCGCGCGCAATACGACGAAAAGCAGTATCTGCAATATCCGTCAATTCAGCTCGGCGCGCGCTATCCACATAACCCTGCACGGGTGCTTTGATGAATATCGCCACGATACCCGCGATGATGCCCGTGATAACGATGACCACAATCATCTCAACCAGCGTAAAACCTCGCAAATGCACGCTTGCCTTCATCATGGGACACTCCTAGGGGAATAACGCGTGCGAATTCCCTGCAGCACGATGTCGTTACCCGCAGGATCGGATACTGTGACCGTAATCAGCAAGGCATCACCGCTGGCTTGGGTGATTCCGCCCAAGTCTATGGCCGTCACCGTGATGGGGCTAAGCGCGTAACCGGCCAAACCTGTATTGGAATTCGTGATATCCATGATGGAACCCGCTGCCATCTGGAAATTGTGATAGTCATTCACATTATCGAACGGGGTGGTAGGCGAGTAACGCGTCTCACCAATTTCAGCACCCAACACCTCTGGGACTGTACACCCCGCCGTGGAGGTTGCCGTAACCGCGCTCGCATCGTTAGGATCACAATACGTAAACGGCATCAACTCCACTTCTTCCAAAATTGATTCTGCCACTGCCAGCGCTTGCTTGCGCACCAATGGGTCGGCACTGTGCGCCATTACCTGGTTCATCACCAGCAGAATACCGGTGAGCGCCACGCTGATGATGACGATGAAGATGATCAGTTCGATGAGGCTGATGCCACGCTGCTTGCTCTCCACCGCCGACAACAGATTCTGCACGCGCGCGCCGCCTTGCTTTGCCAGCGCAGGATTTTGCTTCCACATCTCGATGAAGAACTCCCTCATCTCGTCGGACCTATTAAGGCGCGCCAGCATGACTGCTTCCTTCAATACGCACTTATTCCCGATTCCCGCTTCACTCATTTGGGTCTTCTCCGCGCTTGATCTTCTCCAGCGCCGCAATATCAAGCTTGTCCTTATCTCGATTGGCACAGCGCTTCATCGTCAGCAGGTCGTCTATGGATGCGATCATCACCTGTTGCGAGAACAACTCGCCCACGACTGCGTTCTTGTGTAATTGCTCGAACGACACCTCGGGGCGGACCAATACATCTACCACTCCGCCACCTGTTTGTGGCTCTCTCAACGCAAAGGCCAGCATGCCCTTCTCGTGATGCCACTGCTCTAATTGCGCCGCGTTGCGCAAGGAATCGATCGGCACCGGCATCGAAGGCACCAAGCCGATCTGCCTGGCCACTCCAATGAAGCGCAAGAGGTTCTCATCATCCATCGCCAACACCAGATCCACATCGAAGGTGGCGCGAAAATAACCATGCAACTGCACTGCCATACCACCAACCAGCACATAACAAACATGCGCTTCGGACAAGGCTTTGAGTAGATCGCTGGTCCTCAATGGCAGCCCCTAATGTACATAACCCGTCTCCGCCTCGATGGTAATCGCCGTGCTACCAGTCACTGTGATGGATTGTGCCGCGCTCGGCTTGCCCAATGCATCGAAATTCATTGTCATTGGGCTTACAAAGCCGCCCAAGATCACCCCACCCGGGGCAGTAACGGTATATGGCGTAGCCCCGGCCGGGCTAGTGAGAGCATTACCCGGGCAAGTCGCTGTCGTATAAGCCGCACTGGGTGGTACTGGATCATAAGTCAGCGTGATTGTATTAGCCGTGAATGCGACACATACGAAGCGGTGTTGGGCAATTGCCACTTTCTGAGCATGCCGCAACGTTGCCACCACCTGATCGCGGAAACCGCGGCTTTCAAAACCACTCTGATCGAAGAAGCGCGGCAAGGCCGCAACGGAAATGATGCCAACGATCACGATGACCGTGATCAATTCCGTCAGTGTGAAACCGCGTTGGTTTGTCAGTAACTTCATCGACCGTATTTGCAATCCGTGAGTGAGATGCCTGCAGCACCCCACGATTGTTTGATAAGTCTTGTCGCGCTGGCGCACGACTTGATCACGCTCACAAAACAAAGGAGGCCACGGCCTCCTTTGTTCTATTACTTAATACTGCTTTCAACCTCGATAAATTGAGAGCAAGGAGTCAGTCAGAAATATATCGAGCCTGCCCCCTTTAGCTATTTAATTTAAATCGCTGGAACCACTGCAGAAACGGCATGCTCACCAGGAGCAGTACTACCATAACCAACTGTACAACCAGGCACAGTCCCACTTATCTTGTAGCCTGCTGGTACGCCACCTTCCAGAAGTGAACCAGCAGCAGTCTCGCAGGCCACACCAGAGGTTGGCGTGCAACCAACACCTGACGCACCACGCAAAGAACAAGTTCCGTAGTTGATTGCACCTGCCGAAGCCAATCCACCAGCAACACCCTTAACACCTGCGACCTTCGCATCCGAAGACAAATCCACAAACTTTGGCAATGCAGTCGCCGCCAGAATACCCAGAATCACGATCACCACGATCAGTTTGATCAGTGTAAAACCTTGTTGTTTCTTCATAATGTCTCTCCTAGAGATTGATGGGGCCGCAGCCCCGTTTTTATACCGAATCACTTGCTTCGCAAAAGGTCGCAACCCATCCCTCTACAAGTGCAGGCCAGTATACGCGATAAAACACGGACTTATCAAGTAGAAATTAAGTTGCTTCTACGAACGGCGGGCGGCGGGCGACGAACGGCAATCTACCCAGCGCTGCGTGAAGTCGTCTTATCTTCCCAGCCAAGCCAGCAACAACACCAGCGTATAGAGCCCGCCCAGCATCAGGAAGATGCCGACCTGGCGTGCATGCCGCTCAACATACACCTCCAGCCCATCGCGCGGGACTTCCAGCGGTTTCAATGTCTTGCGCAGAGACAGCCATTGGTTCGCCCCCTCCTCGAAGCCTCGCATCATGCTGGGGCGGAACAGGATGAACAGCGCCGCCACAATGGCCCCGAGAGCGCCCAGCAAGGCGCTGAGCACCATGGCATCGAGCAGGGCTTCCGCCAGTGGCTGCGGATAGGCGAAGCGTCTGGCCAAACCGGCTGCAGTCTCGGCACGCTCCAATTCAACACCAAAGAAATACAGGATGTACAGCGCACCGGCCAGGATCAGCGTGCCGGTCGCCTGACGGTGGCGATAGCACCACGGATCGAGTGTGATGCGGCGTTCGAGCGCGCGATCAAGGCGACGCGTGGAGATCCAACGATCCAGCAGGGTGCTGATGTTCTGCAACCGGTCGCGCCGGAACAGTAACAATGCGCCAACCACCATACCGGCGACACTGCCGAGGATGAGGAAGATGACTGCCGATTGCACCAGCCAGGATTGGATAAGTGGATTCATGGTTTTCAGTTAAGCCAGCGATAGGGGTGGGTCGGTTCGAACAGGGTGGAAGCCAACTCTTTGCCGGATTCGGGTTTCCCCAGCTTGGGCTCGTATCCCAGCCTCACATGGAAACGTATCCACTTGTTACCATCCGGCCCCGGCGTGAAGTTGTCCGACTGATTGAGCACATAGATCAGTTCGCGCGACTTGAGATCGAACATCCAGTTGCCGGGCGCGACGGTGCGCGGCGTGGGGTCGTAATACTCGCCCCTGTAGTTAGGCGGCAGTTTCTGCAGCCAGGTGACTGGATTATCGGTGGCGAGGATGCTCAACTCTTTCTCGCTTGCTGCGCCGCGAGTCTGCAACGCGCCGAAGCGCATCACCAACGCACTTTGCAGCGCGCCTTCCACCTGTTGCATGGCAGCCTTCTCCGCACGCTCCTGATAGAGTGGGATGCGCACCAGAAATAGGCCAGCCAGCACCACGATGATGATGATGACAACGATGAATTCGATCAGGGTGAACCCTCTGGAAGGCTGAGTGCCGAGTGCTGAATTTGTCATTAGTGCAATGCCGCCTTGCCCAAGTCCCACATCGGCAAGAAGATACCGAGCGCCAGCACCAGCACCAGCGCTCCCAGCAGCACGATCATGATGGGTTCGATCTGCGCACTCAGGGTCTTGACCTCGTATTCCACATCGCGTTCGTACATTCCCGCGACCTCGAACATCAGACCATCCAGATCACCCGTTTCTTCACCCACCGCGATCATCTGCATCACGGTCGGATTGAACACGCCGGTTGCATGCGCGGTACGCAGGATGGATTCGCCGCGTTCAACACCGTCGCGCATCTGCTCGATCTTGCTGCGCATGTATTCGTTGTCCACCACCATGCCCACTGTATTCAAGCCCTGCACGATAGGGATGCCACTCTTGAACGACAGCGCAAGACTACGCGCGAAGCGCGCCAAGGTGCCCTTGAGGATGATCTTGCCCGCGATCGGCAACTTGAATTTATAGCGATCCCATTTATAGCGGCCATCCGGAGTATTGATCCATGCCCGGAACGCCACCACCGCACCAATCAACCCTGCCACCAGCATCGGCCAGTAGTTCACCATGAAGTTGGAGAAACCCATCAGTATCTTGGTCATCAACGGCAGCTCGGCATGAAAGCCTTCGAAAACCTTGGCAAACGCGGGAATGACGAAGATATTCACGATGACGATGGCAATCGCCATGGCGATCACCACAAACATCGGGTAACGCACCGCACCCTTGATGCGCTCGCGCATGTCCTTTTCGAATTCCAGATGGTCGTACAGCCGCAAGAAGGTCTGGTCCAGCATGCCGGTCATCTCGCCGACTTGCACCATACTGAGATAGAACGGCGAGAAGATCTTGGGATGGCGACGCATCGCCGTGGAAAGCTCACGACCACTGTCCAGACTTTCGCGCAGATCCTGCAACATGGCCGCGAAAGTCGGGTTCTGCGAGGATTCCTGCAAGCCCGCCAGTGCGCGCATGATGGGCACGCCGGATTTGAGCAGGGTATACATCTGGCGCGAGAACAGCATCAATTCCAGCGGATCGACTGATCTTTCCTGATTGAGGCGCTGCCACAAGGAGGGTTCGTTCGCCTTGGTGGTACGGGAATTGTGGGAAACCTTGATCTCGATCGGCGTGATGCCCGTGTTCAGCAACTGGTCGGCGATGACACCGCTGTCCGCGCCTTCCAGTGTGCCTTGCACCAGTTCCCCACCGCGGTTGCTTCTGCCCTTATAGGAGAAAACCGGCACGCTTAATCCTCAACCTGATTACTGATACGCATCACTTCGGCGATGCTGGTATGTCCCAGCTTCATCTCGCGCAATGCCGCATCCAGCAGGGTGCGGTCTTTCAGATAGTTACGGGCAGCCTGCATGAAATGTGTGTTGTCGTCGTGCGCGGCAGCGTCCACCAGATCCTGCGTCATCTCCAGCATCTCGTAGACGCCCATACGCCCATGGTAGCCCGTGCCGCTACAGTGCGAACAGCCACGACCATGCACCAATTCACCCCAGGCTCCGCGCTCCACGCCCTCGACCTGCAGCCACTCGGTTTCCTGCGGGGTAGGCACGTGCGCTTCGCGGCAGCTTTCGCAGACACGGCGCAACAGGCGCTGCGCCAGCACACACTGCACCGAAGAAGCCACCATGTATTTCGGCACGCCCATGTCGACCAGACGGAACAAGGTACCGGCGGAGTCGCGCGTGTGCAACGTGGAGAACACCAGGTGACCGGTCATGGCGGCGCGCATACCGATCTGTGCCGTTTCCGCATCGCGCATCTCGCCGACCAGGATCACGTCCGGGTCTTGACGCAAAGCGGCACGCAGCACCTTGGAGAAACTGAGTTCGATCTTTTCGTTCACCTGCACCTGATTGATGCCGGGCAGGCGATATTCCACCGGGTCTTCCACGGTGATGATCTTCTGGTCGATGGTGTTGATCTCGGACAGGCCCGCATACAGCGTGGTCGTTTTACCGGAACCAGTCGGGCCGGTGACCAGCACCATGCCGTTGCTGCGCTGGATGATTTCGCGGAAACGCTTGAGCATGTCGGGCGGCATGCCCAGTTTATCCAGCGTGAGGAAGCTGTTGCTCTGGTTGAGCAGACGCATCACCACCGATTCGCCGTACTGCGTCGGCATGGTGGAGATACGCACATCGATCGCCTGTTCGCGCACGCGAACGTTGAATCGGCCGTCCTGTGGCAGGCGTTTTTCGGAGATGTCCAAACCGGACATTAACTTCAATCGCAAGGCGATCGCGCTGGAGATCTTGCTGTCGGCCTCGGTTTGCAGGTGCAATGCTCCGTCGATACGGAAACGGATCTGCAGGCGCGTCTCCTGCGGTTCGATGTGCACGTCGGAAGCACCGACCTGCGAGGCATCGTCGAACATGGTCTGCAGCAATTTGACCACCGGGGCTTCTTCGGTGCCGACGGTGTCGCTCAGCGCGCCGAAGTCGATGTAGCCTTCGCCCAGGTCTTCCGATATCTCTTTCGCCAGACCGCTGATCTCGTCGGTGCGACGGTAGACACGGTCGATGGTCTCCAGCAACTGACCTTCCGTCACCACCGCCACATCGATATCACGCTTGAGGATGCGCGCGATCTCATCGAATGCGAACAGATCGGTGGGGTCGGTCATGCCGACCAGGATGGCGCCGTTGCGCTCTTCCAGTGCCAAAGCACGGAAGCGGCGCGCCTGATTCTCGGGCAGGCGACGCACGATCTCCAGATTGGCGTTGTAGTACTTGAGGTTGATGTAAGGAACGTTGAGCTGCTTGGCCAGCGCTTCGGAGATCTGGTCTTCGCTGATGAAGCCGTTGTCCACCAGCACGCGCCCCAATTTGCGGCCGCTGCGTTTTTGCTGTTCCAGCACGAATTGCAACTGGTCGAGCGAGATGAGTTTTTGCTGTACCAGCAAGTCGCCGAGGCGAACTTTCTCCGGACGCGCCATAATTCCCCCTGAAGTTTTCTGCGATGCGTAGCCGAGTGCACCAACGATGGGAGCGGAAGTTAGCCGTTTTCCCTATATCTGACAAGACCTTTCACAACTTTTCACATGTTCAACATCATTCTTTTTCAGCCCGAGATCCCGCCCAACACCGGCAACGTCATCCGCCTCTGCGCCAACACCGGTGCGCATTTGCATCTGATCCGCCCGCTCGGCTTCGACCTGGACGACAAACAGTTACGCCGCGCCGGTCTGGATTACCACGAGTATGCCGCTATGCAGGTGCACGATGGCCTGCCGCAATGTTTGAGCGCACTGGGCCATCCGCGCTTGTTCGCGCTGACGACAAAAGGATCGCAGCCGTTCTTTGAGATGGAATTCAAGGCGGGGGACGCTTTTCTGTTCGGCCCGGAGAGCCGCGGTTTACCTGTGGATGTTCTGGATTCCCTGCCACCCGAGCGGCGCGTGCGCCTGCCGATGCGCCCGGACAATCGCAGCCTCAACTTGTCCAATGCGGTGGCAGTGACCGTGTTCGAAGCCTGGCGGCAGAACGGATTCGCGGGAAGTTAGTTCAATACAGGATGTTTGCCACTGGTAGAGAATTCCTCACCAGGCTCACGGCTCAGCAGCATCTCAACAGCCTTATCGGCATCGAGGTTCTCATACAGCACGCGATACACCGCTTGGCAGATCGGCATGTCCGCCTGATATCGGCGTGCAACGGTTTGCACTTCGCGCGCGGTGTACACACCTTCCGCCACATGACCGAGTTCTTTGAGGATATTGGGCAGGGATTGGTGACGGGCCAACAGCATGCCGACCTGGCGGTTGCGCGACAGGTCGCCGGTACAGGTCAGGATGAGGTCACCCACACCGGACAAGCCGCCCAGCGTCTCCGCCTTGCCGCCCATCAGCAGACCCAAGCGCGTCATCTCGGCCAAGCCTCGAGTCAGCAATGCTGCACGTGCGTTCAAGCCCATCTGCATGCCATCGCAGATGCCCGCGGCGATCGCCAGTACGTTCTTGATCGCCCCGCCGATCTCGACGCCGACTACATCGGTGCTGGAATAGATGCGCAAGCGCGAATGGTGCAAGGCTTTAGCAGTTCGTTGCGCGAACTCGCCGTCGTTCGACGCCAGCGTCAATGCAGTCGGCAGGCCGCGCGCCACTTCCTGTGCGAAGCTGGGGCCGGTCAGCGCACCGCGCGGGAATGCGGCAGGTAATATCTCGTTGACGATCTGATGCGGCAGCAGCGAGGTCTCGGTCTCGAAGCCCTTGCACAACCAGATCACGCCAACAGGCGATTGCAGTTTTGCTATTTGCTGTAACGTGGCACGCAGGCCGGACACGGGTACTGCCACAACGATCAATTGCGCATCACGCAATACCGCTTGCAGATCTTCATCCAGCGCCAGATTGTCGGGTAATGCGATGTCCGGCAGATAGCGGCGGTTACGCCGCGTCTCGCGCATCGCCGCCACTTGTGCGGCATCTCTGGCCCAGAGCGTGACGTCGTGGCGCTCCGCCAGACTGATCGCCAGCGCAGTTCCCCATGCGCCGGCACCCAATACCGCAATATTCATGCTTTAGTCACCCCAGACTTCCGAAGCCTTGATATAGCCGGCGGAACCGTCACGGTGACGCACCTTGACCCATTCACCGCTGTTGCCCTGCCATTCCATTCCCAGCTGGCGCGGCGCGATGAAAGCGACCGGCGCGCTGTTGCTCCAGCTGCTTCGCACCATGGCTGTCTGTGCAGTGACAACGACGTAACGTTTGCTGCTCAGATTGCGCTTCTCGATCCAGAACACCTTGCCGGTGGAGTCGCGCGCTTTGACCCAGGCTTCCAATACCACCAATTGTTGCAATGGCAGGAAGCGCGTGGCGACATAGAGCTTCTTGGCCTTGAGCGAATTGGCGTCGTACAGGATCGCCGGTTCGGCCACCGAGACGAACCCCAAAGCTTGTGCCGTAAAGCACAGAGCGGACAACCATAGCGTTGCCAGCAACCTCGCCATCAGTGTTTGACCGCTGCGCCCTCAGCCTGCGCTTGCGCCTGCTGCTTTTGTTGCTGATATATCGCTTCGAAGTTGATCGGATTGAGCAGCACCGGCGCGAAGCCGCCGCGCACTGCCACATCGGAAACGACTTCGCGCAGATAGGGATAGAGGATGTTCGGGCACATCACGGCCAGTATGCCTTCCATCTCGGATGCGGGCATGTTGCGCACCTGGAAGATGCCGGCCTGCTTGGCTTCGATCAGGAACATCACTTGCTCTTTCTCGGACACCTTTGCCGTCACGGTAACGGTCACTTCCACCTCGAACACGCCTTCTTCCAATTGGCCAGCCTTGGTTTGCAGTTGCAGATCGATCTGGGGATTCTCGCGCTGCAGGAAGATCGCGGGCGCATTGGGGATCTCCAGCGACAGATCCTTCACATACAGTTTCTCGATGTTGAAGATGGGGGCTTCATTCTGTGGAGAGGTTGCGTTCTCGGTCATTTTTCTTCCTTGGTTGATTATTGTTGCAGCAGGGGCAGCAGACCGCCCTCGCGATCCAGTTCGGCCATGTCGTCGAACCCGCCGATGTGGCGGTCGTCGATGAAGATCTGCGGCACGGTGCGTCGCTTGCTGCGCGCCTCCATGATGACGCGCTGTTCATCATCCAGGTCGATGCGGATCTTCTCGATCTCGGTGACACCGCGATTCTTCAGCAGACGTTCTGCATTGATGCAATAGGGACAGACGGCGGTGCAATACATCACGACTTTGGCCATGGCGATCCTTACTTCTTCTTTTCCAGCGGCAACTTGGCTTTCTGCCAGGCCAGCACACCGCCCGACAGTAGATAGACCTGCGAAAAACCCTGTTTCCCCAGCCAGGAAGCGATGGGCGTCGCACGTGCGCCGCTGCGGCACACCAGGATGATGGGGCGTTCGCGGTACTTCTCCAGCTCGCCGACCCGCTCTTTCAACTTGCCGGCGGGGAACAGTTTGCTGTTGATGATATGGCCGCTGTCGAACTCGCTCTGCTCGCGCACGTCGATCAACAGCGCGTCATTGCGGTTGATCAGGTTCATCGCCTGCAGCGTATCGGCTTCCTTGATACCGAGGATGCGGTTGCCGAAATAACTCCAGAACAGCATATAGCCGCTGATCAGCGTGATCGACAGGGTGAACAGGTTATCTAGCAGGAACTGCTGCACGACGGTACTCCTCATGATTCCGGGCTGCGGATTCTAGCAGAGGCTGGAACCGCGCGGGATGCCGCTCGGCCAGCGCTTCCATCTCGGCCTTTGCCGCTTCGTAATGGGACGGGTAACTCCATACTGCTTTCTCCAGCATATCCATTGCGGCCTGCGGTTGGTCCGACAGGGCCAGCAAGGACGCCTGGTGGTAGCTAACGATGCCGGTTGGTATGTAGCGGACTGCGCGGGTATTCAGCGCCAGCTTTTCTGCCAGATGATCCTCGTCCGGTGCCATCATGTGCGCGATGAACAGCTCGGCATATCCGTTGAACAAGGGGAACTCCAATGCCTCCAGCAGCTCATCCCGCGCACGTTCAGCGTAGCCAGCATCCCGCGCGGCCTGTCCCCGCATAGTCGTCGCGGTTTCAAGATGGCGATAGGCCTGCAAGCCCTGGAACAGGGACAGCGCTCCCAGCAGCAGGATGGCGGCCACAGACGCCCTTCCAACACCGCGCAACTCGAGTCGATGCGCGCCCGCATCGAGCGCACCCAGCAAGATCGCTGCCACTCCGATGAAATGCAGATACCAGAGTGGATACTCAAGCAGGGAATGGATGCCCAGCACCGCCAGCACCGCTACCGCCCACCATCGTTCCAGCGTATACGTTGCATGGCGCAGCATTGCATGCCAAGCCCATATCCCCAAGGTTGCCAACAGCGTGAACAATCCTGCCAGGCCCGTCTCGGCCGCCAATTGCATGACGATGTTATGCGCATTGTTGTACAAGCCGACGATCTCGGGATTGCGCAATTCTGCGGCCAGTTGCAGATGCTGGTAGGCGAACTGGCCGAAGCCCGCGCCCAACAGCGGGAACTGCGCGAAGATCAGCAGCGATTCCTTCCACAGATGCAGGCGGATGCTCTTTGTCCCTGCCAGATTGATCAGCCTTTCGGCTGCCGACACACTATCTGTGCTTCCCTGCAGCCACGGCAGCTGTACCAGACCGTGCATCAATGCATAGGCGACACATAACGCCACCGTATAACGCAGGAGTGAGCGCAATGCCGGCTCCTTGCGCTGCCACCACCAAGCCAGCATGAGTGCGGCGACCAAATATAACCAGCCGCTGCGCGATCCGGACAACACCATGACGAACAACATGGGAGAGGCCAGCAGCATCGTTAGCCAGATGCGCCATCCGAAACGGTGCTGTAACAGCCCCAGCGAGAACAGGCCCAGCGCCACGTAGTGAGCGAAATGGTTGGGCTGCGCGACGTTGCCGTACACGGCAGCTGAGGTCTTGACGGTCACCACCGAATTGAAAAAAGTTTCCCAGCGATAATGCTGTAGCACGCCTGCCAGGGTATTCAGTTCTGCGCCGACCAGCAGACAGGCAGCCAATACTGTCGCCAATCTCGGCATGCCGATCTGCTCGCGCAGATGCTGCCCCAGCATCATGAGCAAGGCCGCGAACAACAAATACAGCGACAACATCAGCACATGATCGAAGTGGATGACCAGATCCAGCATGAACTGCAGCAGCAATATCAGCATCAGCCCGATCGGCAGCAACACGATGCCAGGCACCTGCGGGGCCAGCCAGTAGCGCCGTGTCAGCAGCAGCGGCAAGGCACACACTCCGAGCAGCGCAGCCAGCCATTCCTGATAGAAGGTGGTGAGCGGATAGGCGTGGAGATAATACAGAAATGGAAAAACCCACATCAGGCCGACGAAGGCCAGACTGATGTGGGCGGATTTGGCGGGAAGGGTTAAGAGTCGGTTCAGCAACTGCCCTTGACGCCAAGCTTGGCGAGGATATTGTTCAAGGGACAGAACTGGGTGAAGCCGCTCTGGAACAGGTTCAGGCCGACGAAGGCGGTGAACAACAGAAAGTACTCGCTGACGAACAGCGGGCTGGCCTGTGCACCCAGTGCCAGCGACAGCATGACAAAGAAACCTGCGACGATACGGACGATACGTTCTGCATTCATGTTTTAAAGCTCCTAGGTAAAGTTTACGGGAATTTCTTGTACAAGGTGGCGTAATACAACACCGGGATCACCACCAGCGTGAGCAAGGTGGATACCAGGATGCCGAAGATCAAGGCCAGCGCCAGACCGTTGAAGATCGGGTCATCCAGGATGAACAGCGCGCCCAGCATGGCCGCAAGACCTGTCAGCAGGATAGGCTTCGCGCGCGCCGCAGCGGCATTCACCACTGCGTGCTGCAAGTCCACACCGTCGCGCAGTTGCAGGTTGACGAAGTCCACCAGAAGGATGGAGTTGCGCACGATGATGCCTGCCAGCGCGATCATGCCGATCATCGATGTCGCGGTGAACTGCGCGCCGAACAGCGCGTGTCCCGGCATCACGCCGATGATGGTCAGCGGGATCGGTGCCATGATCACCAGCGGCACGACGTAGCTCTTGAACTGCGCCACCACCAGCAGATAGATCAGGATCAGGCCCACGCCGTAGGCGATACCCATATCGCGGAAGGTCTCGAAGGTCACCTGCCACTCACCATCCCACTTCAGCGCGTACCCTGCGTAAGGATCTGACGGCTGCTTGAAGAAGTAGGGCTTCAGTGTACCGCCCTGCTCCAGCGCCATGCCGCCGGTCTTGCCGTGGATATCGAACATGCCGTACAACGGGCTGTCCAGATCACCAGCCATGTCGCCGGTCACATACACCACCGGCAACAGGTCCTTGTGATAGATGGGATAGTCACGCTGCGTCTTCACCACCTGCACGACTTCCGACAGCGGCACCAGCGCGCCGTCACGCGAACGCACCTTCAGTTTCAGCACATCGTCGATGCGGCTGCGCTTCTCGGCCGACAGCCCGAGACGCAACGGCGGCGCGTACTTCGCATCCAGCGCGTGCAAAGCGGTCACGTCCTGACCGGACAGCGCGATCTGCACGGCATCCACGATATCGCTCTGCGCCACGCCCAGCAGTGCGGCCTTGCTCTGCATCACGCGCAGGATCATCTTGGGGGCGTCTTCGCTGACCGTGTCGTCGATACCGACGATGTCGGTCGTGGCGACGAACTGTTCACGAACCTGGCGCGCCACTTGTCGCGCACCCTCGTAGTCCGGGCCGTAGATCTCAGCCACGATGGGCGACATCACCGGCGGCCCCGGCGGCACTTCGACCACTTTCACCTTGGCGTTCCAGCGCTTGGCGATCTCTTCGACCGGCACGCGCACCGCCGAAGCGATCTCGTGACTGCTGCGGTCGCGATGGTGCTTGTCCTGCAGGTTGACCTGGATATCGCCCTGTTCTGGCGCATTGCGCAGGTAATACTGGCGCACCAATCCATTGAAATTGATCGGTGATGCGGTGCCCGCATAAGCTTGATAGTCCGTGACTTCCGGCACCGTCGCCAGATATGCGCCGATCTCACGCATCACGCCTGCGGTCTGCTCGACTGCCGTGCCGGACGGCATATCCACCACCACCTGGAACTCGGACTTGTTGTCGAACGGCAGCATCTTCAGTACCACCAGTTTCACCACAGCCAGCGACACCGCGAACAGCAAGCCGCCCACGATGGCCAGCCACAGTTTGCGCCGCGCCGCTTTGCCGTGCTCCCTGTTCAGGAAGGGCCCGAGGCGCATGCGGAAGAAGCGAGCGATGGCGGTGTCTTCTTCGTTCTTGACCACGGCGTGGTGTGCTCCGGCGAACTTGTGCGCCAGCCATGGCGTGACGATGAAGGCGATGGCCAGCGAGATCAGCATGCCCATGCTGGCATTGATCGGGATCGGGCTCATGTAGGGCCCCATCAGGCCGCTGACGAACGCCATCGGCAGCAACGCCGCGATCACGGTGAAGGTAGCGAGGATGGTCGGACTGCCGACCTCGTCCACCGCCTCGGGGATGATCTCGGACAGCGGCTGATGCTGCGACAGTTCGCGCCGGCGATGGATGTTCTCCACCACCACGATGGCGTCGTCCACCAGGATACCGATGGAGAAGATCAGTGCGAACAGCGACACGCGGTTCAGTGTGAAGCCGTAGGCCCAGGATGCGAACAGCGTCACCGCCAGTGTCAGCAACACGGCCACGCCGACGATGAACGCCTCGCGCCGTCCCAAGGCGAACCACACCAGTGCGACTACGGCAAAGGTGGCGAAGAACAGCTTCTGTATCAGCTTCATCGCCTTGTCGTTGGCTGTCTCGCCGTAGTTTCGCGTCACGGTCACCTGTACGTCGTCAGGGATGACGCTACCCTTCAATTCCTCCACGCGCTTGAGCAGCTTGTCGGCGACATCCACAGCGTTCTCCCCCGGCTTCTTGGTGACAGCCAAAGTCACGGCGCCGTATTCACCCTGTGCGGAGATGTGCTTGTCCGATGCTGCTACACCAGTACCCATCCACACATAGCTCTTGGGTTGGTCGGCACTGTCCCGCACCTCGGCCACGTCGCGCAGGAACACCGGCTTGCCCGCCGTGACACCCACCACCAGCTGGCTGACTTCGCGCGCATCGCTGAGGAAAGTACCGGTCTGCACCAGCACTTCGCGGTTGTTCTGCACCAGCGTGCCGGCGCTGTGCGAGACATTCGATGCCTGCAATGCTGCACGCACTTCCTGTACCGACAGTTGGTGCGCGTTGAGCGCTTCCGGATCGAGCAGCACGCGCACCACGCGCGGCGTCGAACCCAGTGTGCCCACCTCGCGTGCGCCGGGCACACGCTTCAGTTCGGATTCGATGGCGTGCGCAACCTGTGACAGATCGACCGCATCGCCGCCGCCCTGCTCGCGCCACAGGGTCAGCGCCAATATCGGCACATCGTCGATGCCCTTGGCCTTGATGATCGGTTGCGCCACGCCCAGCGTCGCAGGCAGCCAGTCGGCATGCGACCAGATTACGTCGTACAGCTTCACCAGCGACGGCACATGTTCTTCGCCCACCTTGAACTGCACGGTGAGCACCGCCATGCCAGGTTGGGAGACGGAGTAAACGTGGTCGACACCCGCGATCTGCGACAACACCTGCTCGGCAGGAGTCGCAACTGTGTTCGCCACATCCTGCGCCGAAGCACCGGGATAGGCGATCAGCACGTTGGCCATGGTCACGTTGATCTGCGGCTCTTCCTCGCGCGGCGTCACCGCCACGGCGAAGATGCCGAGCAGCATGGCGACCAGCGCCAGCAGAGGCGTCATCTGCGAATGCAGGAAGACGCGCGCGATACGGCCGGATACGCCCATGCTCATCGCTTCATCTCCGCTGCGACCATACCGGCCTTGATCGCATCACGCGCCACACGCTCACCGATGTTCAGACCGGCCAGCACTTCTATCTCGTTCTGTGCATTCGCTTCACCCAGGCGCACCTGGCGCAGGCGCGGCGTGCCCTGCTCGTCCACCACATACACGGCGACGACTTCGCTGCGGCGCACCACGGCGCTTGCCGGGATCAACAGCTTGCTCTCCTTGCCCACCACGAAATGCGTGCGCACGAACATGCCGGGATACAGATCGGCCTGTTTGGCCGGTAGGTCGATGCGCACCTGCGTGCTGTGCGTGCGCAGGTCGGCGGAAGGTTGCACCGTGACCGTGGCGGCGTGCACCCAGCGGTTAAGCGAAGGCACCTCCACCGTCACTTTCGGGCGCGCACCGATATCTTTCAGCTTGTCCTGCGACACGCTGGCGATCACGCGCAGTTGGGCGGGGTCGAAGCCGGTCATCAGCGGCTTGCCGACCGTGACCATCTCGCCCATCTCGACCATGCGTGCCGACACCACACCTGCATAGGGCGCGATGACCGAGGTATAGCTCTGTGCCAGAGCGGATTGCTGCGCTCCGGCTTCGCTGGCCTCGGCCTGCGCTTTGGCCATCTCGTAATCAGACCTGGCCTTGTCCAGCGCCGCCTGGCTGATGAACTTCTGTTTGAACAGCTCCTGCGAGCGTTCATAGTTCAGACGCGCGTTCTGCAACGCAGCCTGCGCCTGCGACAGTTGCGCGCGGCTGCCGGCCAGCGCCTGTTCTGCCTCGCGCTCGTCGATCTTGAGCAGGATTTGCCCCTTGCTGACGCGGTCGCCCACATCGAAGAAGATCGCCTTCACCCTGCCGGAGATCTGCGCCGACACGGTGGACTGGCGTGTCGCTTCAACCACGCCGTCTACGCTGTAGGTCTGCTCCACTTCGCGATACTGCACCGGTGCCAGCGCCAAAGGCTCCGCTGCCTGCACCGAAACGCCCAACAACACGGCCGGAATACCGAACAACACACGGGAATCGAGCTTCATGTCTTCACCTCGGAAAAAGAATGTGCGCATATTAGCGAATTCTAATATGCATGGCAAGGCCCACTTCGGTAGTAGGTTATACGAGTTTCAGATCGAGCAGAACACGTCGCGCATCATACCCACCAGTTTGACGGTGCGCGGGTCGCCGATACGGTAGAACACGCGATTGGCGTCCTTGCGCGTGGCAAGTACGCCCTTGTCGCGCAGGATGGCAAGGTGCTGCGAGATGTTGCTCTGAGAAGTGCCGACGTTATCGACGATCTCCTGCACGCTGAGTTCACCGTCGCTCAATACGCACAACACTTTGAGCCGCAACGGGTGGGCGATGGCTTTCATCGCCAGCGATGCCTGCAGAATGTCTTCGTCTTTATCGATCAATTTGTTCGTCATATTGCTCTGTCATCATTTGGAGGTTGGCGGCTTATGGCCAGCCGAAATCGGCTAAAATCGCGACTCGACACGATGTGATCCCATCGCAGTAAATTAGCAACCGCTCATATTCTGATATTTTGGTGAGAAAAAAGCCAGCATGACCGACCATTCCACTCAAGCAATCACACCCGTCCTCCTGCTCATCCTGGATGGCTTCGGCTATCGCGAGGATAGCGATTTCAATGCCGTGGCACAGGCTCGCAAGCCCAACTGGGACCGACTGTGGCGTGAGTACCCGCACACCCTGATCAATACATCCGAACTGCATGTCGGCCTGCCACGCGGGCAGATGGGAAACTCCGAAGTCGGCCACCTGAACATCGGCGCAGGGCGCGTGGTCTACCAGGAGCTGACCAAAGTGGACCTCGCCATCGAGGACGGCAGCTTTTATACCAACCCCGTATTCGCGGCGGCCGTAGAGACTGCCAAACGTAACGGCAGCGCCTTACACATCATGGGCCTGCTCTCGCCCGGCGGCGTGCACAGCCACGAGGCGCATATCCATGCCATGGTGAGGATGGCCGCGCAGGCCGGACTGGAAAAGATCTACATCCATGCCTTTCTTGACGGTCGCGACACCCCGCCGCGCAGCGCGGCGCAATCCCTGCAAGCGCTGGAAGAACAATGCAAACAGTTGGGCGCGGGGCGTATCGCCAGCATCGTGGGACGCTACTTCGCCATGGACCGGGACAATCGCTGGGAGCGGGTGCAGATCGCCTATGACCTGCTGACCTCCGGCTCCGCCCCCTTCAGCGCGGCCGATGCACTGACCGGCCTGGAGGCTGCCTATGCGCGCGGCGAGAACGACGAGTTCGTGCAGGCCACCGTGGTCGGCGAGGCGGCCTCGATGCGGGACGACGATGTGGCGGTGTTCATGAACTTCCGCGCCGACCGCGCGCGCGAGATCACCCGCGCGCTGACGGATGAGGGATTCGATGGCTTCGTCCGCACCCGCTTCCCCAAACTGGCCAACTTCAGCACATTGAGCAGCTACGGCGCGGATTTCCATCTGCCCAGCGCCTACAGCGCGGACGCCATCCACAACGGCATCGGCGAGTACCTTTCCAATCTCGGTTTGAAGCAATTGCGCATCGCCGAGACCGAGAAATATGCGCATGTCACCTACTTCATGAGCGGCGGACGCGAACAACCCTACCCCGGCGAAGACCGCATTCTGGTGCCCTCCCCCAAGGTCGCCACCTACGACCTGAAGCCGGAGATGAGTGCCTTCGAAGTGACGGAAAAACTGGAAGCTGCCATCCGCAGCAAGCAATATCAGGCCATCCTGTGCAATTACGCCAACGGCGACATGGTCGGCCATAGCGGCGTGATGGAAGCCGCCGTCAAAGCCGTCGAGGCATTGGATGAATGCATCGGCCGCGTGGTGGACGCGATGCTGGCGTGTGGCGGCGAGGTTCTAATCACCGCAGACCACGGCAACGCCGAGCAAATGATGGACCGCAGCACCAACCAGGCCCACACGGCACACACACTGAACCATGTGCCCTTCCTCTACATCGGCCGTAAAGCCGTAATGGCTCCTGTCGGCGAAGGTGCATTGCAGGATGTCGCGCCGACGCTGCTGGCCATGATGGGCCTGCCGCAACCGCCGGAGATGACCGGCCGCTCGCTGATCCACTTCAAGTGATACGCGGACTGCATTCGTGCTTGCTGGCATTCCTTCTGCTGCCCGCAAGCGCGCTTGCATCGCAGCAATCGGAGCTGGAGCGACTGCGTCAACGCCTGACCGCCATCCAGCAAGACTTCGAGCAGACCACCGAGTCGCGCTCCGAAGCCGCCGATGCGTTGCGCGATTCCGAGCGAGCCATCAGCGACAGCAACCGCAATCTGGCCCAGCTGGCGCGCCAGCGGCGCACGGCTGACTTGGAACTCGTGCGCTTGCGGCAACGCACTGCCGAATTGGATGCCCGCCACGACAAACAACGCTCCCTGCTGGGACGCTTGCTCTACCGGCAATACCTCGGCGGCATCGATCAGGATTACCTGAAACTCCTGCTCAACAGCAAAGAGCCGAACCAGTTTGCACGCGAGCTGCGCTATTACGACTACATCGCGCGCGAGCGCGCGGACACTTTGCAGAAGCTGCGTAGCGGACTTGCCGAGATCAAAGCAGCGAGCCGCGAGCTTCAGGCCAAGCAGCAAGAGATATCCGCCCTGCAAGCATCCGAGAGAAAGGCACTGTCGCAGCTGGAACGGGAACAGGGCAAACGTCGCCAGACTTTGACACGGATCGCCAGACAACTGAAACAGCAGCGCCACGAGATAGAGCGCCTGCGACGTAACGAAGCCCGCCTGACCAAACTGGTCGGCGAACTGGGACAGCTCTCCGGCACCGGAGACGGCGCCGCGTTCAAGGCGCTCAAGGGCAAGCTGGCGCTGCCAGTAAGTGGCAAGGTCGTCAACCAGTATGGCGCGCGGCGCACCGAAAGCAATCTGCCCTGGACCGGTTGGTTCGTGCGCGCCGCCGCGCGCCAACCTGTGCTGGCCGTCGCTGCCGGTCGCGTGGTCTACGCCGACTGGCTGCGCGGCTTCGGAAATCTGCTGATCGTCGATCACGGACAGGGCTATATGAGCCTGTATGGAAACAACGAGACCTTGTACAAACAAGTTGGCGAAACCGTGCAGACCGGCGACATCGTTGCCAGCGTGGGCAACAGCGGCGGCAACGCGGATTCCGGTTTATACTTTGAACTGCGCTATAAAGGCAGTCCGTTCAACCCCGACACGTGGATCAGGCATCCACAAGGAAAGACAAGATGAGTCGTCGCTTCAAGGAATTGGGTCTGATCAGTATCGGTTTGGTGGCTGGCATCGCCGCCAGTCTGCACTTCTCCGCCATCGCCGAGAAGGAGATGCCGCTGCCATTGCCGGTCGAGGAGCTGCGCGCATTCTCCGACGTGTTCGGGCGCATCAAGAGCGATTACGTGGAACCGGTGAGCGACAAGAAGCTCATCACCGAAGCGATCAACGGCATGCTGTCCGGATTGGACCCGCACTCGGCCTATCTGGATGCGGAAGGCTTCAAGGAACTGCAGGTCGGCACGCAGGGCGAGTTCGGTGGTCTCGGCATCGAGGTCGGCATGGAGGACGGACTGGTCAAAGTCATCTCGCCGATCGAGGACACCCCCGCCTTCAAGGCAGGCATCAAGAGCGGCGACCTGATCATCAAGCTCGATGACACACTGGTGAAGGGACTCACGCTGAACGATGCGGTCAAACGCATGCGCGGCAAACCCGGCAGCACCATCCGCCTGACCGTGGTGCGCAAGAACGAGGCCAAGCCGCTCCAGATCGATATCGTGCGGGCGGTGATCAAAGTGCAGAGCGTAAAGTTCAAGCTGCCGGAGCCGGGTTATGGCTTCGTGCGCATCACCCAGTTCCAGGAACACACCGGCGAGAACCTCGCGGCTGCGCTGGAGAACCTGCGCAAGCAGAACAAGGCACCGCTGCAAGGCCTGGTGCTCGATCTGCGCAACGATCCAGGCGGCCTGCTGACTGCGGCAGTCGGCGTGTCCGCCGCCTTCCTGCCCAAGGATTCATTGGTGGTCTACACCGAAGGGCGCACCGACGACGCACGCATGCGGCTGCTGGCCAATCCCGATCATTATCTGCGCGGCAACAAGCAGGACTATCTGAAAGACCTGTCGGGAGAGTTCGCCAACGTGCCGATGGTGGTGCTGGTGAACGGCGGCTCTGCCTCCGCCTCGGAGATCGTGGCCGGCGCGCTGCAGGATCACAAACGCGCGGTGATCATGGGCACCCAATCGTTCGGCAAAGGTTCGGTGCAAACCATCCTGCCGCTCGGCAACAACACTGCCATCAAGCTGACCACGGCTCGCTATTACACGCCGAGCGGCCGCTCCATCCAGGCCAAGGGCATCGAGCCCGATATCGTGGTCGAAGATCCGGCGACGGCCGTATTCGATAGTACGCTGCGTTTGCGCGAAGCCGATCTGGACAAGCACCTGAGCAACGGCCAGCCGGAGCCCGCCGACAGCACCAGCAAACCGGCACGCAAAACGCCCAAGAACAGCGACGAGGGCACAGACAAGATCGAGGTGGCAGAATTCGGTGCAAAGAACGACTACCAGCTGAATCAGGCACTGAATCTGTTGAAGGGGATGAGCATTCTGCGGGGGAAATGATCATGAATCCGTTTGAGCTGCACAAGGAACGCATTCTGGTTTTCTCGGATGAGCCTGCCGATCAGGTCGAACAGGCCTATCTGTTGCTGGAGGGCTTGAAGAATTTCGAGGTGGAGCGCGGTCCTATCGACAGGTCCCTGCGCATACGCTACAGCGTTGCGCATTATTCGCTGGAAGGTCTGCAAAAGGCGCTGCAGAAAGAAGGCTTCGTGTTCGATATCAGCCTGCTGGACCGCATCAGACATACCCTCATACACTATTGCGAGGACGTCCAGTACCATAACCTGAAGACGCCCGAACCCCGCACCAAGAACAATTCCCAGGAAGTCTTCGTCAAAGCCTACGAACAGCACCCCCACGGCGATCACGTCGACATCCCGCCCGAATCCGGCGCAGCGAAGTGACACGGGGATGGACGATAGCCAGCTGCTGCGGTACAGCCGCCACATCCTGTTGCCCGAGATCGGCATCGAAGGCCAGCGGTCGTTCCTAGATGCCCGCGCGCTGGTCCTCGGCGCGGGCGGCTTGGGCTCTCCTGCCGCCATGTTCCTTGCCGCTTCCGGCGTAGGCACCATTACGCTATGCGACGATGACCAGGTCGACCTCACCAACCTGCAACGCCAGCTGGCGCATCGAACCGCGAGTGTCGGCACAGCCAAAGTCGAATCCGCCCGGCAAACGTTGAATGCGATCAATCCGGAGGTCTGCGTAATGGTCGTGCAGGAACGGGCTGACGAGCCGCGCCTGGCCGCGTTGGTGGCGGAAGCGGACGTCGTGCTCGATTGCAGTGACAATTTCCCCACGCGCTATGCCCTGAACCGCGTCTGTGCTGTGGCGAAGAAGCCGCTGGTGTCAGGGGCCGCCACGCGCTTCGATGGCCAAGTGGGCGTGTTCGATTTTCGCAAGCCGGACAGCCCCTGCTACAACTGTCTTTTTCCCGAAGACAGCGAGGCGGAAGAGACACGTTGCGCGGTGATGGGGGTGTTCGCGCCGCTGGTCGGCATCGTGGGCAGCATGCAGGCGGCCGAAGCGTTGAAGTTGCTGGCGGGGATCGGGACGACACTGCATGGCAGAGTGCTGACGCTGGATACGCTGACCATGCAGCCGCGCGTCATGAAACTGGCGCGCGACCCGCAATGCAGCGTCTGCTCAGGTTAGTTCGCGCTTGATTCCGGCAAGGCGATCTTGTTGCCGGTGCTGAACTGGTAATCCTTGAATACGTGCTCGGCACTGAGTAGCTGATAGCTGCCGTCCTCCAACTTGTTGGTGGTGTCTTTCAGGCGGCTGGTCGTCTGCCCGCAGGTCCAGCACTTGAAGTTGCGCATGTGGGTGCACAGGCAGGTCTTGTCGTATACCGCGATCTTCTTTTCGCCGGGATGTGCCGCAATCTCGCGGTTATACGCATCGATATAGTCACAGCGCCCGTTGGCATCCAGCAGATAGCCGTATGACTCACAACCGGGACGGATGCCGGAGCCGGTGGATGGACTGTTCTTCAACATGCGCATGGGATAACCGGTGGGGGAAGTGCCGTTCACCTCGATATCGTCTTCGCTGGCCTTGAAGTATTCCTGCTGTACTTCCGGCGGCAGCCCGCACTCTTTGGCAACCGTGAAGCGCGTCGCCACCTGTACCGCCCCCGCCCCTTCCTGCAGATAGCCTGCCGCATCGCTACCGGTGAAGATGCCGCCCGCCGGGATCACCGGGATCCCCAGGTTCTCGGCTTTCAGGAAGGCGTGTATCTCGTTGGTGATGGTGCGCAGATCATATTGCGCCCAGTCCATGCCGAACCCCAGGTGACCGCCTGCCAGCGGCCCTTCCACGACGACAAAGTCAGGCAGCCGATTGGTCTTGGTGTTCTTGCGCAGGAACAGTTGCAGCGCGCGGACCGAAGACACGATGATGCCCAGCTTCGCATCACGGAAGCGCGGATGATCCTCCATCAGGGTGAACGAACCAAGATGCAGGCCGGCTGCCAGGGTGATGCCATCGATGCCCGCAGAGAGGGCCTCATGCAATCGCACCCGCAGCGTATCGCGGGGGGCGTTCATGGTCAGCTTTTCCATGATGTTGATGAACACCATGCCGCTGCCGCGCTTGCGTTCCATGGTCTTGCTGACGTGCAGACGGGTGGATTCAGCGATGTGACCGAGATCGAACTTGATCGAGGTCTTGTCCGAACTCTCGATGTTGTACTTGTACTGTTGCAGCTTCTCTTTGACGAAGCCGGTGTCGTAACGGCGATCGGAGACGGTCGGCAGCATCGCATCGGAGATATGTCCGACGCCGCCCAGACGGGCGGCTTCCAGTGCCAGGTCGGCCGTGGAGATATCGACTCCCATGCCGCCGATCATGATGGGGACCAGCTCGTGCTGGCCGAGCTTCAGGCGAAAATCATCTACTTTTATTGTCATGTCATCCCCTGATTGCGGGGCCTCCTCCATAAAGCCGCCAGCGCCCGCGCGATAGCGGAGCACTGGCAGCATTCCGGACTTATATTACCTTAGAGTAACGTGCGTGTTCCTGACGCGTGCGCAGATACTTGTCGAACACCATGCAGATGTTGCGTATCAGCATGCGCCCCTTTGGTGTGACGGTGATCCACTGCGGCGACAGCTCGAGCAATCCTTCACGCGCATATTCCTCCAGCTCTTTCATCTCGGCCGCGAAGTAGGTATCGAAGTCGATCAGATAGGAGATATTGAAGGATTCCTTGGATATCTCGAAATGGCACATCAACGCTTGGATGATAGCGCGCCGCACCAGATCGTCCGAATTCAACTCCAGGCCTCGCATGATGGGCAACACATTCCGATCCAGTGCATCGTAATACGGCTCCGGCTCCCGATAGTTCTGGCTGTAGGTGGGACCGATCTTGCCGATGGCGCTCACACCGAGGGCAACGAGGTCGCAGTCGGAATGGGTCGAGTAGCCCTGGAAGTTGCGGTGCAGACGCCCCTCGCGCTGCGCCACGGCGAGCTCGTCCTCCGGCTTGGCGAAATGGTCCATACCGATATACACATAGCCGGCCCCGGTCAGTTTTTTTACCGCCATGCTCAGGATGTCCAGTTTCACCTGCGGCGCTGGCAGATCCTCTTCATGGATACGGCGCTGCGGCTTGAAGATGGTGGGCATGTGCGCGTAGTTGTAGATCGACAGACGGTCGGGGTCGGCCGCGATCACCCGATCCAGAGTGCGCCCGAAACCCTCCAGCGTCTGCTTCGGCAGGCCATAGATCAGGTCGATGCTGACCGACTTGAAGCCGTTGGACCGCGCCGCTTTGATGATGCGCAACGTCTCTTCCTCGCTCTGGATACGATTGACCGCCTTTTGCACCTCGTCGTCGAAATCCTGCACGCCGATGCTGATACGGTTGAAACCGGTCGCGCCGAGCAGGGCGATGGTCTCATCGCTGACCTTGCGCGGATCGATCTCGATGGAGTATTCGCCATCCTCGACCAGCTTGAAATACTTGCCTATCGCGGCCATCACCTCGCGGATCTCGTCATCGCTCATGAAGGTCGGGGTACCGCCGCCAAAATGCAGCTGCTCGACCACCTGGCCCGGCCCCAGCAACTCGGCCTGCATCGCCATCTCCTTGATCAGGTAGCGCACATACTCTGCCGATTTGCTTCGATCCTTGGTGATGACCTTGTTGCAGGCGCAATAGAAGCACAAGGTGTTGCAGAACGGGATATGGATGTATAGCGAAAGCGGTCGTCCTACCCCGCCTATCTCGCGCTTTGCCAGCCAGTGGATATAACTCTCGGCGTTGAATGCCTCGACGAACCGGTCTGCAGTGGGATATGAAGTGTAGCGCGGCCCGTTCTTGTCCAGCCTGCGTATCAGTTCCAAGTCCACAACCAGTTGATTTACTGCCTCGTTCATCCTCTCCTCCTCTAGCAAGGGCGTAACTATGCCAGTTTGCTGCCCGTTTGACTTGATATATGTCAAAATAGCCTCGTATCAACCCTTCACCGAACGTGGCTTTGAACGATATCAACCAAACCGAGATGGCTCGTCTGCGGGTCGCCTGCTCCAATTGCAACCTGCGCGAACTATGTCTGCCCGTCGACCTGACGCCGGACGAGATGGCGCGCCTGGAAGAATTGAGTAACCAGAAACGCAGCTACACCACTGGCGATTACCTTTACCGTTCCGGCGACCGCTTCAAATCCTTGCATGCCATCCGCAGTGGCTCGTTCAAGACGCGTGTGCTGCATGAGGATGGCCGCGAGCAAGTCACCGGTTTCCTGATGCCCGGCGAGATCATCGGGCTGGAGGCGATCAGCTCCGATGTCCATACCTGTGAAGCGCTGGCAATGGAAGACAGCGAGGTCTGCGAACTCCCCTATGCCAAACTTGCTGAGTTGAGTCGCGAGATACCCAGCCTGCAACGTCATCTTCACAAGATCATGAGCCGCGAGATCGTGCGCGATCAGGGCATCATGCTGCTCTTGGGCTCCATGCGAGCAGAAGAACGTTTGGCCGCCTTCCTGCTGAACATGTCGCAGCGCAATGCCATACACGGCATGTCTGCCACACAGCTGCGGTTGCGCATGTCGCGACTGGAGATAGGCAGCTATCTTGGACTCAAACTGGAGACCGTCAGTCGCGCCTTCTCCCATTTCCAGGATGAAGGGCTGATCCAGGTCAAAGCACGGGCAATTGAGATCCTGGCCCTGCCCAGACTGCGCGAGATGGTCGGAAAATGACTATACTTCCTGCGGTTCCCCGGCTTCGCCCCCTGTAACTTCAATCCGATCCAGAGGCACACCATGAGCGAAAAATATACTGCTACTCCCGACGAGATCATCCGCGCCAAATGGCCGCACGAGATATTCCTGATCAACCTGGTGTTCAACCATATCCTGGTATTCGCCTCCACCTTCGGCGTATTCAGCACCTTCCCGGTGATGGTACTGATCGTTCCCCTCACCTCGTTCGCCATCACCGCCTATATCCTGATCAAGGCAGGCAAGATCAAAGCCGGCAACGAGACGACCTTCGTAAAGGCTCACTGGGCGATCGCGCACAAACGCAACAAACACTTCATGTGGCTGCTCACCATCACCTGCGCCGTCATCGGAGGCGGCTTCATGCTCTCCAAGCTGATGGGTTGGTCCAAGATTGCCACCATTGCACTGCTGGGCGGCATCGGCCTGCTTCCATTCATGGTCTCGCTGCTGGTGCTGATCGTGCTCGGCAACGATTCGATGTACCAGGCACGCCACAGCAAGATGCCGCGCGGCTTCAGTCCTGCGCCCTCGGCAGCCGAATCCTGAAACCGGCCATATGAGCACCGAAAAGAAGATCTACTGGGGCGTCGGAATCTTTTCCGTCGTCATCATCCTCTCCTCCTTCCTGATCCCTGGTGATCGTCCCGATAAAGAGGATCTGCCCTGGCATATCGAACACCCCGCCCCGGATACCGTCAAGATATTCGGCCTCACGCTGGGACAATCGAAGCTTGGGGATGCCGAGATGCGCTTCAAGGAGGAAGGAGAACCCAGCCTGTTCAAGTCACCGGCAGGCGTATTGTCCGCCGAACTGTTCTTCGAGCAGATCAATCTGGCCGGTTTGCGCTCCCGTGTGGTGCTGACTGCCGACATCCCGGAAACAGAGTTGAAGATGATGTATGAGCGCGGCCTGCGTATGGCCGGGACAGGAAGCGGCAAGAAGATCACCCTGACGCCGGATGACATCGCCGTGCTGCGCAAGGCCGCCATCGGCAGCCTGACGTATATGCCTGGGGTGAGGGTCGATGAAGCACTGTTCCTCAAGCGCTTCGGCCAGCCCGCGCAGGTCATCAAGGAGGAGAAACACGCCACCACCCACTGGCTTTATCCCCAACACGGCCTGGATATCAGCATGGGCGAGGGCGAGAAGCCCGTCTTGCAGTACGTTCCGCCCGCGGCGTTCGACAAGCTGGTCAAACCACTCCTGGCTCAAACAGCGAGCAGCAACTAAGGCTTCTCTTCCGCATCCGGCTTCTTGCTCGGATGCGGCATCATGTCTTCGTCGTCATCCATCAGGATGCGCTGTCCGCCGCCTTCCATATCCTCGTATTGCCCTTTTTTCACTGCAATGATCAATACGATCACAAAGAGGACGCCGAAGAACATCATGCCCGGTATCAAACTGTAGATAACTTCCATCTCTGTCTCACTTCCTGAACATAGTGCGTATACGCGCTGCATTGCCGATCACGATCAGCGAGCTGATAGGCATGGTGATCGCCGCCACCAGTGGACTGACCTTGGCCATCATGGCCAAGGGCACCATGATAAGGTTATATACGAACGACAAGCCGATATTCTGCTTGATTGTGAGCAGGGTGCGGCGCGACAGCTGGGTCGCCTGCAGCACCTTGCCCAATTCACTGTGCATCAACACGATGTCCGCGCTGTCGATCGACACATCGGTTCCCGAACCCAGCGCGATGCCCACGTTCGAGCGTATCAAGGCAGGCGCGTCGTTCACGCCGTCACCCACCATCGCCACGACCTCCCCTCTCTGCTGCAGGCGCTGGATGACCTGATCCTTGTCTTGTGGCATCACTTCGGCGATCACCTCCATCCCGCCCAGTTGCCGGGCGATAGCTTCGGCCACCGGCCGCCGGTCACCGCTCAGCAAGGTCATACCGATACCGGCCTCGCGCAAGGCATCCACCATCTGTTGCGCGTCAGCGCGCAGCTGGTCTGCCAGCCCGAATACCGCCACATGCCGCCCGGCGCAGGCCATATACACGCAACTCATCGCCTGCGACTCCCATTGATGGGCTTGTGAATGCAATGCCTCATCCAGCGCCACACCGCACTGAGCCAGCCAGCCGGCGCTGCCCAGCCGGATGTCCTGCCCATCGACCGTAGCTGCGATTCCGAGCCCCGCAGTCGCATGGAATCCGCTCACTTCGAGTGAGCGGAAAGGATATTGATGATGCTCCGCAAAATTCACGATTGCGCGCGCGGTACTGTGTTCACTGAGGCGTTCTGCCGCTGCAGCCTTGGCTATCATCCTCCCGGCATCAACCCCGGCCGCGATCTTTGATTGCGCCACGCTCATCTTGCCTTCGGTCAGCGTGCCGGTCTTGTCAAACACGAAGTGCGTCACCCTGGACAGGGTTTCGAGCACCAGTCCGTTCTTGACCAGAATGCCGTGTTTCGCCCCCAGACCGGAAGCGACGGCGATGGACATCGGCGTCGCCATGCCGAGCGCACACGGGCAGGTGATGATGAGCACAGAGGTCGCCGCCATCAATGCCAATTCGAAGTCTTGTGAATTCCAGATGAAGAAGGTCGTGCATGCACACAACAACGTCACCAGCACGAACCACGGCACTATCGTGTCAGCCAGACGCTGGATGGGGGCTTTGGAGGATTGCGCCTCCTCCACCAGACGGATGATCTTTGACAGCGTGGTGTTCTGTAGTTGACTGCGCACTTCCACCAGCAATGCTCCCGTGGTATTGACGGTTCCTGCAGAGACCGTATCACCTGCGCGCTTGTTAACCGGCGCGGACTCCCCGCTCAGCATCGCCTCATCCACAGCACTGCATCCCTCCAGCACCACACCATCCACGGGGACGGTGTAGCCCGGCTTCACCATCACCTTGTCGCCAGGCATCACCGCGCGGATGGGCGTCATCTTCTCCACCTCCTCCTTTATGACCATGGCCACTCTAGGCTGCAACTCCATCAGTCGCTTCGTTGCGGACAGCGCCTGGTGCCTGAACATCCCTTCAAGGTATCGCCCGATCAGAATGACAAAGGTGAGGTTGGTGACGGTATCGAAGAAGACTTCTCCGTGCTGATTGTTGGTCAGCGTGACATACAGCGAATAGATGTATGTCACCGACAGGCCCAGTACGATAGGCAGGTCCATGGTCAGATGCCCCGCCCTAAGTCCGCCCGCCGCTCCTTTGAAAAAGGGGTAGCCCGAATAGAATAGCGTCGGCGTAGCCAATACCAGGCCCATCCAGTGGAAAAAGCCGCGAAACTCATCCTGATTGGCACCGCTATAGAGCGCAATGGCTATCCACATCATGTTCATCGCTGCAAAGCCTGCGAAGAACAGCCTGAACAGCATGGCGCGATTGGTTCTTTTTATGGCACCTTCAGCGCTTTCCGGATCATAGGGCACTGCCGAGTAGCCGATACGCACCAAGGCCTTGATCAGGTCTGACAGCTTCGTCCGGCTGTTATCCCACTTCACATGCAGGCGTTTGCTCGCCAGATTGACCTCGGCCGAACGTACACCGGGCACCTTCTTCAGACCTCTCTCGATCAACCAGACGCAGGCTGCACAGTGGATGCCTTCGACCAGCAGATGGATGGCACGCTCGTCCCCGGCACAGGTGGTGAATTCCTGCTGGACTTCATCGAAGTCGTAGATATCGATGTCTTTGGGAGGCTCCGGCGGCGGAGCGAGCAGCACACCTTCCGGCGTGCGCTGGTAATAACCCTGCAATCCCGCCTCGTAGATGGCAGCACATACCGACTGGCAACCAAAGCAGCAAAAATCCCTGTGCTTGCCTTCCAGTACTGTTGAGAATTCGGCATCGGCCGGAATCGGCAAACCGCAATGGAAGCAGCCAGCCGAAACATTGTCACCGTGACTCATGGACAGTGCGCACTCAGCGTAGCGCCTCAACCACCATGAACCGCTCCGTGTCTACTGCGAACTCGTCACTGCCGCGCTTGAGATGGATGTGCAACTCCCAGTAGCCCTTCAACGGGAAACTGATGTACCCCTGATAGTTTCCTGCCGCGACCTCTTTGAACGCGGTGATGAAGTCTTTGCTGGCATCCGATGCACGATATGCCTCCACTTCCATCTCGCCACTGACGGGCTTGCCATCCTTGTCCAGCACGGAAATCTCATACATCGTTGGCTGCCCCTGGATGAGAGCTTTGGGCTTATTGATGGTGGTCTGCCATCCCAAGGCCTGCTGCCTGCCCAACTCGCTCAACATCTGCGTGTTGGTCTTGCGGTCCTTGGTTTTGTATTCACGGTCGATCAGAGACGACTGGTTGTGTGTGGCGAACCAGATGAATGCCGCATTGACGGCAAGCACCACCACGATGAGGCCAAGCATGCCGAGCAACCATGGGTTGCGCAATCCGGATTTGTGATCTTGAGAAATCATCTGCCTGCTCCGTTATTTCTTGGGGCCGTAGAATTGGCTGGTGTATTCGGCGAAGACGTTCGGATCATCCTCCTGCTCCACTCTGAATCGTATTGGAACAACATCATCAACGATGTTCGCAGATGGCGCTTTGACGAAGACCGTAAAGGATGCTTGCCGTCCGTGATGTGTCATCGGGTTTTGCTCCACCCCGATGATGACTTGATCTTTCACGCCGCCTTCCGCCGTGACTTTCACACGGAAGTCCTTGTCGGTCTTGTTCAGCACCTTGAAATCGAACTTGTTCTGGATAGAGCCGTCACTCATCTGCACATACAAGGGTTGCCGCTCGTGCATGATCTTCAGCGTCATGGATCCCATATGCGTCAACCCCCAAACGATACCGGCCAGCGCGATCAGGATGATACTGAGATATACCAGCGTCCTTGGATGCTGATACATCTTCTTGGCCGGCTTGCCCGACAGTTCGTCCAGCGATGCGTAACGGATCAAACCACGCGGCTTGTTGATCTTGTCCATCACGACATCGCAGGCATCGATGCACAGCCCGCAGGTGATGCAACCCAGCTGTTGTCCGTTGCGGATATCCACCCCGGTCGGGCAAACCTGCACGCACTGGAAGCAGTCGATGCAATCCCCTTGCTGGGCCACCGCTTCTCCACCCTTGCGGATCTTGCCGCGCGGTTCGCCCCTCGTGTAGTCATAGGTAGGCAGGATGGTCTGGCTGTCGGTCATGACCCCCTGGATGCGTGCGTACGGGCAGAGCCAGAAGCAGGTCTGCTCCCGCAAGAAACCTGCAAGGATGTAGGTTCCAAAGAAGAACATCGTGATAACCACCCAGCCTACCGTGGGCAGCTGGAAATTCACAAGCTTGTTCCAGTAATCGAAAGCGTCTACGAACCAGATGGAAAAACTGATGCCGGTCAGTAATGCAATCAGCGCCCAGAGCGTGTGTTTGATCACTCTCTTGCGCAGCTTGTCAAAGTTCCATGGCGCACTGTCCAGCTTGCGTCTGGCGGTAGGGTTACCCTCGATCTTGTCTTCGATCCAGGTGAACCAGTCGGTCCACGCTGTCTGGAAGCAGAAGTAGCCGCACCATACGCGCGAGGCCACTGAGGTAACAGCGAAAAGGGTCATGGCCGCCACCAAAAGTACCAGCGACAACATCCATATGTCCTGCGGCAATACAGTCAGACTGAAGAAATGGAACTGATTGTGGTCAATATCGAACAGGATGGCTTGCTTTCCGTTCCAGCGCAGGTAAGGAAGGAGGAAGAACGGCAGCCACAAAGCCAGCTGGGCCCGATCCTTGAAAGTTCGGAAGAACCCAGGCATGCGCTTGGCATGGATAGTCTGCCCGCCCGTGTTGACCGTCCAGGTCTCGAACTCGTTATATAGCGTGGTGACTTCACCCGGTTCTTTCTTTTCGACTTGCTGATTCATACCGCCTCCTGAATACGCAACGATGTGCCCCTCGATCCTAAAGCACCTTGTAGTTTCGTGATTCTACTTCTTTAGATTGTGCCGCTCTGTGATTTTTCGTACAAAAGAAAAGGAGGAGAGCAAGCTCTCCTCCTTTAGCAAACAGCGAATTCTTACTTGCTGTTCTTATCCTTTGTGGCGTTGCGGAATGTCACATAGAACAACCAGGCAACCACTGCGATCGATCCCACCAGTGCAATGATAACACCCCAAAAAACCATATCCTGATTCATAGCTGCTCTCCTTACGTTATGACCTGCACAAGGAACCTCATGCAGGCCTCACAAGATTACTGCGCTTGACCACCGCCGAACTTGTACACATACACAGCCAGCTTCTTGATCTCAGCGTCAGACAGCTTGCCGCCCTGGAAGGCGGGCATCACTGCCACACGCGTCTCGGGTGTGCCAGCATTGACACCGTGCTTGATGGTGTACTTGATGCCCTCGACGGAGCTGTCAAAACGCCAGACGCTGTCGGTCAGGTTGGCAGAACCCATGGCTTGCATACCCTTACCGTCTTCACCGTGGCAGGCGGTACAGCCCTTCTCGGCGAAAAGCGGTGTAGAGGTCGGCTTGCCGGCCGCCACTGCATTGGCCAGCGTGTCGATCTCTGCTTCGGACAACATGTCAGCGTGGGCCATCATCATGCCCTGACGTCCACCCGCGATTGTCTCGTGGATGGCGTCGATGGTACCGCCGAACAGCCAGTCGTCGTCATTCAGGATGGGCGCGAACAGACCGAACTTGTCATGCGTTCCCACGCCGTTCTGGCCGTGGCACGCTGCACAGTTGTCACCGAACAGCACCTTGCCGGAACGTGTCACATACTCGGTCAGCTCGCTGTCTGCCAAGATAGCAGCAGGCGTCATGTCCTTCAGTTTGGCCTCATACTTGCCGCGCACCTCATCCACCACACTCTTGTCGGCTTCCATCTCGGTGATGGCAGTCCAGCCACCCAAACCCTTGAACCATGTGCCGCCGTTGGACAGCGGAATGGAAGGGTAGTACAGGAAGTACACCACACACCAGATCGCGCTGGCTGTCAGGCCCAGCATCCACCACTTGGGCGGCTGATTGATATAGTCGCCCAGATCGTCATCCCAGACGTGCCCGGTCGTTGGCACGCTGCTTGCATCGTGTTTGTCGCTCATCTTTTTTCTCCCAATTTGATAGGGTCCTCGTCGTCCAGAGCCATACGGCTCTGGGCTTCGAAATTTTGCTTGTTGGACGGTCGGAACACCATGACGTAGGTCACCACCATGCCGACCGCAGCGACCAGAGCAAAGAACACCCCCAGCCAGTCATTGGTCGTCATAGCCTGCACATCCATACCCAGGTGCTCCAACAGCTTAATCACGGTAGTTCACACCTTCTTCGAACTTGACGTGATTGCCCATGCTCTGCAGGTAGGCGATCAGAGCATCCATGTCGGTCTTGCCTTCCAGCTCGGCCGGAGCAGCCGCGATGTACTCATCGGTATAGATGGTCTTCGGTACCGGGTTGAACGGCATGATGGTCAGAACCTTCATGGTTTCAACGGTCTCGGCGACATCCACCTTCTTGTCATTCAGCCAGAAGTAGTTAGGCATCACAGACTCGGGCACCACATCGCGCGGGTACATCAGATGGCGGCGATGCCACTCATCAGAGTACTTGCCAGCAAGGCGAGCCAGATCAGGGCCGGTACGCTTGGAACCCCACTGGTAGGTGTGGTCGTACATGGACTCTTCAGCGATGGAGTAGTGGCCATAACGGTCTTTCTCGTCGCGGAAAGGACGGATCATCTGCGAGTGGCACAGGAAGCAGCCTTCGCGGATGTAGACGTTGCGGCCAGCCAGTTCCAGGGCCTTGTAAGGACGCACGCCGTCACCGGGCTGCCAATCGTCCAGCGTCTTGTGCGCCGACGTTTCCGGATTCCAGATGATCTTGTCCATCGGGATGACGTTGCCGTTCAGATCCTTGTGCTGCGTGTTGTTACAGGTAGGATCGTTCTGGCACATCGCCGTGTTCGGCAGATAGAACAGCGGCACGATTTCCACGATACCGCCGATTGCCACGGCGATTGCGGTCAACACGAACATCAGGAGCGTACTGCGCTCAGTCTTGTCCTGAAGTTGTGTCGAGTAGATTTTGTCGTGATCAGACATATTATTCACTCCCCTTATGCATTAGCCGGAACAGCGCTGGCACTGCGCGCGGCACTTGCAGTGCGCACAGTCATCACGATGTTGTACAGGGCGATCCAGGTACCGATGTTGAAGATCAGGCCGCCGATAGCACGCATCGCGTAGTACGGATGCATAGCGGAAACAGACTCAACGAAGGTATAGGTCAGCGTGCCGTACTCGTCGTAGTCGCGCCACATCAGTCCCTGCATGATGCCGGAGACCCACATCGCCACGACGTAGACCACAGTACCGATGGTAGCCAGCCAGAAGTGCACGTTCACCAGGCCTTCGGAGTACATCTTTTCCACGCCCCAGAGTTTCTTGACCATGTGGTACATGGCACCGTAGGCAACCATCGCCATCCAGCCCAGCGCGCCGGAGTGCACGTGACCAACAGTCCAGTCAGTGTAGTGGGACAGGGCATTGACGGTCTTGATGGACATCACAGGACCTTCGAATGTGGACATCGCGTAGAACGCCAGTGCGACAACCAGGAAGCGCAGGATGTAGTCGGTACGCAGACGGTCCCATGCACCGGAGAGCGTCATCATACCGTTCATCGCACCACCCCAGGACGGAATGATCATAGCGAGGGAAACAGCAGCACCCAGAGATCCGGTCCAGTCAGGCAATGCAGTGTACTGCAGGTGGTGCGCACCCAGCCAGACGTAGCCGAAGGTCAGCGCCCAGAAGTGCAGAACTGACAGACGATAGGAGAACACCGGACGACCCGCCTGCTTCGGCACGAAGTAGTACATGATCGCCAAGAAGCCGCCGGTCAGGTAGAAACCGACCGCGTTATGGCCCCACCACCACTGGATCATCGCGTCTTGCACACCAGAGTAGATGGAGAAGGAGTTGGTCAGACTGACCGGGATCGCCATGCTGTTGACCACGTGCAAGTAGGTGATCATCACGATCATGCCCATGGTGAACCAGTTGGATACGTAGATGTGCGATGTCTTGCGGATACCGATGGTCATGATGTAGTTGAAGCCGTACATCAACCAGACCACTGCGATCGCGATATCGATCGGCCACTCCAACTCGGCATATTCCTTACCGGAAGTCCAGCCCAGCGGCAGGGTGATTACTGCGGAAACGATAATCAGGTTCCAGCCGATGAAGGTCGCCCAAGCAAGGCCGTTGCTCCACAACTTGGTCGCACCCGTACGCTGCACGATGTAGAAACCGGTTGCCATCAGCGCACAACCGCCGAACGCGAAAATCACCGCATTGGTATGCAGCGGACGCAGGCGACCGAACGAAATTTCGGCAAGATCAAAGTTCAGGAACGGCCAAGCCAGCTCAGATGCGACGTACACACCGATGAGCGTACCTACACATGCATAAATGGCGGCAGCGATGGTGAACCAGCGCACAACCTCCATATCGTACTTTACTGGTGTCGCTTGATTAGCTTCCACAGTAGTCTCCTCCCCAGAGCGAAGTTAAAAATACCAATGCGCCAAGTACCCAAATGTTCCTGTGTACCGGACGCACACTTTGTTGCAAACCTACAGCGCGGCAAATTGTCGCAGTGCGGGCGCGACAAGTAAAGCCTAAATTGGTTCCGAGCTGAGCATACCCCACTAAAATCGTCGGGTAGCTTCGCTGCGAAAGCGGGGCGGATACTATGGAATTTCGATGGCGCGCGATTTGATATAAGTCAAAAAGCAACCACTCTCATGTTATGGATGTTCTTGCATCCGTCGGGAGGATCAATCCGACTGGAGCGGGTGAAGGGAATCGAACCCTCGTCGTAAGCTTGGGAAGCTTCTGCTCTACCATTGAGCTACACCCGCATGGTGTAGAATGCGGCGCGGATTCTAACACGAGCATCATCAAATCAAGTGATCACAATCAGTCTCAACGGTGCAGTTCGCCAGCTCTCGCAGCCCGTCAGTATCGCCGCATTGATCGACGAGTTGGGTCTCGCCGGCAAGCGGGTCGCGCTTGAACGGAACGGCGAGATCGTTCCACGCAGCCAGTTCGCATCCCAGACACTTCAGGATGGCGACGCACTCGAAATAGTAGCCGCCGTTGGCGGCGGATAAGCTCAATTTTGGAACTTAATATATATGAATGACACCTTGACCATCGCAGGTAAGCGCTATTCCTCCCGGCTTCTGGTCGGCACCGGAAAATACAAGGACTTCACCGAGACCCGTGCCGCGCTGGATGCCAGCGGTGCCGAGATCGTCACGGTAGCGATCCGGCGCACCAATCTGGGACAGAATGCCAACGAGCCCAATCTGCTCGACGCCGTCCCTCCTTCAAAATTCACCTACCTGCCCAACACGGCAGGCTGCTACACCGCCGATGACGCAGTGCGCACGCTACGCCTGGCGCGCGAATTGCTGGATGGCCATTCGCTGGTCAAACTGGAAGTGCTGGGAGACCCGCAGTCCCTTTACCCCAATGTGATCGAGACCATCGCTGCAGCCAAGACCCTGGTTGCGGATGGTTTCCAGGTCATGGTGTACACCTCGGACGATCCTATCGTTGCCAAACAGCTCGAAGACATCGGCTGCGCAGCCATCATGCCGCTAGCCTCTTTGATCGGTTCCGGCATGGGCATCTTGAACCCATGGAACCTGCAACTGATCATGGAACGCGTGCAAGTGCCGGTGATCGTGGATGCCGGCGTCGGCACGGCTTCCGATGCTGCCATCGCTATGGAGTTGGGCTGCGACGGCGTGCTGATGAACACGGCCATTGCCGCAGCCAAGGATCCCGTACTGATGGCTTCGGCCATGAAGAAAGGCGTGGAGGCTGGACGTGAAGCTTATCTCGCCGGTCGCATGCCCAAGAAACTCTATAGTGCCAGCCCCAGCTCACCGACTGCAGGCATCATCGCTTCGGCCCGCAGCTGATGACAGCGCCCGAAGACCTGCGCCAGAGGCACATCAGAAGCTTCGTCCTGCGGCAAGGCCATCTTTCCGTAGCCCAACGTCGGGCGGTCGATACGCTGTTGCCGCGCTACGGCATCCCATATATGGCACATCCACTCGATCTGGATCAGGCCTTTGGACGCAATGCTCCCAAGGTACTCGAGATCGGTTTCGGCATGGGCGACAGTACCGCGACCATCGCCGCCGCACACCCCGAGATCGATTATCTGACACTGGAAGTTCACACACCAGGCGTCGGCAATCTGCTCAAACTGATCGACGCGCAATCGATAGGCAATATCCGCATCATCCAGCATGACGCCGTCGAAGTGCTGCGCGACATGATCCCCGATAACTCGCTGGACGGCGTGCACATCTTCTTCCCGGACCCTTGGCACAAGGCGCGCCACCACAAGCGCCGGTTGATCCAATCGCCGTTCATCGAAAAACTGGTGCAGAAGCTGAAACCCAATGGATATATCCATGCCGCGACGGATTGGCAGGAATATGCCGAGCAGATACTGGAAGTCTTCAGCTCAGAACAACAGCTGGAGAATACAGCTGCCGATTACGCCCCCCGCCCGGAATACCGCCCGCTCACCAAATTCGAGCAGCGCGGATTGCGTCTCGGTCACGGCGTCTGGGATCTAGTTTTCCGCCGCAAGAAAGACCTGTAGCAGATCATTCAGGAAGCGCCTTCCCATCTCTGTCGGCGCGATGCGACCGGCCTCGCGAACCAGCAGTCCTTTTTGCCCTGCCCGCTCCAGCTCATGCCGGATCAATAACAATGGCAAGCTGGTGCGTTCCTGGAACAAGGTTTCTTCGAATCCGTCGTTCAGCCGCAAGACATTCATCATGAATTCGAAAATCAGGTCGCTCTTGCCCAACATCTGTTCGCTCTGTACCTGCCCCCCCTGAGCCACGCCTTCCATATAAGCCTTGGGCTGTTTATGGCGCGCCTGGCGTATCACCTTGTCGTGAAAGCTCAGCTTGCTGTGCGCGCCGGCACCGATACCGAGGTAATCGCCGAATCGCCAGTAATTCAGATTGTGACGCGCTTGCTTGCCAGGCCTGGCGAACGCCGAGGTCTCATAGTGCTGGTAGCCATGCTCAGCCAATAGGGTTTCAATCCCCGACTGCATCTCGCTACTCGCATCGTCATCCGGCACTTGCGGCGGGTGGTGCGCGAACGGCGTATTCGGTTCCAGCGTCAGGTGATAACAGGACAAGTGTTGCGGCGAGAACGACAAGGCCGATCCCACATCGAACAAGGCAGCCTCCTGTGTTTGGCCGGGCAAGGCATACATCAGATCCAGGTTGATGTTCTCGAAGTGGCGCTGCCCGATGTCGATTGCTCGCTTCGCTTCGTCGCCGGAGTGGATACGGCCCAAAGCCCGCAGATACCCGTCGTTGAAACTCTGGATGCCGAGCGAGAGCCGGTTCACCCCGGCATCGCGGAATGCCGCGAACTTGTCTGCCTCGACCGTACCCGGATTCGCCTCCAGGGTGATCTCCGCCTCGTGTGCCAGCGGCAAGCGCATGCGCACCTGCGTCAACAGATACACAAGCGCGTCGCCCGACAACAGACTGGGCGTGCCGCCACCGATGAAGATCGAATAGACCTTGCGCCCCCAGATCAAGGCCAAGGCAGAGTCCAGATCGCGCAGCAATGCGTCCACATATTCCCGATCCGGTATCGCACCCTGAGCCTCATGCGAGTTGAAGTCGCAATACGGACATTTTCGCACGCACCAGGGGATGTGGATATACAGCGAGAGCGGCGGCAACGCCTGAAAACTCACAGGCTGTGATTTGATACCGAACGGTTGCAGTATCTGTGCGCTCATGCGCGCGGAAAACGTTGCATCAGCACCTGCAACGCCTTGGCACGATGGCTGATCTGCGCTTTTTCATCGTGCGTGAGTTCGGCGGCGGTCTTGCCGAACTGCGGCAACCAGAACATCGGGTCGTAGCCAAAGCCGCCTTCTCCACGCTCTTCGTGGAATATTTCGCCCTGCCATTCACCCTCGGCTATCAAAGGCTGCGGGTCATCCGCATGGCGCACCAGCACCAGTACGCAATAATAGTGCGCACGACGGTCGGCCACGCCCTGCATATCCTGCAGCAGCCTCTGGTTGTTGCGCGCATCGGACTTTGGATTGTCTCCGGCATAACGTGCCGAGATCACGCCCGGCGCACCGCCGAGCGCTTCCACGCAGATGCCGGAATCGTCCGCCAGCGCAGGCAGGCCGCTCGCGCGGCTGACATGGCGCGCCTTGGCCAGTGCGTTCTCGACAAAAGTACAGTGCGGCTCCTCCGCCTCGGAGATACCCAGCTGGGATTGCGTCAGCACCTCGATGCCCAAGGGCGACAACATGCGCTGGAATTCACGCAGCTTACCTGCGTTGTTCGAAGCGATGACCAGCTTGTTCATTGCGCAAGTGCCGCGCGTTGCATCTCGCCCAATTGCTGGATGCCGAATTTGGCCAGTTCAAGCAAGGTATCCATCTCCTCGCGTGAGAAGGGATGGCCTTCCGCCGTACCCTGCACCTCGACAAAATGGCCGCTGCCCAGCATCACCACGTTCATGTCGGTATCGCAATCCGAGTCTTCCGGGTAATCGAGATCGAGCACCGGCGTGCCCTGATAGATACCGACCGAGATGGCCGCGACCGAATCCTTGAGGGGGGTCTCCTTGATCAGCCCCTGCTGCATCAAAGCGCTCACCGCATCATGCAAGGCGACATAAGCGCCGGTGATGCTGGCGGTGCGCGTACCACCATCGGCCTGGATCACGTCGCAGTCCAGCGTGATCGTGCGTTCACCAAGCTTGGCCAGATCGACCACGGCACGCAGGCTGCGTCCGATCAGGCGCTGGATCTCCTGTGTACGACCCGATTGCTTGCCTTTGGCCGCTTCGCGTCCCATGCGGCTGCCGGTCGAGCGCGGCAACATGCCGTATTCGGCTGTCACCCAGCCTTCTCCGCTACCCTTCTTGTGGGGCGGCACGCGCTCTTCGACACTGGCGGTGCAGATCACTTTGGTATCTCCGCACTCGATGAGCACCGAACCTTCGGCATGTTTGGTGTAATGGCGTGTGATGCGGATGTTGCGGAGTTGATCCGGCTGTCTCTGGCTGGGGCGCATGGCATGAATCCGTGAAAAAGAATCGAGCGCGGATTATACCGCCTCGCACGGCGACCTATGCGGGCGCCCCTTCTTCGAGTATCACGCACACCGGCGATTCGGTCGCATGGTCGAGCTCTGCCATCCCCAGTCTGGCCACCACTGCCGTGGTGTTGTCGGCGCGCGCGCCTTCGCGGTAGATGGCGACATCGATCAACTCGCCCAGCGTGGTCTGCAAATAGCTGGTCGCGTGCAGCTTGGTCAGTTCGGCCTCTTCCAGCGGACTCCAGAAACCGTCGCTGCACAACAGCAACATATCCCCATCCTGCACATCCACGCTGGGCGCGACCTCGGCATAGAACATATCTTCCACGCCGCCCAGGCAGTTGGTGATCTTGTTGCGGTCAGGATGGGTGCGCATCTCCTCCGGACTGATGATGCCCCAGTCCGCCCATTGCTGAACCACCGAGTGGTCGTGCGTCACGTTCTGCACCGCCCCTTGGCGCAACAGGTAGAAACGGGAATCGCCCGCATGCGCGAACCACACCTTGCCATCCTGCACCAGCGCCGCCACGCAGGTGGTACCCGGGTTCCCGCCCAGATTCTGCTTCCTCGCATAGTCGATGATCTCGTCGTGCCCTGCACGCATGGTCGCGCGCAAAAACACCTCCGGCTCCTTCACTTTCCCCGACTCCAAACGGCTGAATGCGCGCATGAAGGTATAGACCGCTATCTGCGCCGCGATCTCGCCATGCAGATGGCCGCCCATCCCGTCCGCCAGCACCAGCAGCAAGGCATCATTGGTATAGGCATAGCCCACACGATCCTGATTGTATTTGCGCCCGCCGATATGGTTGGCCTGGTGGATAGCGAACTTCATTCATTTTCCCGCGGTTTGCCTGCCCGCAACGATGTGCGTACACGGCGAAGTGTTGCAATCGTAATATAATGCGCCCGGTTCAGTCCGTATTTTTTCCTCCCGCCTGGAGTTTTGATGATTTTCAGCATGACCGGCTATGCCGTCGCCACAGCCGAGCTGGATGCCGGCTCCCTCTCGCTCGAATTGCGCTCGGTCAATCATCGCTATCTCGACTTGCAGTTGCGGATGCCGGACGAAATGCGCATGCTGGAACCCGTCCTGCGCGAACAGATATCTGCCGGGATCAGCCGTGGCAAGGTCGAATGCCGCATCAACCTTCTCAGCCGCGCTTCCGCGCAGCCGGAAAGCAAGCTCAATCTCGATGTCGTCAAACAGCTTTCCGCCTGGAGCACACAGGTGCGCGAAGTCCTGCCTGCGGCGGGAGAATTGTCGGTTTCCGAGGTGCTCAAGTGGAACGGCGTGACCGAAAGCCCCACCGTTTCGAATGAGGCTCTGCACAAGGCTGTCTCCACAGCGCTCCAGCAAGCCTTGCAGGATTTCTCTGCCGCGCGGCGGCGCGAAGGGGAGAAGCTCGCCGGCTTTCTGCTGGAACGGGTGGAAGGTATTGAACAGTTGCGGCTGGCGGTCGCTCCGCGCATCCCCGGCACCATCGCCGCCTATGAATCCAAGCTGCGCGCGCGCCTGCTCGAAGCGCTGGGCAGCGAGGATGACGAAAGGGTGCGCCAGGAGATCACTTTGTATGCAAGCAAGATAGACGTGAATGAGGAACTCTCCCGTCTGCACACCCACCTTGTCGAAGTCCGGCGCGTCATCGACAAGGGCGGCATCGTCGGCAAACGACTGGATTTCATGATGCAGGAGTTGCACAGGGAGGCCAACACCTTGGGCTCCAAATCAGTGGACGCGGACGTCTCGCGCTGCGCGATGGATATCAAACTTTTGATCGAACAGATGCGCGAGCAAGTGCAGAACATCGAATAGGAGAACAGCATGCCAGGAAGTCTTATCGTCATCAGCGCACCATCGGGCGCAGGGAAAACCAGTCTGGTACACGCCCTGCTCAAACATTCCCCCGAAATAGGCCTTTCCGTTTCCTATACGACACGTGCTCCCCGTGAAGGCGAGATCGACGGCAAACATTATCATTTCGTCAGTCGCGAGACATTCCTTGAAATGGCCAAGCGCGGCGAGTTCCTCGAAAGTGCCGAAGTGTATGGGAACTTCTATGGCACTTCGCAAAGATGGATCACCGAGGAAACAGCCAAAGGGCGCGACATCCTGCTCGAGATCGACTGGCAGGGTGCTGCGCAGGTGCGCAAGATCTTCCCGGCTTGCGTCTCCATCTTCATCCTGCCGCCTTCGCTGGAAGCCTTGTCGCAACGGCTGAATGGGCGCGGCACGGACGACCCGGGCGTGATTGCCAAACGTCTTGCGGCCGTGCGCGAAGACGTCTCACATGTCGCTGAATTCGATTATGTTATTATCAACGCAGACCTGAACAGGGCCCTGCACGAGCTCGAATCTGTCGTGCTGGCAGCCCGACTGCGCGGATCTCGACAGATCGCCAGGCACCAGCAACTTATCAATCAATTACAGACACCGGAGAATTGAACCATGGCTCGCATCACCGTCGAAGACTGCATGACCCATATCCCCAACCGTTTCGAGCTGACACTGGCAGCCGCCTATCGCGCCCGCCAACTTGCCAACGGAGCCAACCATCTGGTCGAGACCAGCAAGGACAAGCCGACTGTCGTCGCCCTGCGCGAGATCAGCGAAGGTAAGGTCGGCATCGAGATATTGAACCGCGGCATGGCCTGACCCCACTCCCTGCAGGACCTCAGCGGAGCATATTCATGTCCCAGGCCGATGCTGAAGCGCTCCTGCAGGAAGTCTCCGCCTACCTCAAATCGGAGGACGTGGCACAGATCCAATCCGCACTGGATTTCAGCCACACAGCCCACGCCGGGCAGACGCGCCAATCCGGTGCCCCATACGTCACACACCCCATCGCGGTTGCGCGCATCCTCACACCGCTGCATCTGGATGTGCATGCCATCAATGCCGCTCTGCTGCACGATGTCGTCGAAGACACCTCAGTCACGGTCGAGGAGGTCGCAGACCGGTTCGGGCCCGCTGTAGCGGGCCTGGTCGAAGGTCTCAGCAAGATCGATAAACTTAAATTCGATACGCTGGAGGATGCCCAGGCAGAGAATTTCCGCAAGATGCTGATGGCGATGGCGCGCGACGTGCGCGTGATCCTTATCAAGCTCGCCGACCGTTTGCACAACATGCGCACGCTGGACTCCGTTTCCGCCCACAAGAGCGCACGCATCGCACGCGAGACGATGGATATCTACGCGCCCATCGCGAACCGTCTCGGGCTGAACACCATCTACCAGGAACTTGAGGATCTGAGCTTCAAGTATCTGCACCCAAACCGCTATGCCGTGCTCTCCAAGGCACTCAAGGTCGCGCGCGGCAATCGACGCGAGGTGGTCAGCAAGATCCTCGAATCGATCGGACAGCGCCTGGATGCCAACCGCATCAAGGCTGAGGTCAAGGGGCGCGAGAAGCACCTGTTCGGCATCTACCAGAAGATGCAGAGCAAGTCGCTGGCGTTCGCACAGGTTCTCGACATCTACGGCTTCCGCATCCTGGTCGATGACATCCCGTCCTGTTATCTGGCCCTGGGTGTCCTGCACAGTTTGTACAAACCCTTTCCCGGCAAGTTCAAGGACTACATCGCCATTCCCAAGGCCAATGGATATCAGTCCCTGCACACGACGCTGTTCGGACCTTTCGGCACTCCGATCGAAGTGCAGATCCGCACGCATGAGATGGATAAACTGGCGGAGAGCGGCGTAGCTTCGCATTGGCTGTACAAAGCCAGCGACACCCAGATCAACGAACTGCAGCAGAAGACCCACCAGTGGTTGCAGAACCTCCTGGAGAGCCTGGCACAGAGCGGCGATTCGGTGGAATTCCTGGAACACCTCAAGATCGACCTGTTCCCGGATGAGGTCTACGTGTTCTCGCCCAAGGGCAAAATCTTCGCCTTGCCGCGTGGTGCGACAACTGTCGATTTCGCCTATTCAGTGCATACCGATATCGGCAATCGCTGCGTGGCCTGCAAGGTCAATTCGGAGCTGGTACCGTTGCGTACCGAACTGCGCAACGGCGATCGCGTGGAGATAGTCACCGCCCCGCAGGCGCACCCGAACCCGGCATGGCTCGGATACGTCGTCACCAGCAAGGCACGCAGCGAGATCCGGCACGCATTGAAGACCATGCACCTGAACGAGTCCGCCCGGCTGGGTGAGCGCCTGCTGTCACAGGCACTCAGTGCCCTGGGCCTGAAGCTGCAGGATATGGATGATGCCCACTGGGAGAAGCTGCTGCGCGATACCGGCGTCAAATCCCGCCAGGATATCTACGCCGACATCGGACTCGGCCGGCGGCTGAACATGGTGGTCGCCAAGCAGCTCGCCAGCATAGGCGACACCATCTCCAGCGACGCTCTGGGCAATGCCGTCGTCACCATTCAGGGCACGGAAGGCATGGCGGTGCAGTTCGCCAAATGCTGCCGACCGATCCCCGGCGACCCCATCATCGGCATCATCAAGAGCGGCCAGGGTTTGATCGTCCATACCCATGACTGTCCGACCTTGCGCAAAGGGCGCGGTAGCGAGCAGTGGCTGGACGTGATGTGGGACAAGAATATCAGCCGCTCCTTCGATGTCAGCATCAAGCTGATCGTCGCCAACCGACGCGGCGTATTGGCAAAGGTGGCGGCGGCGATCGCCGATGCGGACTCCAATATCGAGAACGTCAATTTCAGCAACGAAGGGGAATATACCGCGACCTATTTCACGCTGCAGGTCAATAATCGCCTGCACCTGGCCAACATCATGCGCAACCTGCGCAAGATTCCCGAGGTTGTGCGCATCGCGCGTTTGAAGAATACCGGTTGAGCCCGACACTACCCCGAGAAGCGTTTCAATACCTCCAGCATCGCGCTGGCTTTGTGGAAAGTCTCCTGATATTCCTCGTCACAGCGTGAGTCCGCTATGATCCCGCCGCCGGCCCAGCATCGTATCTCCCCCTCCGAGTAAACCATGGTCCTGATAGCTATATTGGTATCCATCTGACCGTCGAACCCGATGTAGCCGATACTGCCACAGTAGATGCCTCTCCCATGCGGCTCCAGTTGCTCGATGATCTCCATCGCCCGCCTCTTGGGGGCTCCTGTTATCGAACCACCGGGGAAACAGTCGCGCAGCGCATGCAATGCATCACATCCCTGCCGCAACCTGCCCTCGACAGTGCTGACCAGATGATGGACGTTGGAATAACTTTCCAGCTCGAACAATCCAGGAGTCCGCACCGACCCCGCCTCGCAACTCTTGCCCAGATCATTGCGCAGCAAATCAACGATCATCAGATTCTCTGCCCTGTCTTTAGGGTTCTGCAACAGATCATGCGCAAGCCGCTCATCCTCTTCGCGATTCTGCGACCGCGCCCGGGTTCCCTTTATCGGCTTCGTCTCCACCCTGCCTTCCTCGACACGTAGAAAACGCTCCGGAGAGGCGCAAAGTATCTGTGCATGCGGCCAATCCAGGAATGCCGAGTAGGGTGCAGGACTGACCCTGCGCAGTTCACGGTATGCCGCGAACGCATCGCCAGCAGCCTCGGCAGCGAATCGCTGCGCCAGATTGACTTGATAACAATCCCCCTCTCGCAAATAGGTCTGGACCTTGTCATAAGCCTGTTTGTATTCATCTGGCGAAAAATTGGAGGTGACAGGACTCTGCACAAAGAATCGCGTCCGATCCATCACAGCCGACTGCGCGTGTTCGATCCTGAGCAGCACCTGTTCCAATATCGCTTCAGTCCGGGGATATCTCAATCGCGATACTAATCGCGCCGCCCTTTCCTGATGATCGACGAGGATAGCCCAGTCATAGATGCCAACCGCCATCTGCGCCATGTGTTCTGTATCCTGTGCAGACTCCGGCAACCCCTGATATCGGCGAGACAGGTCATAACCCCAGTATCCCAAGACACCTCCTGCAAACGGAATGCCTGGATGTGGCTCGACCGCCTCACCCAATTCGGTGCGGATCAGATCGAACTCAGCCCCCCGTGCTTCCGATTCGCGTGATGCCCTGTCTATGAGCGTTCGCTCGCCTTGTGTCACTAGCGTCGTGACGGGATCGGCAACAATGATGTCAAAGCGACCGATACTGCCGCTATCCAGCCAAGCGGCCCATGGCCAATCTCGCACTGCAGCAAAGTAGGGAGTGACATCTTCCAGATAAGGGATGGGTGAGCTATAGAACATCAGAGGTGATCCAAGACCGGCATTCAGGAGCGAATGAACCAGCATCCAGCCGCATTGCCGCCCTGGATTGAAAGTAAAGAAGACTACCTACTGCGTTCGGGCTCATCTGAGCACTATCGCAAATGCAAGCGTCAGTGACACCTTTGCCGAAAAGGCATTGGTGGGCATGCTGCTCAACGTACGATCGCCTCGCATCGTATAGCGGATGTTGGCCGCCTCGCACAATGCGCAGCAATAGAGCAACCGGGCGCATCGAACCTGCAAGCCCCTGCTCGCCCACAAAAGGTGAATCAGCCCCTACCTGTACAACGAGTCGGGGCTGCTTTCACAGCCTCCCGCAGCCTTAGTTTGGCTTGCCGATACCTGGTGTCGGGAAGGGCCAGGTCGCAGCCGGACGAACAGGCGGCGGCGCGGAAGGCGTCGGTGCCGTCACGACCGGAGCTGCTGCTGGCTTGCTAACCACCGCCGGCTTCTTTGCTGCCACTTTTTTAGCTGCAGGCTTCTTGGCGGCGACGACCTTCTTCGCTGCTACTTTTTTAGCTGCAGGCTTCTTGGCGGCGACGACCTTCTTCGCTGCTACTTTTTTTGCCGCAGGCTTCTTGGCGGCGACGGCTTTCTTCGCTACCGGCTTCTTCGCTGCAACCTTTTTAGCTGCGGGCTTCTTGGCGGCGACGGCTTTCTTCGCTACCGGCTTCTTCGCTGCAACTTTTTTGGCTGCGGGCTTCTTGGCGGCGACGGCTTTCTTCGCTACCGGCTTCTTCGCTGCAACCTTTTTAGCTGCGGGCTTCTTGGCGGCGACGGCTTTCTTCGCTGCCGGCTTCTTCGCTGCTGGTTTGGCTTTCTTTGCTGCTACCATTTCAACCTCCTTGAGATATGAAAGTTAATAAGAACAACACGTACTACTCCTCCAGCATGCTGCACGGCAGCAATACCAAAGCCATTACGGCGCCATTCCACAATGCGCCTTCAATCACGGATCGCATTTGATGCCCCCAGTTACCGCGCGCAATGCGAATTGCAGAATACGCCGCGCCGCGACCAGACACCAATGTCGACCGAAAATCTTGTTCTGTGAATTTTGAGGGAGGAAAGCCCCCGAGGAGAATCTCGTTTTGCGATTGCGCATTCAGCGCAAAAGATGAAGCCGGAAATGTAGTTGCTGCCTGAATATCGAGTTCGCGCAAGCGAAGCCCCCTTATTTTTCCCCTGACTACTATAACTAGTAGTTTCGGTGGATTTTTTTCACTACATCTTGCGGTTGCAACTTTATCCGAAATATGTTTGATGTCAATAAGCAAACGTTGTTTTTTTGATAATTCTTTGCTAGCGGGGCACACCGCGTTAGATGGTCTAAAAAATTTTGCCCCTCGCGGGGCAAAATTTTTCACATCAGGAAAACATCCCGATCAATCCCATGAAAGAGCGCCGCCTGTCTGATACTCGGTCACTCGCGTCTCGAAGAAATTCTTCTCTTTCTTGAGATCGATCATCTCGGCCATCCACGGGAACGGGTTGGTCGCGCCCGGATAGAGCGCATCGATGCCAATCTGCTGGCAGCGCCGGTTGGCGATGAAGCGCAGGTATTCCTTGAACATGGCTGCATTCAGACCCAGCACGCCGCGCGGCATGGTGTCTTCGGCATAGCGGTATTCCAGCTCGACCGCCTTGGTGAAGTGCCCCTTCAGGCGCTCCTTGAACTCGACCGTCCACAGGTGCGGGTTCTCCAGCTTGATCTGGTTGGCCATGTCCACGCCGAAGTTCAGATGCAACGACTCGTCGCGCAGGATGTACTGGAACTGCTCGGCCGCACCGGTCATCTTGTTCTGACGGCCCAGCGCCAGCACCTGCACGAAACCGACATAGAAGAACAGGCCTTCCATGATGCAGGCGAACACGATCAGCGATTCCAGCAGCTTCTGGTCGTTCTCGGGCGTGCCGGTCTTGAACTCGGGGTTGGTCAGCGTATCGATGAAGGGCAGCAGGAACTCGTCCTTGTCGCGGATACTCTTCACCTCGTGATACATGTTGAACACTTCACCTTCGTCCATGCCCAGACTTTCCACGATGTACTGGTAGGCATGGGTGTGGATCGCTTCGTCGTAGGCCTGCCGCAGCAGATACTGCCGGCACTCCGGCGCGGTGATGTGGCGATAGGTTCCCAGCACGATGTTATTGGCAGCCAGGCTGTCGGCGGTTGAGAAGAAACCCAGGTTGCGCATGACCAGGCGGCGCTCGTCCTCGGTCAGCCCGTTCGGGTTCTTCCACAGCGCGATGTCGGCAGACATGTTGATCTCTTGCGGCAGCCAGTGGTTCGCGTTGCCCGCGTTGTATTTCTCCCAAGCCCAGTTGTATTTGAACGGCACCAACTGGTTCACGTCCGCCTTGCCATTGATCAGGCGCTTGTCTTCCACGCGGATGCGGCCGGTCGACACCGAGGCGATGGTGTAATCATGCTCTGCGACAACAGCTTTTCCAGCCCCCAGCGCCCCCATGCGCACCGCTGCGGGTGCGGCTGTCGGCATCACATCGTCTTCGAAATTCAGCATGCATAGTCCTTTCTTCTTGTATCCGCAGCGCTGGGCGCCGGGGGATTCTCACTGTTCGCCCGGACCGGCAGAACGCCGATCCGGACGCATTTCAGGCTGCCGCCCTTACTGGCAAGCTTCACACTCGGGATTGTCGATCGAACAGAACTTCGTCTCTTCGATCGCGGGAGCCGCCGACATTTCGCCTGCGCCGCCGCTTGATACCGCGTTCAGCGACCCGGCGCGGGACGTGGATTTCTCGGCAGAGGTGGCGCCCAGGGTGCGCAGGTAGTAGGTGGTCTTCAGGCCGCGCACCCAAGCCAGCTTGTAAGTCTCATCCAGCTTGCGGCCGGATACGCCGGACATATAGATATTCAGCGATTGCGCTTGGTCTATCCACTTCTGGCGGCGTGAAGCCGCTTCGATCAACCACTTCGGTTCCACCTCGAACGCGGTGGCATACAGGTTGCGCAGGTCGGCCGGGATGCGGTCGATCTTGGTCAGACTGCCGTCGAAATACTTGAGATCGGCCACCATCACCTCATCCCACAGCCCCAGCTGCTTCAGATCGGCGACCAGATGCTCGTTGATGACCGTGAACTCGCCGGACAGGTTCGATTTGACGAAGATGTTCTGGTAGGTCGGCTCGATGCAGGCCGATACGCCGATGATGTTGGAGATGGTAGCGGTCGGCGCGATCGCCACGCAATTCGAGTTGCGCATGCCAAACTGGCGGATGCGGGCACGCAGCGCATCCCAGTCCATGGTGACCGAGGTGTCGACCTCGACATACCCGCCGCGCGCTTCGCGCAACAGACCCAGACTGTCATGCGGCAGGATGCCCTTGTCCCACAAGCTGCCGCGATACGAGGCATAGCGACCGCGCTCCTCGGCCAGTTCGGTGGAGGCCCAGTAGGCGTAGTAGCAGACCGCTTCCATCGAACGGTCCGCGAACTCGACGGCGGCTTCCGATGAATACGGGATACGCAGGCTATGCAGGCAATCCTGGAAGCCCATGATGCCCAGACCGACCGGACGATGCTTCAGGTTTGAATTGCGCGCCTTGGCAACAGCGTAGTAGTTGATATCGATCACGTTATCCAGCATGCGCATGGCGGTGTGCACCGTGCGCTGCAGCTTGGCATGGTCGATCTGACCGTCTGCGGTCAGATGCGCGGCAAGATTGACCGAACCCAGGTTGCACACGGCAATCTCGTCGGCCGAGGTGTTCAGCGTGATTTCGGTACACAGGTTGGAACTGTGCACCACGCCCACATGTTGCTGCGGCGAGCGGATATTGCACGGATCCTTGAACGTGACCCATGGGTGTCCGGTCTCGAACAACATGGTCAGCATCTTGCGCCACAGGCTCTGCGCCGGCAGCTTGCGGAACAGCTTGATCTCGCCGCTGGCGACCTTCGCCTCATAGCCAAGATAAGCCTTCTCGAACTCGGCACCGAACTTGTCGTGCAGGTCCGGGCAGGTCGAGGGAGAGAACAGCGTCCACTCGCCACCTTCCATCACGCGCTTCATGAACAGGTCCGGGATCCAGTTGGAAGTGTTCATGTCATGTGTACGGCGACGATCATCGCCGGTGTTCTTGCGCAGGTCGAGGAATTCCTCGATATCGAGATGCCAGGTCTCCAGGTAGGCACAGACAGCCCCCTTGCGTTTGCCACCCTGGTTCACCGCCACAGCGGTATCGTTCACCACCTTCAGGAACGGCACGACACCTTGCGATCTGCCGTTGGTACCCTTGATGTGCGATCCCAGCGCGCGCACATTGCTCCAGTCGTTACCCAGACCGCCGGCGAATTTGGACAACAGCGCGTTCTCCTTCAAGCCTTCGTAGATACCGTCCAGATCGTCGGCCACCGTGGTCAGGTAGCAGGAAGACAACTGCGAACGGCGCGTGCCGGAATTGAACAGTGTCGGTGTCGAACTCATGAAATCGAAGCTGGACAGCAGGCGATAGAATTCGATGGCGCGCGCTTCGCGATCCACTTCATTCAGGGACAGTCCCATCGCCACGCGCATGAAGAAGGCTTGCGGCAGCTCGATACGCTGGTCTTCGATATGCAGGAAATAGCGGTCATACAAGGTCTGCAGGCCGAGGTAGTTGAATTGCAGGTCGCGATCGGCGTCCAGCGCCGCCGCCAGGCGCGGCAGGTCGAAACGACCCAATTCCTCGTCCAGCAATTCGGCCGCGATGCCGCGCTTGATGAACTTGGGGAAATATTCGGCGTAACGTGTCGCCATCTCGGCTTGCGTCACCGACTCCCCAAGGATCTCGCAGCAGATGTTGTTCAGCAGCAGACGCGCCGTCACAAAACTGTAGGCCGGATCCTGCTCGATCAAAGCTCGCGCGGACAGGATGGTGCACTTGCGTACCTCTTCGATGGCCACGCCGTCGTACAGGTCGTTCAGGGTGCTCTTGAGTATCTTGGCGGCATCTACCGCCTCCCCCAGCCCCGCGCAGGCTGCCTCGATGATGGCCGATAGCGCCTGCACATCCAGCGGGCGCTTCATACCGCTTTCGATCACGCTCAAGGAAGGTGCAGCATCCGCTGATTCCGCCTTGTTCTTGGCGCGCTCCTGATTGCGACGCTCGCGGTACAGCACATAGGCACGAGCCACGTCATGTTCGCCCGAACGCATCAGAGACAGCTCGACCTGATCCTGGATGTCTTCGATATGGAAGGTGCCGCCATGCGGCTGTCGGCGCGCCAGCGCACCCACCACACTGCCGGTCAACTGCTCCACCAACTCGCGCACACGCGCCGACGCCGCGCCCTGTCCGCCGTTCACGGCGATGAAGGCCTTGGTCAGGGCGATGGATATCTTGGACGGCTCGAAAGTCACAACGGAACCATTGCGGCGAATGATCTTGTATTGATCCAGCATCACGCCGGAAGCACCGGAAACCGACTCGGACTCACGAGTAGCGAACATGTTGGATGACACGGATGGCGATACGGTTTCAGAAGCTTGCAGCATGTATTCTCCCCTTTTATTTGCAGATGTCGCCCGGCCTTGCGCCGGATCAGCTTTACACAGAAAAACACTATATCTAGTGGTCCAACCTGCGAATTGGGGCTAATTCTAGTAGCTGAGGGAATTAATGCAAGCAGAAATTTGGCCTATATATTTTCGATTCCGGCCATCTCCCGCCGTTACGCGGATGAGCGATCGAGCAGCCTGAAATAATGCCCCCAATCGAACAGTGGACCTGGGTCGGTTTTGCGGCCGGGCGCGATATCGGCATGGCCGACGATGTGCCGTATCGGATAATTCCGTCGCAATCGACGCGTCAGCCGGGCCAGGGCCGCATACTGCGCAGGCTCGAAGGGCAGCCTGTCGCACCCCTCCAGCTCGATACCGATGGAAAAGTCATTGCAGCGCTCGCGCCCATGCCACGCCGACACACCCGCATGCCACGCCCGACTGCCACAGGGGACGAACTGGGTGATAGCACCGTCACGCCCGATCAGGAAATGGGCCGACACACGCAAACCTTGCAGCTGCGCATAATAAGGATGCGCGCTGCAATCCAGTGTGTTGGTGAACAAATGTCGCACGCCCGGCCCGCCGAATTCATCCGGAGGCAGGCTGATGCTGTGGATGACCAGCAGGCTGACCGGCGTCCGCGCCGGCCGTGCGTCGAAGTTCGGCGACGCGATACGCCTGACCCCGCTCAGCCAGCCACCCGGACCGAACTTCATTGCTGCTTGTCCCGGTCAGTGATGGACAGCCTGTCCATGCGGTAGCGCAAGGCGCGGAAGGTAACACCCAGTATCTTGGCGGCAGCGGTGCGATTGAAATGCGTCTGCTGCAAGGCTTCCAGTATCGCTTCGCGCTCCACACGATCGAGATAGTCGGTCAGCGGGTACTTGCCACCCGTTGCAACAGCCTGCTGCTCGCCACCCATGGGTCGCAACTGCAGGTCATCCGGCTGGATGACTCCCTCTGCGCACAAGGCCAGCGCACGCTCGATCACATTCTCCAGCTCCCGCACGTTGCCCGGGAAGTCGTATGAAGACAGTAGTTTCAGGGCAGCGGGCGAGAACTTTGCGCCTGCCGCACCGCCGATCCGCTGCAGCAATTGCTGTGCGATCTGCGGGATATCTTCATGCATCTCGCGCAAGGCCGGCATACGCAATGCGATCACATTCAAGCGATAGTAAAGGTCCTGCCGGAAACTGCCGTCACGCACGCATGCGGCCAGATCACGGTGCGTCGCACTCAGGATCCGTACATCCACCGCCTCTTCTTCGGTCGCGCCCACGCGGCGCACCCGTTTTTCCTGGATGGCACGTAACAGCTTGACCTGCATCGCCAGCGGCAACTCGGCCACCTCGTCGAGCAGGAGCGTGCCCTGGTTCGCTGCCTGGAAGAACCCGTCCCGGTCCTTGTCTGCGCCGGTGAATGCGCCCTTGCGGTAGCCGAAGAACTCGCTCTCCATCAGATTCTCGGGGATCGCACCGCAGTTGACCGCGATGAAAGGCTGCCCACATCGGGCGCTCTGCGCCACGATCAGTCGCGCCGCCATCTCCTTGCCGCTGCCCGACTCGCCGCTGATATGCACCGGTGCCTGACTGCGCGCGACACGCGCGATCAGGTCGCGCGCCTGCCGCATGGCCGGTGCCTCGCCCAGCAGTGCGGGCTGAGCCCCTTCCGCCCGCCCGGCACAGGCAGGCAAGCGGAGCGCGGAATTCACCAGTGCTCGCAACTGCTCCAGCGACACCGGCTTGGAAAGATAATCGAAGGCACCTGCCTTGAGCGCCGCCACGGCATTCTCCGTGTTGCCGTGTGCCGTGATCACCGCGACGGGCAGATCGAGACTGCTTTCGGCGATGTGCCGCACCACGTCCAGCCCCGTTCCGTCGGCCATGCGCATATCGGTCAGACACATCGCAAAGCGACGTTCGAGCAGACGTGCTTTCGCTTCGCCCAATCCGCTCGCCCTGGTCACATCCAGCCCCATGCGGGTCAACGCCAGCTCCAGCAACTCCAGGATGTCGGGCTCATCGTCCACGATCAGTACGTTCGGTATCCCCGCTTCCATGCCTTTCCCTTATGCCTCCCCGCCACGTCCGAAAGCGATGCTGAAACATGCCCCGCCCCCGGCACCGGGCCGATATCCGATCACGGCATCGTTCGCCTCACATAACTCGCGCGCGATATACAGTCCCAGCCCGGTGCCGCGACTGTCCGTGGTGTAGAACGGTTCGAACAGGTTCTGCACCTCCGCCTCCGCCACACCCGGCCCATCATCCTCGACTTCGAGCAGCTGCCGCCCTTCGCCATCCTGCAGCCACCGCAGCCGCACGCTGCCGGTCTGCTTGCGACTATATCGCAAAGCATTGCGGCACAGGTTCCACAGCACTTGCTCGAAATGACCGCGATCGAAACTGACCATACTCCCAGCGGGCACCTCCAACTCAAATATTTCCCGTGGCACCTGCTCCACCTGCGCCAGGTTGTCGATGAATACCGACAACGCCGTCGGCACATCGATCTTTTCCATTTGCGAGCGATCGCGCCGGTTGATCTGCATCACGTCCTGTACGATACGGTTCAAGCGCGAGGTGTTATCCAGGATGATCTGCAGCAGGCGCGTCTGCGCCGGATCGCGCGGACTTTCCTGCAGCAATTCGGTGGCATAGCTGATCGAGGACAACGGATTACGCACTTCATGCGCGATGTTCGCGGTCAGCCTGCCCAATACCGCCAGCTTCACCTGCTGCGCCTGCGCCTGGATGCGCTGTATATCCTCGAGCACGATCACAGCACCCCAGAAGCTTGCCCCGCCGATCTCCATGAAATGCACCCTCACGGTACGGTTGGTGCGCGGCAGCTGCAGTGCCTCGCCGCCCAAGGCGCGATTCTGTCTCCACGCGGCATACATGGCCTCCAGCAGGGGCGAACATTCACCCAGCTCGACCAGATGCTCCGTGGTGAACCCATACCCCAGCAGGCGACCGGCAGCGGGATTGGCCTGCCGCACATGGCCGCGCTCATCCACCACCAGCATTCCGTCCGGCATACCCTGGATCATCAGCCGGTTCGCCTCGGCCATGCTGGACAGATCCTCGCCGCGCCGCGCCGCCAGGCGTTCGCTCTCCAAAGCATATTTCGACATCGCGTGCGCCAGCCAAGCCACCGCAAAATACGAAGTACTCAGGATGCCGGTCTGAAAGAACAGCGCCTCCGACGCATCGCGGGTCAACACCGCATAAGCGTGACTGAGCAGCAAAGTGATACTGGCCAGCGCCGCATACAGCAGTGTGATGCGGCCATGGCTGATCATGCCGGCGAAAGCCAGCGACACAAGCAACAGCATGGGCAGGTTGCTCTGCACACCGCCGCCGATATAACTCAGCGTGCCGATACATGCGATATCGACGCATAGCTGGAAAGCCAATTGCCAGCCCGGCTGCGGCTTGCGCCACACCACGGCCAGCACCGAAACCAGAACCAGCGTGGTGAAGGTGGCACTGACCCAGAAGAATGCCGTCTGCCCGGACTGTGTCAGCGACAGCGCCGCACCGAACAGCGCGGAAGTGAATACCAGCACACCGCCCAGGATCAGGCGATACAGATTGAACAGGGCAAGGGAGCGCCAGAGACTGTCAGGCGTCAGCGCGGTCGGCGGACGCCACGCCGCGAACAGCGAGACCTCGGGATTCGCGGCGTCCCGCATACGCTTCATTCCGGCTTCGATTCGCGCCGGTGCGCCTCGCAACAAAAATAATCGTCGCCCGAGGCGATGGCTTCACTCTTGGGCAGATTCAATCCGCATCGCGCGCAACTCACCATATCTTCCGTCTGCGCGGCATCCCCGGATTCGGAGGATGGCCGACGAAAGCGGCGCAGCAGCCAGTACACCAACGCGATGGCGACCACTAGGAATATCAGACGTGCCATGACTTGCCTCCCGGCCGCAGCGCGACCGCAACATTGGACTTTGCAACGTAATTCTGGCGCGCCCGGCGGGAGTCGAACCCACGACCCTTGGCTTCGGAAACCAATACTCTATCCAGCTGAGCTACGGGCGCTTGTTTGAGGGCGCGAAGGATAGCGGCTTTTGCCCGCACAGTCCAACCGCTATCCGGCGAAACAGGCCAGTTTCCCGGCGTGACAGACATGGGCTTTGGCATAGACCAGTGCCAGCCACATCCAGAACAACAGCAGCACGGCGACCAGCCCCAGATACTGCGGGGCGATGAAGCGCGGCGTCACCTTGCTGGCCAGCGCGATGGCCGGTGAGGCGATCACCTGAAACAGACGATAGACTGGATTCTCTTTATAGCTGCGGCCGGCCAGTACTCGCAGCACGCCCTGCGCCAACAGCGATAACGCGGCGATCTCCACTAGCGCCTTCAGCAGCACGATCAATAGCAGGAGCGGATCTTCCATTACCGGCTCAGGAGGTGCCCCGACCTTCGTCACCTGCCATGTTCGGGTAACGCACGTAGTCCACCAGCGCCTGCACCTTGGCTGCCGGCGGACGGCTCAATACGCTGCCGATGATGACGCCGACGAAGCCTACCGGGATGCCGAAGATGCCTGCCGAGATGGGATTGATCTCCCACCACAGCGGGGCGTTCACGCCGAAGAACGGATAGGTGATGTACATATAGAGCATGCACACGCTCAGCCCGCTGATCATGCCAGCGATAGCACCGACCTTGTTGGCCCGCTTCCAGAATATGCCCAGCACCAGCGCCGGAAAAAAGGCCGAGCCGGCCAGCGAGAACGCCGCGCCCACCATGAACAGGATGTCACCCGGCTTGAGTGCAGTGACATAGGCCGCGCACACTGCCACCAGCAGCAGCAGCCCCTTGGAGATGGCCAGACGCCGGCCGGTGGGCGCCTTCGGGTCTATCATCTTGTAGTACACGTCGTGCGACAGCGCGTTGGCGATGGTCAGCATCAAACCGTCGGCCGTCGACAAGGCCGCTGCAAGGCCGCCCGCCGCCACCAGTGCAGTGACCACATAGGGCAGCCCGGCGATCTCCGGCGTGGCCAGCACGATCAGGTCGCCGCCTATGGTGACTTCTGCCAGCTGCACGATGCCGTCCTTGTTGATGTCGCTCACGTTCATCAACGCCCTGTCCACCGCTTCCCAGGCCGACACCCAGCTCGGCAGCTCGGAGAAGCTGGATCCCACCAGCAAGGTGTACACATCGTATTTGGCCAGCACTGCCAGAGCGGGCGCGGTGAGATACAGCAGCGAGATGAACAACAGCGACCAAAACACCGACAGCCGCGCCTCCTTGACAGAGGTCGTGGTGTAGAAGCGCATTAGGATGTGTGGCAACGCCGCCGTACCCACCATCAGACAGAACACCAGCGCCAGGAAGTTCTTGCGCTTCTTGTCGCGCGATTCTTCATCCGGCCCCGCATAGGGCTCGGCGTGGGCCACGATAGGCGACGATTTCAGACGGTCGGCCTCCGCTTCGGCACGCCAGATGCTGTTGGCGGCGGCAATCCCTTGCGGGAATGCCTCCAACTCCCGCTGTGCGATCTCGATCTCGGCCTCGGGCGCGTGCCGCGAGCGCAGTGCGGATAGTTCCGCCCCCAGCCGCGCCCGCTCCGCAGCCAGATATTCTTCGCCCCCCGCTTCCAGCGCGCGCAGCCTGTCTTCGGTCGCATCCTGCCGCTGCCGCAGGATGGCGCGCACTTCCGCCTCGCGCGCGCCTTCCGGCGTCTGTGCATCGTTCAGCACCTGCTCGCGTGCCGTCACTTGTTCCAGTACATATCCGTAGGCGATCTGCGGCACGGGGTTGCCGGTATGTTTCACCGACAGCCAGATCACCGGAATCATGTAAGCCACGATAAGAATCACGTATTGCGACACCTGCGTCCAGGTCACCGCGCGCATGCCGCCGAGGAAGGAGCAGAACAGGATGCTGCCCAGACCGACGAACACGCCGACACCGAAATCCAGCCCGGTGAAGCGGCTGACGATGAGACCCAAGCCGTAGATCTGCGCGATGACATAAGTGAAAGAGCACAGGATGGCCGCGAACACGCCGATCATGCGTGGGCCGTCGCCGCCGTAACGCGCGCCCAGGAAATCCGGCACGGTATATTGGCCGAACTTGCGCAGATAGGGCGCAAGGAACAGCGCCACCAGACAATAGCCACCGGTCCATCCCATGACGAACGCTAGCCCGTCGTAGCCGGAGATATACAGCGTACCCGCCAAGCCGATGAAACTCGCGGCGGACATCCAGTCGGCAGCGGTCGCCATGCCGTTGAACAAGGCCGGTACGCGGCGCCCGGCCACATAGTATTCCGACACATCCGAAGTCTTGGAAAGGATGCCGATGCCCGCGTACAGCGATACGGTCACACCGAGGAAGATGTAGCCCAGCGTCTGGTTGGGCACGCCCATCTGTTCGAGGATGGACAGCAACACCACGAAGCCGATGACGCCGCCCGTGTACAAGGAGTAATAGCGCTTGAGCTGCGAGGTGAATTGCGACTGTCCGGCCATCAGGCGTCTTCTCCTACGCCGTACTTCTCGTCCAGTTTTCCCATGCGCCAGGCATAGAAACCGACCAGCAGCAGATAGATCAGCAGAGCGCCTTGTGCCGCCATGTAGAAAGGCAACGGGAAGCCCAGTACAGTCAGCGTCTGCAGCTCGCGTGCAAACCAGCTGACCACGAAAGTGGCGACGAACCAGATCGCCAGCAGCGCGCCGGTCATGCGCAGGTTGCTGCGCCAGTAGCGTTGATGTCTTTCGCCTGCCTGCATGTGAGTTCCTGATCCTGATCCCTGATGTCGCACCCGCCATTTGGACAAACCGCCGCTTGCACATAGAATGCAGCCCAGCGGCAGGCGACGAAGGCATAAGCATACCTGCCCGCGACGAACTTAACCCTATTCCCTTACACGTGACTGACACACGATGCGCATCCTGATCGCTGAAGACGATGAAGTGCTGGCCGACGGACTGTGCAACTCCATGCGCCATGCCGGTTACGCCGTCGATTGTGTCAGGGACGGACAGTCCGCCAAACTCATCCTCAGCGGCGAACAGCCGTTCGACCTGGTCATCCTGGATCTCGGCCTGCCCAAGCTGGACGGCTTCAGTGTGCTGCGCAGCCTGCGCGACAACAATCGCCAGGTACCGGTCATCATCCTCACCGCGCGCGATGAAGAGGGCGACCGCGTCAAGGGGCTGGATCTCGGTGCAGACGATTACATGATCAAACCTTTCAGCCTGCCCGAGCTGGAAGCGCGCGTGCGCGCGCTGATCCGGCGCGGCCAGTGCGGCATGAATCCGGTCTATGTCTGCGGCAGGCTCACCTTCGACAGCGTGGCCCGGCGCACCATGATAGACGGCACACCGCTGGAGCTCACGACACGCGAGCTGAGCGTGCTCGAAGCGTTGATGATGCGCATCGGCTGGGTGGTGAGCAAGGAACAGTTGCTGGAACGCCTCTACAGTTATTCCGAAGAGGCCAGCAACAACGCCATCGAAGTCTACATCCACCGCTTGCGCAAGAAAGTCGAACCGGCGGGTGTCACCATCCGCACCATACGCGGGCTGGGTTACGTCATCGACAACTTGAAAAATCAGGCAAGCTGAGCGCAGCGGCTAAAGCAAAGACATGGAGAATCCGATCCGTTCCTTGCGCAGCTACCTCATGCAGCGCTTGCTCATCTCGCTGTATCTGCTGTGGATCGTCAGTACCGCCGTCGGCTATTTCGCCACCATCAACTACGCCAACCAGCCCTACGACCTGGTGCTGCTGCAGCGCGCCAACGATATCGCCTCACAACTCGGCCTCAGCCGCGGCACGCCGCGCCTGGACGTGATACCCGAACTGCCGGACGGCTCCGACCCCGGCATGCCGGATCGCGTGGTGTACACGGTCACCGACAGCGAGGGACACAAGTTGGCCGGCAACGGTAACACCCTGCGCCCGCTGTCCTATCGGCGCGGCCGTGCCGGTCCGCTGTTCAGCAACGGCGAACGCGAAGGCCAGAAGACACGCATGGTCAGCCTGACCTTCCATGCCAGCGGCCAGGTCCTGCAACTGCATGTCGCGGAAACCACCCAGCAGCGCCAGGCATTGATACGAGGCATCCTTGCCAACATCGTGATCCCGCAACTCCTGCTGACGCTGATCGCGCTGGCCGTGGTGTGGTACGGATTGAAGCAGGGACTGCGGCCGCTGGAGCGGCTGCGCAACGAAGTCAGCAGCCGGCAGCGCGACGACCTGAGCCAGCTGGACGGCAGCAAGGCGCCGGCCGAAGTACGGCCGCTGATCGACGCGGTGAACGATCTGCTGGAACGATTGAACCAGGTGATGGCGGCACAACAGCGCTTCGTCGCCGATGCCGCTCACCAGTTGCGTACGCCATTCGCCGGCCTGAAGACCCAGGCAGAACTGGCGTTGCGCACCAATGACACAGAGCAGAAACAGCATGCCCTGCGCCACATCCTCACCAGTACCCGTCACGGCACGCGGCTGGTCAACCAATTACTCGCGCTGGCCAGAACCGAGCCCGCCGGTCTGGGCAGTGACCGCTTCACCCGCATCGACCTGCGCCGCCTGGCACAGGAATGCACGCTGGAATGGGTGCAGATGGCGCTCGAGAAAGACATAGACCTGGGTTATGAGGCGAGCGAGCAAGCCTTGCCGCTGCTGTGCGACGCGCCCAGTCTGGTCGAGATGCTCAACAACCTGATCGACAACGCGATCCGCTACACCCCGCACGGCGGGCACATCACCGTCAGCACCACGCATTCACCCGGTTACGCCATGCTGTGCGTCGAGGACAACGGGCCTGGCATCGCCCCCGAGCACCGTGCGCGCGTGTTCGAACGCTTCTACCGCATCCTCGGCAGCGGCCAGAGCGGCAGCGGACTCGGACTATCCATCGTGGCCGAGGTCGCCAAGCGGCATGATGCCGAACTGTCACTGAGCGAAGGGGCGGACGGCAAGGGAACGCGCATCTGTGTGCGCTTCAGACTGCTTGCCCAGGACTGATGCTCATTCCGCCTTGCGTTTGAGCACCATAGGGTGCGCATGCCGACTCAGAATGAAGTCGGCGATCATCTTCAGCCAGATGGTGATGCCGGCGGTGGCACTCCAGGTCGCATAGTCGAGCTGCGCCGTCAGCACGCCGACGATGACCCATACCACGATCACACCGCCCAACAGATTGATGGCTGCAGCGTAAGGCGCGAAACGCTCCGGGCGCTCGGGCGACACGCCCTTCTTCAGACCGACCTCAGTGAAATCGCGTCGGATAGCGATACGCCAGGCGCGACGCAGCCAGAAGAACGCGATCGGGAACAGGGCCAGAAACAACACCCAGGTCATCGCTACATTCACATCGAAAACCATATTCTCTCCAAGAAAAAACCCCGCCGGAACACGGCGGGGTCTATGTTACATGCAGAACGACTTGTTTTAGTGACGACCGTCGACCGCTTTCGCGCCGCGCGGTGTACGCACGCTCTCCACCAGGTGCTGGATATGCTCCGGCGGCTCTTTGGTGAAACGATCCACCAGGAAGGCAACGCCGAAATTGACCAGCGCACCGATCGCACCGAACGCTTCCGGCGTGATGCCGAAGAAGGAATTCGCGCCGCCGATCAGGTCCAGATACTCGGTACCCTTGATGAAGAAGATACCTTTGTGTGCGAACACGTAGAACAGGGTGATGAACAGGCCAGACAACATACCGGCGATGGCGCCTTCCTTGTTCATCTTCTTGCTGAAGATACCCATCATGATCGCGGGGAACAGCGAACTGGCGGCGATACCGAACGCCAGCGCCACAGTACCGGCTGCAAAGCCCGGCGGATTCAGGCCGAGATAACCGGCCACCACGATGGACACCGACATGGCGACCTTGCCCGCCATCAGCTCGCCCTTCTCGCTGATGTTGGGATTGAACACGCCCTTCACCAGGTCATGCGAGATGGCGGAAGAGATCGCCAGCAACAGACCCGCGGCGGTGGACAGCGCGGCAGCCAGACCACCGGCGGCAACAAGCGCGATCACCCAGTTCGGCAACAATGCGATCTCGGGGTTGGCCAGCACGATGATGTCGGCATTCACCGACAATTCGTTGCCCTTCCAGCCTGCGGCTTCAGCCTTGGCCTTGGCTTCCTCGCTCTTGCTCTTGTCGTTGTAGTACTGGATACGGCCGTCACCGTTCTTGTCTTCGAACTTCAGCAGACCGGTCACCTCCCAGCGCTTCATCCAGTCCGGACGCTCTTCATACTTGAGGCTGGATTCCGCCGCATACAGGTCGCCGTTGCTGGCCACGGCAGTATTCACTGTGCCGATCAGGTTCATCTTGGCCATACCCGCGACTGCAGGTGCGGTGGTGTACAGGATGGCGATGAACACCAATGCCCAGCCAGCGGAAAGACGTGCGGCATGCACGCTGGGCACGGTGAAGAAGCGCATGATCACGTGCGGCAGACCGGCTGTACCGATCATCAGCGACAGGGTGTACACGAACATGTTCAGCGTGCTGCCTGCCGTGGTGGTGGTGTACTGGCCGAAGCCGAGCTCAACCACGACCTGATCCAGTTTCTGCAGCAGCGAGATATCGCTGCCCGTCATGTCGGAACCCAGACCCAGTTGCGGGATCGGGTTGCCGGTCAGCTGCATGGAGATGAAGATTGCAGGGATGGTGTAGGCGAAGATCAGCACCACATATTGGGCCACCTGGGTGTAGGTGATGCCCTTCATGCCGCCGAACACCGCATAGGTGAACACGATGGCCATACCGACATAGATGCCGGTATCGCTGGACACGCCCAGGAAGCGTGAGAACGCCACACCGACGCCGGTCATCTGGCCGATGATGTAGGTCAGCGAAGCCACCAGCAGGCACAGCACCGCAACGGTGGAAGCCGTCTGCGAGTAGTAGCGGTCACCGATGAACTGCGGTACGGTGAACTTGCCGAACTTGCGCAGGTAAGGTGCCAGCAACAGGGCCAGCAGCACATAGCCGCCAGTCCAGCCCATCAGGAACAGGCCGCCGCCATAGCCCATGTTGGAGATCAGACCAGCCATCGAGATGAAGGATGCGGCCGACATCCAGTCCGCTGCCGTCGCCATCCCGTTGACACGCGGGCCGACGCCGCCACCGGCGACGTAAAACTCGGAAGTCGATCCGGCACGCGCCCAGATGGCGATGCCGATGTACAGGGCGAAGCTCAGCCCCACCACCAGGTAAATCGTTGTTTGCAGATCCATGTCAGCCCCTTATTCTTCGTGCACGTCGAACTTGCGATCGATCTCGTCCATCTTCTTGGCGTAATAGAAGATCAGCGCCACGAAGATGTAGATGGAACCTTGCTGGGCGAACCAGAAACCCAGCGGGTAGCCTCCCAGATGTATGCCGTTCAGCAGGTCCGCGAACAGGATGCCCGCGCCGAACGAGACGATGAACCAGACTACCAAGATCTTGGTCAGCAGACCCAACGTCGCCTTCCAATAGGCTTCGCCTTGCTTATCCATGCTTGTCTCCCTTATAGATTTATCGAAGCGCCGCGCCTGGCATGAAGAGAGCCTGCCCGACACTGCTCGCGGCAGGTTACGGGAGCAACCTTACAATCATCTTACGTTGCTAGCCCAGCGCTGGGTACGCTCCAGATCGAGCAATCCTGCGTAGTTGACGACATCCTTGCGCCGCGCCTGCGACTGGGCGATCTGCAGCAATTGCGCGGTCGCCAGCGCATCGGCCAGCGCGTTGTGGCGCGCCTCGATGCGGATGCCAAAGCGGCCTATCCAGTCGTCCAGCACGCGATGGCTGCGCATCAGGTCACGGTTGAGCGCGGGCATCACATAGGCCAGATCCAGCCAGGGATGCTTGAAGTTGTAGTTCAGATACTGGCTTATGGCGCGCCGGATCATGGTCTCGTCGAAGGCGACATGGAAAGCGACCAGTGGCGAGTCGCCAAGGAACTGCAAGAAATCCAGCAAAGCATCGGCAGGCGGCACGCCCTCGCGCTGTACCGACCCTGAGATGCCGTGGATGAGGATGTTCTCCTTGCGGCTACTCTGCTGCTGCTGCAACACCACGGAGAAACTGTCGCCCATCACCACGCGACCGTTCACCACCGCGACCGCACCGATGGAGATCAGCGTGTCCGTCATCAGGTTCAGGCCAGTGGTCTCCACGTCCACCACCACATAGCGCGCCTGCTCGAAAGGCAGTCTGGTGTCCGGCGCAGGCAATTTCGCCCAGGCTGCCAGTCGCGCCATCTGCTGTTCATCCAGCTTTGCACGCGGGGCCAGCCAGCGCTGCAGCAGTTTCTTCACAGCTGATAGTCCAGCGCCAGCTTGGCCTGCACCTTGCGCGCCTGGCGGAACGATTCCTTCAGGATGCGCCGGTCCAGTTCGTTCAGCGCGGCAGGGTCGATCAGATTGTCCAGTTGCGCGATCTCGGCCTCGCTCATTGTCTCGCTGGCTTCATAGTGGTGGCGCAGACGCAGCATCTGGATGAACAGGAAAGCATCGATCCACGCCTCCACCTCGCCCTCCGGCACATGCAACGCTTCGGCACTCTTGCGCAGACGCTGCAGGGTGCTGGTCGCCGTCACCCCCGCAGCCAGACTGAAGATGCGCGCGGCATCCACGAAGGGGGCCAACCCGTTCATCTTCAGGTCCAGGCGCTTGGCATCATTCAACACAAAGTCGCGCACCACCCCCAGTGGCGGCCGGTTGCGCAGTGCGTTGGCCGCCATCTGGTGCAGGAAGCGGCTGTTCCCGCGCGCTAATTCTCCCAGCCAGTTGCGCAACGTATCGGCCAGCTTGCGCTGCCCGGCCAGCGCGCGGAAATCGAAGAAGATGGAGGCGTGCAGCAAGGCTTCCGGCGAGCCCCGGTCCACCCATTTGGTGAATACCTCCTGCCACTCTTCCAGCGACAGGCACCACTTGGGGTTGGAGGCCATGATGTTGCCCTTGCACAGCGGGAAACCGCAGCGCGCCATCGCCTGGTTGATGCGTAGCGCCACCGGCAGCAGGATCGCACGCGCCTCGTCCGCCGTCATGCCGCCAGGCAAGATGAAGATCAAGGCATTGTCCTGATCCGTGTTCAACGTCTGTTCATAGCGGCCGCCGGAGCCCATCACCAGCCAGCACAGGTTGTCATACAACGGTGTGCCGACCAGGCCGGACGCCGTGCTTTCCAGTTCGATCAGGCGTGCCGCCAGCAAGTCGTTCAAGGTCGAGATGAACAGCGTCAACTGCTCCGCCGCCACTCCCTGCGCCATCATGTTGCGCGCCAGCGCGCGGATATCGCGGCTGAGGCCGACCAGCGTCTCCACATCGGCCGCCTTGCGCAGCGCGGCGCTGATCTGACGCAGCCCGACGCGCTGCAGCGAGAACAGGTCGCGTTCGGACAGGATGCCGCGCAGGGTGCCATCCTCTTCCGCCACCAGCACATGGCGGAAGCCGGCACGCGCCATCTCCATGGCCGCCTCGTAGGCCGGTGCTGTCGGCAGCAGCGCCACGGGATCCTGGCTCATCACCTGTGAGATCGGCACTTCGGTCGGTACGCCCGGCAACACCACGCGACCGAGCAGGTCGTTCAGGGTGAAGATGCCCAGCGGTTTGCGCTGTGCATCCACCACCACCATGGAACCCACACGCAGCTCTCGCATGGTGCGCAAGGCATCGAGCAGTGGCGTATCGGGCGCGCAAGTCACCGGTTCGCGGCGCAGGATCTCGGACAGCGGGCTGGACAGTGACTGTTGTTCGGTCGCGGCCTGCGCGAACTGCGCGCGCATGGCTTGATGCGATTGCTCGAACAAAGCGGTGATGCGGCGCGTACAGAAATCCTTGAATACGGGCGAGAGTTCGAGCAAGGCGTGGAAATCGGCAGCATCCAGCTCGAAGCAAAACACATCCTCGGCCGCGCGATAGGTGGAGGTCACCGCACGACCGGCCAGCAGCGCACCCACCGGGAAACTCTCGCCTTCGTGCAGCTCGATCACCGCATCGCCGCTGTCATCCGACTGGCGCGCACCGCGCACCAGCCCCTGCTTGATGATGAAGAAGCGTTGCGACCTGCCCTGTTCGGGCGAGGCGATCACTTCGCCTTTGGCGTAGTAAGCGAGTTTCAGGCGCTCCAGCAGCCAGAGCTGGTGTGCACCCTCGAAACGGTCGAACGGGGCGTGTGCGGCAAAGAAGGTGAGTTGCGATGCATGGATGGCGCTCAAAACTTGGCTCCCGTCATGGATGGACCGATGGTTTATTATAGTCACAGCTTCTTTCTGGAAACTGACATGGCCTTCTGTAACCCCAGCCCCGAAGACATCTGCCGCCTGCTGCGCGAATCGCACACGGTCGCTGTGGTTGGCTTGTCGCCTAATCCCTCTCGACCCAGCTTCAACGTCGCGCGCGCCTTGCAAGGTTTCGGTCACCGCATCGTTCCGGTGCGGCCTTTGGTGGGACAGGTGCTTGGCGAGACTGCCTATGCCGATCTGGAGAGCATCCCGTTCCCGGTGGATATCGTGGAGGTGTTCCGCGCCCCCGAGCATGTGCCCGCCATCGTGGACAGCTGCATCAAGCTCGGCATCGGGAAGCTATGGTTGCAGGATGGCGTGGTGCACGAGGCCGCCGCGATGCGCGCCCGGCAGGCGGGCATCACGGTGGTGATGGATCGCTGCATGTTCCGCGACCACACCCAGTTGTGCGCCGACGTATAATCCGCACATCACTTCCAAGATTCGGTCATGACCCTCAAATTCACCAAGATGCACGGCGCGGGCAACGATTTCGTCGTTCTTGACGGCATCCGCCAGTCGCTCGCGCTGACCCCGGAAAAACTGCGCTTCATCGCCGACCGCCATTTCGGCATCGGCTGCGACCAGATCCTGTTGGTGGAAAGATCGCAGCGCCATGACGCCGATTTCCGCTATCGCATCTTCAACGCTGACGGCGGCGAGGTCGAACAATGCGGCAACGGTGCACGCTGCTTCGTGCGCTTCGTGCACGAGAAGCAGCTCACCGGCAAGAAGGAGATCGTGGTGGAGACCAAGAGCGGTTTGATCTCGCCCAAGCTGGAGGATGACGGCCGCGTCACGGTGAACATGGGCGCACCGGTGTTCGAGGCGGCGCGAATCCCCTTCGCCAGCGTTAGCGACGAGGCCATCCAGACGCTGGATGTGGCCGGACAGGCTGTGCAGATCACCGCGGTCTCCATGGGCAACCCGCACGCGGTGCAAGTCGTGGCTGACGCGGACACCGCACCTGTGGAACAACTCGGGCCGCTGATCGAGCACCATGCGCGCTTCCCCAATCGCGTCAATGCAGGCTTCATGCAGGTGCTTGACCGTACGCACATCAGGCTGCGCGTCTTCGAACGCGGGGCGGGCGAGACCCTTTCCTGCGGCACCGGTGCCTGCGCAGCTGTCGTCGCCGGCATCCGCCGCGGCCTGCTGGACGACACCGTGCATGTCGCCACGCGCGGCGGCACATTGACTATCACCTGGCAGGGAGACGCGAACCCCGTGCTGATGACCGGCCCTGCCATCACGGTGTTCGAAGGCGAGATCAACTTGTAGAGGAAACACATGAAACCTGATGACGTCGTACGTTTTCTGCAGGACCACCCCGAGTTCTTCGAACAGCACGCCGAGATGCTGGCCGAGATCAACCTGCCGCATCCGCATGGCGGCCGCACCATCTCGCTCTCAGAGCGGCAGATGCTCACCCTGCGCGACAAGGTCAAATCGCTGGAGAAGAAACTGCGCGAGCTGATCGAATTCGCCAAGGAGAACGATGCATTGCAACTCAAGGTGCACCAGTTCAACTGCGCGCTGTTCGGCCCGCACGACCGCGCCACCCTGCAGAGTCTGGTGGCACACAACCTGAACGAGATCTTCGCCGTGCCGCATGTTGCCCTGCATCTGTGGAAGGACGAGCCCCCCAGCCCGGAAGTGCTGGCCTTCGCCGACGAGCACACACTCCCGGTCTGCACGCATCACTCAGTTGCCGACACGCAAAGCTGGTTCGGCGAGTCGGGCGTGCACTTGCGCTCTTTCGCCTATCTGCCGCTGCGCGCCAGCGGCCAGACCATCGGCCTGCTCGTGCTCGGCAGCGAAGACAAGGAACGCTTCTATCCCGAGATGGGCACTGTGTTCCTGCAGCGCATCGCCGAGACACTGGGCAGCGCATTCAGATTGCATGTCTGATCAGCCGCTCACGCTGGCCGGCTATCTGGGCTATCTGCAGCACGAGCGCAACTATTCAGCCCACACCTCGGACAACTACGCGCGCGACATCCGCCGTCTGTTCGAGCTTGCCGGTAGTACGCCGTTGGCCGAACTGAAGAGTCACCACATCCGCCGCTACATCGCGCAACTGCATGGCAGCGGCCTGTCCGGTCGTTCGCTGGCGCGCGTCCTGTCTTCATGGCGCGGTTTCTACAACTACCTGATGCGCGACCACGCTTGCCCCGGCAATCCCTGTACCGGGCTGCGCGCACCCAAATCCCCCAAGACTTTGCCGCATGCCCTGTCTCCGGACGAAGCCGTCAAACTGGTGGAGATGAAAGTGGAGACACCGCTGGATGCACGCGACAAGGCGATGTTCGAGCTGCTCTATTCGTCCGGACTGCGTCTGGCCGAACTGGTGAGCCTGGATGTTGCAGACATGCGGGACACGCTGGCTGCGCACGAAGTGCGCGTCACCGGCAAAGGCAGCAAGACCCGCGTGGTGCCCGTGGGACAACCCGCCATCTCCGCCATCAGAGAATGGATGCTGGTGCGCAACCAGGTGGCAACACCGGACGAACCCGCACTGTTCGTCGGCACACGCGGCGCACGCATCTCGCCGCGCACGGTCGAATCGCAGTTGCAGAAGTGGGCGATCAGACAGGGCCTCAGCAGCAAGGTGCATCCTCACATGCTGCGTCATTCCTTCGCCACGCATGTGCTGCAATCGTCAGGTGATCTGCGCGCGGTGCAGGAGATGCTGGGTCATGCCAGCATCTCCACCACGCAGGTCTACACCCACCTCGATTTCCAGTACCTCGCCAAGATCTACGACGGCGCGCACCCCCGCGCCAGAAAGAAGACATGACCCAGCACAGCCAGCGCGGCCGCGACATCCAAGGCCGCAAATCCGGCGGCAAACCCGATTTCCGCAGACGCAGGCCAGCACCAGCCGCCACACCAAGCAGCCCCGCGTGCTGCGGCACGAACCCGGGCCAGCCCGGTCTCATCCTTAAATGCGGACGCGAGAAATCACTGCTGCGCCGCCACCCCTGGGTGTTCTCCGGTGCCATTGAAAGCATCACCGGCAGTTACCGGAGCGGCGACACCGTGGCGGTTCGCGATGCCGCAGGGCGTTTCCTAGCCTGGGCGGCGTACAACCCCGACTCGCAGATCAGCGCGCGGGTGTGGTCCTGGAACGAGACCGAGCAGATCGATGAGGGCTTCTTCCGCCGCAAACTGGCTGCGGCAATCGAGGCGCGCCGCGCCCTGCGCATCGGACAGGACGGCGACGGCATGCGTCTGGTGCATGGAGAATCTGACGGCCTGCCCGGACTGATCGTCGACCAGTATGGCGAGGTGCTGGTGCTGCAGCTCGGCAGCGCCGGCCCCGAGCGCTGGCGCGATACGCTGGCCGATACGCTGCAGGCTCTGTGCAGCCCCGCCTGCATCTATGAGCGTTCCGATTCCGACGGACGCGAGCTGGAAGGCCTGCCCAAGCGCTGCGGCGTGCTGCGCGGCACCCTGCCGGACAAAGTGGAAGTGACCGAACACGGCCTGCGTTTCTCAGTGGATGTGGCGGGCGGACAGAAGACCGGCTTCTATCTCGACCAGTTCGACAACCGTGCGCTGACCGGTGCACTGGCGCAGGACAAGGAAGTGCTGAACTGCTTCTGCTACACCGGCGGTTTCTCGATGTATGCGCTGCGCGGCGGAGCGAAATCGGTGCTCTCCATCGATGCCTCGGAAGGCGCACTGGCGCTGGCACGGCGCAATGTGGAATTAAATGGGCTGGATGGCAGCAAGGCGGAATGGCAGTGCGCGGACGTGTTCGAGGCGCTGCGCAAGCTGCGCGACCAGAACCGCAAGTTCGATTTAATCGTCCTCGACCCGCCCAAGTTCGCACCCACCGCCGCGTTCGCCGAGAAAGCCGCGCGCGCCTACAAGGACATCAACCTGCTCGGCTTCAAGCTGCTGCGGCCGGGCGGCCTGTTGTTCACCTACTCCTGCTCAGGAGGTATCAGCGACGAGTTGTTCCAGAAGATAATCGCCGGTGCGGCGCTGGATGCGGGCGTGGACGCGCAGATAGTGAAGCGGCTGCACGCAGCACCGGACCACCCGGTTCTGCTGAGCTTCCCCGAAGGGGCCTATCTGAAGGGATTGGTGTTGCGGGTGGCAGGCTGAGCACCTGCCCCGCGATTCACTGCTGCCTGATGACTTCCAGTCCGGCCTGTTCCCAGGCGCTGGTCCCACCCTGCACGTTGACCACCTGGGTGAACCCCGCCTCCTGCAGCATCGCCACCGCCTGAGCCGAGCGTCGTCCCGAACGGCAGATCACGGCGACCGGCTTGTCTTTATAGGCATCCAGTTCATGCAGGCGCATACCCACCTGCCCCAGCGGCATCAGTTGCGCGTTCGTCGCATGTACCGCCGCGTATTCGGCGGGTTCGCGCACGTCCAGCAGCAATGCTCCCTGGCTGACCATGCTTTGCGCGGTCTTCACATCCACTCCCTGACTGGCCTGCAATTGCTGCATCGCCAGCATCAAGCCCAATACGGCCGTGATGGCCCAAAGTATCTTGTTCTTCATGACCGCCTCAGCCCAGCCGGTAAGCGGGGAAACCGCTCTGCACCCAAGCCATCATCCCGCCGCGCAGGTTGAACACGTTGGAGAAGCCCTGTTGCTGCAGGAACATGCAGGCCTGCGCCGAACGTGCGCCGCTGCGGCACACCATGATCAGCTTCTCGGACTTGTCCAGTTCATTCACCTTCACCGGCAGCGTGTGCAGGGGTAGCGCTTCGGCTTTGGGTACCGTGCCCTGCGCGATCTCTTCCATCTGGCGCACATCGATCACCCGCATCTTGTGGCCGTCCTCTTCCACCCATTGCGCGAACTGCTGCGCGTCGATCTCTTTAACATTCATGCCGAACATATCCTGCCTCCTGTCTATCAAGTGGCTGGCATATTAGCATATTCTAATTTTCTGACAAGGCGGGATTGGACTTCTATTCGGCAGGAGGCGGGCCGGAAGCGATGACTGGGGCGCTACGCCAACAGGCCGTGCCCGACAATGCCCACCCGATGGGTACCAGCCCCGCTTCCGGATCGCCGAATGTCTCAGTGCTTGCTGACGAAGGGTTTGAAACCGAGACGGCCGGCCAAGGTATCGGCGGCGCGGCGCGCCTCCTCGGAACTGGCGTATGGTCCGAGCTGGATGCGGTTAAGGCCGCTCTGGTGTAACAGGATGATGTCCTTGCCGGTGTCACCCAGTTCACCGCGCATCCGGGCCAGGAAACTCTCTGCCCCCTGCTTCTCCTTGAAGGCCCCCAACTGCAGATAAACCTTGCCGCTGACATCGGGCGGCATCACCGGCATGACGGTCTCGGCAGCCACTGCCTCGGTTCTCACCACCGGCGCGCTCACGGCCGCGGCAACCGGCGCGTTGCCGTTGACCGCGATGCTCTCCACTTCCACTTCGGCACTACCGTTGTTCACGTATCCCAGCCTGTAGGCTGCGGCATAGGACAGGTCGATGATGCGCTCATGCAGGAAGGGGCCGCGGTCGTTGACACGCACGATGACCGATTTGCCGTTCGCCAGATTGGTCACGCGCGCGTAGCTGGGCACCGGCAGCGTTGGATGGGCGGCGGTCATGCCGTACATATCGTAGGTGTCGCCTATCGAGGTGCGCTGGCCGTGGAATTTCTTGCCATACCAGGAAGCGGTCCCGCGCTCTTTGTAACTGCCGACGGTTTGCAGCGGCGTGTAGGTCTTGCCCAGCGCGGAATAGGGCCGGTTGGCATAGCGGTGCAGTGGCTCGGCTTTGGGTACGGCATCCGGGATGCTGTCCAGATTGTCGGGCACATCCGCCCCGGGGCCGTCGCCTGCCAGATACTTGCCGCCTGTCGCAGCGGGCGCGGCGGCGGGTTTGCTTGCGGCCGGTTCGCCGGTGGTGCGGCGCGGGATGTTGGAGCAGGCACTCAACAGCGCGATGCCGGACAGGATGATGATCAGGTTTCTGTTCATGGTGATTCCCTCAGGTTTTGACCAGACGTTGATGGGTATGGATGCTCATCAGCACACCGAAACCGAGCAGCAGCGTGAGCATGGAGGTGCCGCCGTAGCTTACCAGCGGCAGCGGTACGCCGACCACCGGCAGGATGCCGCTGACCATACCCATGTTGACGAAAGCATAGGTGAAGAAGGTGAGCGTGATACTGCCCGCCATCAGCCGTGTGAAGTAGGTGGAGGCGGCGGCAGTGATCATGAACCCGCGCCCGATAACGAAGACGAACAACCCCAGCAAGAACAGATTGCCGATAAAACCAAACTCTTCCGACCAGACGGCGAAGATGAAGTCGGTAGTGCGCTCCGGCAAAAAATCCAGGTGTGTCTGCGTGCCCTGCATGTAGCCTTTGCCCAGCAAGCCACCCGAGCCGACCGCAATCATGCCCTGTATGGTGTGGTAGCCCTTGCCCAGCGCATCCTGCGAGGGATCGAACAACATCAGGATGCGGTGGCGCTGATAATCGTGAAGCATGTTCCACAGGAAGGGTGCACTGGCCGCCGCCGTCACCAGCAAGCCGCCGATGACACGCCACGACAGGCCCGCCAGGAACAGCACGTAGAAACCGCTGGCGGCGATCAGGATGGAGGTGCCAAGGTCGGGCTGGCGGAGGATCAGGGCGACCGGCATCAACAACAGCAGAGTGGCGATAACGTAGTTCTTTATGGTCAGCGTGGCCTCATGCTTCTCGAAGTACCAGGCCATCATCAGCGGCACCGCCACCTTCATCAGCTCGGACGGCTGGAAATTCATGAAGCCGAGGTTGAGCCAGCGCCGCGCACCGTGGCTGATCTCGCCGAACAGGGCGACGCCGACCAGCATGAGCATGCCCAGCACGTAGATGGGCACGGCGATGCGCATCAGCCAGTGCAAGGGCATGTTGGCGACGATCCACAGCGCGACGAAACCGACCGCGATGTTGCCGAGCTGGCCCAGCACGCGCCCGCCTTCACCACCGCTTGCGCTGTAGAGCGTGAGCAGGCTGACCAGCAACAGCGCGCCCAGACCCGACAACAGGACAGGATCCAGATGCAGCATGAAGCGCTGTTTGAGTTGTCGCAGGTTCATCAGTCGTCTTCCACCCCGGCTTTTTCGACCACTTTCTGCAGGGGCTGGGGCTTCTTCCCGAGCAGATAATAATCCAGCACCTTGCGCGCGATGGGCGCGGCGGTCGAACCGCCGTGACCGCCGTTCTCCGCCAGCACGGCCAGCGCGATGCGCGGCTTGTCGGCCGGCGCGAAGGCGATGAACCAGGCGTGGTCGCGATTGTATTCCGAGACTTTCTCCTCGTCGTACTTCTCGCCCTGCTTGATGCCGATGACCTGTGCGGTGCCGGTCTTGCCCGCCACCGGGTAGGGCACACCCCAGAACGCACCGACCGCCGTGCCGCCCGGTTTGACCACCGCCCGCATGGCATCCTTCACCAGTTTCAAATGTTCGGCCGGGATGTGCATGTCGAAGAGCGGCTCGGGAGCGGCCGGGGTCTCGCTCGGCGCGTGCTGGACCTCTTTGACCAGATGCGGTTTGTAGCCCACACCATCGTTGGCCAATGTGGCGGTGGCGACAGCGAGCTGCAACGGCGTGACGAGGTTGTAGCCCTGCCCGATGCCGGCCGACACCGTATCACCGGGATACCAGATCTGCTGGTGGCGTTTCATCTTCCAGTCGGCTGAAGGCAGCAATCCGGACACCTCGCCTTCCAGATCGATGCCCGTGCGTTTGCCAAAACCGTACTGGCCCAGATATTCGTGCATGCGATCGATGCCAAGCTCGGTGGCCAGACCGTAGTAATAGGTGTCGCACGATACGACCACCGATTTGAACAGATCGACCTTGCCATGTCCGCCGGTCTTCCAGTCGCGATACTGGTGTCGGCTGCCCGGCAGCATGTAGTAGCCAGGGTCGTTGATGCTGAAACCCGGTGACCGCACATCGTAGTGCAACCCGGCCAGCGCCATGAACGGCTTGATGGTGGAACCTGGTGGATACTGCCCGCGCAAGGCGCGGTTGTTCAGCGGCACGTCGGGTGAGTTGTTCAGCGCCTCCCAGTTCTCGGTGTCGATCCCGTCGATGAACAGGTTGGGGTCGTAGCCGGGCTTGCTCACGAAGGACAGTATCTCGCCGTTGGCCGGGTCGATGGCCACCAGCGCGCCGCGATAGTCGCCGAAGGCCTGCACTGCCACCTCCTGCAAACCCGCGTCCAGCGTCAGCCTCAGATCCTTTCCCGATTGCGGCGACGTGCGCGACAGCATGCGCACGGCGCGCCCGCCCGCATCCACCTCGATCTGCTCGAAGCCGGTCACGCCGTGCATCTCTTTCTCGTAACGTTCCTCTATACCGGTCTTCCCGATGTAATCGGAACCCAGATAGTTGGCCGCGAGGCCCTGTTCTTCCAGCTCGTCCAGCTCCTGCTGGTTGATGCGGCCGATATAGCCGAGCAGATGGGAGGTCGTCTCCGAATGCGGATATTCACGGAACAGGCGCGCCTTGATCTCCACACCGGGGAAGCGGTAACGCTGCGCGGCGAAACGCGCCAGTTCCTCGTCGGTCAGGCGCGTCTTCACCGGCAACGTCTGCAAGGAGCGGCGCTCCGACATCAGTTTCCTGAAACGGCGCAAGTCTTTGGGCTTGATCTCCACCAGCTTGCCGATCTCTTCGATGGTGGCATTCAGGTCGGTGATCTTCTCGGGTGTCAGTTCCAGCGTATAGCCGGCGTAGTTTCTCGCCAGCACCTCGCCGTTGCGGTCGGTGATCACGCCCCGGTTGGGCACGATGGGCACCACGAAGATGCGGTTGCTCTCCGCCATGGTGTCGAAATGCTCATGCTTCCACACCTGCAGATAGAAGGTGCGCGCCACCAGGATGGCCATCAGCACACCGACGAAGCCGAGGCAGAAGATCAGGCGCAGGCTGAACAGGTATCGCTCGCGCTGATGGTTCTTCAGCTCGACATGAGGCGTCATAGTTCGTTCGGATTACGGCGCGGACGGCGCAGCGTCTGGATGAGCAGGGTCAGCGGTGCCCACAACAGGGCGGAGGTCAGGCTACCGAGGAAGTAGCTCCACTCGACGTACCCCCGTACCTGCCAGTGCACCAGGGCGTATACGCCATAGCTGGCGAGCAGCAGCACGAACACATGCGCGGATTGTTCCTTCAGGCTGAACATCTGCACACGGCGGTTCAGCGACAGCCCGCCGAAGGCGAGCACCGTGTAGGCCAGCGCGTGCTGCCCGAACAGGCTGGCATCCGCCACGTCGACGAAGATACCCAGCAACCAGCCGATACCGATGCCCACACGGTGCGGTTTGTGCGTGCACCAGTAGAGCAGCAGCAGACCGACGAAGTCTGGGCGCAGCACCAAAGCCATGCCGTGCCAGGGCAACCACTCCAGCAGCACGGCCACGACGAAGCTGGCCATGATGAAGCGACGGCTGGCTGGCAGCAGGAACTCGCGGTCCATGGTCATCTGATCTCTCATGGCTTGCCTCGTCGGAGAGGATTCTTGCGCCGCTCGGCATTGTCCTGCACCGCCTCCGCAACGGGACGCGGCGGCAGGGCCGGGACACCGGACACGATGAGCAGTGTGCGATGCCGGTCCACACCCGCCAACGGTACGCATGTTATGCGCGCGAACGGATAAGCCGGGTCGCGCTCGACGCGTACAACCCTGGCGACTGGCAACGCCGGAGGATAAGTGCCGTCCATACCCGAAGTCACCAGCTCATCACCGATCTGGATGTCCACATCGACCGGCTGGTAGCGCAGCTCCAGTTCATTGATGTTGCCGGAGCCGAACACCGCCGCGCGCAGACCGCTGCGCACCACCTGTACCGGCACCACATTGTCCTTGTCCGTCACCAGCGTGACCTCGGACAGCCAGGGATAGGTGCGCGTGACCTGGCCGACCACACCGCTGTTGTCCACCACCGCGCGGCCCGCCTGCACGCCATTCTGTTCGCCAGCATCGACGAACAACTTGCGTTTGAATATGTCGCGTTCCAGATAGACGATCTGCGCCGCCTGCACGCTGTATTCGGCGCGCTGTTTGATCTCGAGCAGGGTGCGCAATTGCGCGTTCTCGTTCAGCACCGTCTCCATCTGCTTGAGCTGCGCCGAATCCGCGTCATGCCGCAGACGCAGCTGTTCGTTCTCGGCGACCAGATGGCTTTGCAGGGAAAGGAAGGCATTGGCACCGTCCCACATCTCGCCGGGCAGTGCAGTCAGACGCTGGAAGGGATAGATGATGATGGAGATGACCTGGCGCGTGGATTCCAGATACCGGTAGCGCGCATCGACGAACAACAACAGCAACGACAATACCGAGAAGAACACCAGCCGCGCGACCGCACTCGGGCCGCGATTGAAGAAGCGCAGGGTGCGGGTGTCTTCCAGCGCCACTTAGATCAATCGGAGGTGAAGATGTTGGTGTATTTGTCCATGCAGTCCAGTGCCTTGCCGGAACCGCGCACGACGCAGGTCAAAGGATCGTCGGCGATCACCACCGGCAGGCCGGTCTCTTCCATCAGCAGACGGTCGAGATCGCGCAGCAATGCACCGCCGCCGGTCAGCACCATGCCTTTGCTGGCGATGTCCGCGCCCAGTTCCGGCGGAGTCTGTTCCAGCGCGGTCTTCACGGCGCTGACGATGCTGTTCAGCGGATCGGTCAACGCTTCGAGGATCTCGTTGCTGGAGATGGTGAAGCTGCGCGGCACGCCTTCGGCCAGATTGCGGCCGTTCACTTCCATCTCGCGCACTTCGCTGCCGGGAAAGGCGGAACCGATCTGCTTCTTGATCTGCTCGGCGGTGGTCTCGCCGATCAGCATACCGTAGTTGCGGCGGATGTAGTTGATGATGGCATCGTCGAACTTGTCGCCGCCGACGCGCACGGAACCGGAGTACACCGCACCGCCCAGCGAGATCACGCCCACTTCGGTGGTGCCGCCGCCGATGTCCACCACCATGGAGCCGGTCGCGTCTTCCACCGGCAGGTCGGCACCGATCGCGGCCGCCATCGGCTCTTCGATCAGTTCCACGCGACGTGCACCGGCACCGTAGGCTGATTCACGGATGGCGCGGCGCTCGACCTGGGTCGAACCGCACGGTACACAGATCACGATGCGCGGGCTGGGTGTGAAGATGCTGGATTTGTGTACGCGGCGGATGAACTGCTTGAGCATCTGTTCGGTGACGGTGAAGTCGGCGATCACACCGTCCTTCATCGGGCGGATGGCGGTGATGTTGCCCGGCGTGCGGCCCAGCATCTGCTTCGCGGCCAGACCGACCTGCTGGATCACCTTCTTGCCGTTCGGACCGCCCTCCTGCCGGATCGCCACCACGGACGGCTCGTCGAGCACGATGCCGTGTCCGCGTAGCCAGATCAACGTGTTGGCGGTGCCAAGGTCGATGGCGAGGTCGTTGGAGAAGTAGTTGTTGAACAGTCCGAACATGTTGGTTCCCGTAGTCTAAAGAGGTGCCGCGAATGGCCGCGTATGATACCCTATCGGCCCAGTTTGAATATAGTCTTTGCCATGTCTTTAAGCACTCAGGATGTCGAAAAAGTCGCCCGTCTGGCTCGTCTCGCGATGAGCCCGTCCGAGATCGAAACCTCCCGCAACCAGCTCAACGGCATCTTCGGCCTGATCGCCGAGATGCAGGCTGTCGATACCGACGGCGTGGAGCCGATGTCGCACAGCCAGGATCTGGCCCAGCGCTTGCGCGAGGACAAGGTCACCGAAAGCAACCAGCGCGAAGCCTTCCAGGCCATCGCCCCGCAGGTGGAACAGGGCCTGTTCCTCGTTCCTAAAGTCATCGAGTAATCCAGCATGTTCGAATCCAGTCTCAAACAAATGGGCGACGCTTTGCGCGCCAGGAAGATCTCCAGCGTCGAGCTGACGCAAAGCTATCTTGACCGCATGGCGCGGCTGAACCCCCAGCTCAACGCCTACATCTCCATCGATGCGGAGAAATCGCTGGCTCAGGCCAAAGCGGCCGATGCGCGCCTCGCGGCAGGCAGCGCCGATGCGCTGACCGGCATCCCCATCGCGCAAAAGGACATCTTCTGCGCCAAGGACTGGCTGACCACCTGCGGCTCCAAGATGCTGCACAACTTCGTGTCGCCCTACGACGCGCACATCATTTCGCAATTCAACAACGCGGGCGCGATTAACCTCGGCAAGACCAACATGGACGAGTTCGCCATGGGCTCGTCCAACGAGACCTCGTACTACGGCCCGGTGAAGAACCCGTGGGATACGGCACGCGTGCCGGGCGGTTCGTCCGGCGGCACGGCCGCAGCGGTCGCCGCACGTCTCTGTGCCGCCGCCACCGGTACGGACACCGGCGGCTCCATCCGCCAGCCCGCCGCCCTGTGCGGTATCTCCGGGTTGAAACCGACCTACGGCGTGTGCTCACGCTACGGCATGATCGCCTTCGCTTCCAGCCTCGATCAGGCAGGTCCCATGGGCCGCAGCGCCGAAGACCTGGCGCTGATGATGAACGTGATGGCCGGTTTCGACGAGCGCGATTCCACCAGCCTGCAACGCGACAAGGAAGACTACACGCGCGACCTGAACAAACCGCTGACCGGTCTGCGCATCGGCTTGCCCAAGGAATTCTTCGCGGAAGGCATGGGCGCGGATGTCGCCAAGGCCATCGAAGCCGCCATCGCCGAATACAAGAAGCTGGGCGCGACCATCGTCGACATCAGCCTGCCCAACTCCAAGCTATCCGTGCCGGTGTACTACGTGCTGGCCCCCGCGGAAGCCTCCAGCAACCTGTCGCGTTTCGACGGCGTGCGTTACGGTTACCGCGCACCCGAATACAGCGACCTCGCCGACATGTACGAGAAGAGCCGTGCGCAGGGTTTCGGCGCGGAAGTGCAGCGCCGCATCATGATCGGCACCTATGTGCTGAGCCACGGCTACTACGACGCGTATTACATCAAGGCGCAGAAGATCCGCCGCCTGATCGCGCAGGATTTCGTCGAAGCCTACAAGCAATGCGACGTGATCATGGGGCCGACCTCGCCCTCCACCGCCTTCAAGCTGGGCGAGAAGGGCGACGATCCGGTGCAGATGTACCTGTCCGACATCTACACCATCGCGGTGAACCTGGCCGGCCTGCCCGGCATGTCCATCCCCTGTGGTTTCGGCGACAACGATATGCCGGTCGGCCTGCAGATCATCGGCAACTATTTCGACGAAGCGCGCATGCTGAACGTGGCGCACCAATATCAACTGGCGACCGACTGGCACAGCCGCGCGCCGCAAGGAATCTGAACATGAGCTGGGAAATCGTCATCGGTCTGGAAGTGCACGTGCAGCTTTCGACCCAATCCAAGATCTTCTGCGGCGCATCGACTGCGTTCGGCGCAGAGCCGAACACGCAAGCCGATGCAGTGAGCCTGGCGCTGCCCGGCGTGTTGCCAGTGTTGAACAAGGGCGCGGTCGAACGCGCCATCAAGTTCGGTCTCGCCACCGGCGCGCACATCGCCCCGCGTTCGGTGTTCGCACGCAAGAACTACTTCTACCCCGACCTGCCCAAGGGCTACCAGATCAGCCAGTTCGAGCTGCCGGTGGTCGGGCAAGGCGCGCTGACCATACAGGTGCCGGCGCAGGGCAAGCAGCCTGCGTACGAGAAGGTGGTGCGCCTCACGCGCGCGCATCTGGAAGAGGATGCCGGCAAGTCGCTGCATGAGGATTTCCACGGCATGACCGGCATCGACCTCAACCGTGCCGGTACACCGCTACTGGAGATCGTGTCCGAACCTGACATGCGCTCTGCCGCAGAGGCCGTGGCCTATGCCAAGACATTGCACACGCTGGTGCAGTGGATCGGCATCTGCGACGGCAACATGCAGGAAGGGTCGTTCCGCTGCGATGCCAATGTGTCGGTGCATAAACCCGGCACGCCGTTCGGCACGCGCCGCGAGATCAAGAACCTCAACTCCTTCCGCTTTCTGGAGCAGGCGATCAACTACGAAGTGCAGCACCAGATCGCAGTGCTGGAAGACGGCGGCAGCATCCAGCAAGCCACCGTGCTGTTCGACCCGGACACCGGCGAGACGCGCGTGATGCGCACCAAGGAAGACGCGCACGACTACCGCTATTTCCCCGATCCCGACCTGTTGCCGCTGGAGATCAGCGAGGAGTGGAAACAGCAGGTAGCCGCGACGCTGCCCGAGCTGCCGCACACAAAACAAGAACGCTATGTCCGCGACTTGGGGTTGTCTGCTTACGACGCAAACGTACTGACGCAAAGTAAGGGCATTGCAGAATATTTTGAAGCGACAGCTCAAGCATGCAATCAGCCAAAACTCGCTGCGAATTGGGTGATTAATGATGTCCGCCGTTTCATGACTGAGGGCGCAAAAGATGAAAATGGCGAACCTGCTGCAAGCGAAGTTAGAGATGGAGTTCCTGGGCGTGACGCAATTCGAGTGCCTGCGGAAAGCCTAGGGAAGCTAATTTCGCGAATTACTGATTCAACAATCTCAAATGCCGGGGCAAAGAAACTCTTCAGTGCGCTTTGGACCGCCCAAGACACTACTAATGTTGACCTGCTTATCGAGCAAATGGGCTTGAAACAGGTCTCAGATTCCGGTGCAATCGAGAAGATCGTGGACGAGATCATGGCGGCGAACACCGACAAGGTCGCTGAGTATCGTTCTGGCAAGGACAAGCTGTTCGGCTTCTTCGTCGGCCAGGCCATGAAGGCCAGCAAGGGCCAGGCCAACCCGGCGCAACTGAACGAAATCCTGAAAGCAAAGCTGGCAGGCTAGTCAGCCGCAATCTCAAAACGCATCACCCGGTAGAAGCCGCCGAAGCAATGCTCTTCGTGCGGCGCTCCCGCCAGACGCTTGCCTTGTTTATGTAGCGCCTCATCCAGTTTTGCCGTCACATCCTCCTGCCAGAACCCCGGCAGGAACGGCTCCAGCGTACCCAGTATCCAGCGCGTGAGCGGAAAGCGGTACAGCGGATGATGCTGCGGCGTCGCCGCGTATTCCGTGATCAATACCGACCCGCCCGGCTTCAGCACGCGCGCCATCTCGTCGTAGACACGCTGCCGCGCCTCGGCCGGCAGCTCATGGAACAGGAAGAACAGGATGATCTGGTCGAAGGCGTCGCTGGCGTAGGCCAGCGTCTCGGCGTTCATGCGCGACAGGTGGATGCGCCGCGCGATGCCCTGAGTCTTGCGGTGCGCCAGCGCCAGCTGGCCGCTCGCCACATCGCACAGGTGCACCTCGTTGTCAGCATTGCGGAACAGCGCAGGTGTCAGCTTGCCGTAGACACAGGTCAACTGCAGAAGGCGCGCACCCGAGCGAGCGTCGACATGATGCAGCGTCTTGCGCAACAGCTTCTCGTACTGACCGAACAGGATGGCATTGATGACCGGCTGATGGTCGAAGAACCACAGGCTCCTGTCCCACAGATAGGCCCACCAGTAATGGCGCGCGAGATATTCCGGCACGCCGCCCTTGATGAATCGCCGGTAGATCGCCATCAGCCTTGCGCGCGCGGCTTGTGCGGCGCTTTGGCGAAAAGGCGGTCATACAACCAGTTCGGCAACAATTTCATCATCCGCCCGACGATGGCCATCTGCCAGGGCACCACCTTGAACGAACAGCCGCGTTCGATCACTCGCGCGAAGCGCCGTGCCGCATCGTCCACTTCCAGCATGAACGGCATGGGATAGGGGTTGATGTCGGTCATCGGAGTGCGGATGTAACCGGGGCAGATGGTCACGACTTTGACACCGCTGCCGTGCATCTCCAACCGCAACGATTCCATGTACGAGATCAGCGCCGCCTTGGAGGCGGAATACGCACCCGCACCGGGCAGGCCGCGGAAACCAGCCACGCTGGCGATGCCCACAAGTCGGCCGTGACGCGCTTCGCGCATCTTTGCGATGAAGGGCTGAAAGGTGTGCACCGCACCCAGCACATTGATCTCCATCACATGCCTGAACACATCGCTGTCTTCGGCATGACGGGTCAGGGTGCCGATGCTCACGCCCGCGTTGGCGATCACGATGTCCGGCACGCCGCTGCGCGCCATGAAATCATCTGCCGCCGCGCTGATGGCGGCCGCAACGCACACATCCAGCGCGTAGGGGAAGACCTTGCCGGGGTACTGCATGGAGAGTTCCTGCAGCAGCTCGCCGCGCCGGGCGAAGACGGCGACGGTCGCGCCGCGCTGCAGATAATGGTGCGCGAGGGCCAGACCGATGCCGCTCGACGCGCCGGAGATGACTACCTTCATTTGTTCTTGCTGCGTTCCTTGCGGGCGATCTTGATGACTTCGTTCAGTACGCGGATGGTGTCGGCCGGCTCCAGTCCGGTGATGATGTACTTGCCGTCCACAGCGATGGTCGGCGTGCCGCGCACACCGTAGCTGCGCACCAGCTGGTTGCTGCGCGCGACTTTGCCGGCGAGTGTGAAGGAGTTGTAGGCCGCATCGAACTTGCTGCGATCGACACCGCGCTTGGCGACGAAGGCGGAGATCTTCTCCTGGTCGCTCAAGTCGGTGCCGAACACGTTCCAGGCCTCGAACAAATCGTTGTGCAGCTTGTCACGCACGCCCATCGCTTCAAGCGCATAGAAGGTGCGTGCCATCGGCTCCCAGGAATCGCGGAAGATGACCGGCACGTATTGCAGGTCGACGTCCTTGGGCATGGTCTTCTCCCAGCTGCTGAACGGGCCGTGCAGATGGAAGCAGTGCGAACAGCCGTAGAAGAAGAATTCCAGCACCTCAACCTTGCTGCCGCTGGATGTCGGCTGGGCCGGTTTCAGCACCTTGTAGTCGCGGCCCGCCATCACTTCGGCCTGTACCTGCACCGCACACAACATCAGCAATCCCACGATCAGTTTACGCATGAGGGTCATATCCTTCTCCTGTGGTTATTGGGCGCGCACTGCTGTCGCGGTGACGCCGTTCGTTTTAAGACTGGCGATGGTGGCGTTCGCAGCAGCCAGCCCCGCGAACGGGCCAAGGCGGACACGATGCCACACCCCTTTTTCGGGGAGGGTAACACTGACGATACTGGCCTCGAAACCGCCCAGCGCCAGGCGTGCCTTGAGTTTCTCCGCGTCTTCAACGTTCTGGAACGAGCCAGCCTGCACCAGATAGGGTGTGGCATCCACCGGCACTTTGGGTTGCGGCTTGGCGACAGGCGATGGCTTGGCGGCAGTTGTGCCTTCTGATTTATCCGGCAACACCTTGTAGAACTCATACTGCGGCTGCGCAGCCTGATCTGCCGGCTCGACCGGCTTCGGTTGCGGTACCACGATCTGCGGCACCGGTTTAGGCACTTCGCGCGCCACCGAGGGCTGGCTGAAGGTGGCCGGATTCTTCTTGACCATGTACCAAGCGACGATGCCCGCGATGGAGACGCCGATCACCATGCCGATGATCAGCGAAGCGAGCGCCTTGGATTTCTGTGGTCCGCCTGCAGAAGCCATGTTGTTCCTTTAGTGAGATGGGCGCTTCTATCAACCCTGGTTACATTTGCTCGGGCGCTGAGACACCGAGCAGCGACAATCCGTTCCGTAGCACCTGCGCGATGGCGGCGATCAATGCCAGCCTTGCCAGCTTTAGCCGCTCGTCATCGACCAGGAAGCGCGACGCATTGTAATAGCTGTGAAAATCAGCGGCAAAGTCCTTCAGGTAGACCGCAATCTGGTGCGGTGCCAGATCGTTCGCGGCCGTCTCGATCACCGTGGGGAAATCGATCATCTTCTGCAGCAACACCTTCTCGTAGTCGCTGTCCAGCACCGACAGGTCGGCCGCGTGCAAGGCCTGCTTGTCGCCGCCCCACTGGTTCAGCACCGTGCTGATACGGGCATGCGCGTACTGGATGTAATACACCGGGTTGTCGTTGCTCTGCGACTTGGCCAGATCGATATCGAACACCAGCTGCGAATCAGGCGAGCGAGCGGCGAGGAAGTAGCGCGTGGCATCGCAGCCCACCTCGTCGATCAGGTCACGCAGCGTCACATAGCTGCCCGCGCGCTTGGATATCTTCACCTCTTCGCCGTTCTTCAGCACGGTCACCATCTGGTGCAGCACATAGTCCGGCCACCCTTGCGGGATGCCCGCATCCAGCGCCTGCAGACCGGCGCGCACGCGGGTGATGGTGGAATGGTGGTCGGAGCCCTGCTCGTTGATCACGCGCACGAAACCGCGCTTCCATTTCTCCAGGTGGTAGGCCACATCCGGCACGAAATAGGTGTAGCCGCCGTCGCTCTTGCGCATCACGCGGTCTTTATCGTCGCCGAAATCGGTGGTGCGCAACCACAACGCGTCGTCCTGTTCGTAGGTGTGGCCGCTGGCGATCAGCCTCTGCACCGTCGCTTCGACCTTGCCCTCTGTATACAGCGCCGACTCCAGCGAGAACACATCGAACTCCACCTGGAAGGCGCGCAGGTCCAAATCCTGTTCGCGGCGCAGATAGGCCACCGCAAAGTGGCGGATCGCCTCCTTGTCGTCGGCATCGCCCTTGCCGGTGATGTGCTGGTCGTCCGCCTCCACGGCCTCCTTCGCCATGTAGGCATCCGCCACATCCTGGATGTAATCGCCGCGATAACCGGAATCCGGCCAGGAAGGATCGTTCGGCGTGATGCCCTTGCAGCGCAGTTGCACCGACAAGGTCAGGTTGTCGATCTGCACGCCCGCGTCGTTGTAGTAGAACTCGCGCGTCACGTTCCAGCCCGCCGCATGCAGCACATTGCACAGGCAATCGCCCACCGCCGCGCCGCGCCCGTGGCCGACATGCAGCGGCCCGGTCGGGTTGGCCGAAACGAACTCCACGCCCACCTTGCGCCCCTGTCCGACATGCACATGGCCGTAACCCGCGCCCGCCGTCAGCACGCTGTTCACCACTGCCTGTTTCGCCGTCGTAGTCAGGAACACATTGATGAAACCCGCGCCCGCAATCTCCACCTTTTCGATGAATTCTGTCCTGGGCAAGGCCGCAATCAGCGCATTGGCAATGTCTCGCGGCGGCTTACGTAGCGGCTTGGCCAGTTGCATCGCCAGGTTGCAGGCGTAATCACCGTGCGCGGCCTGCTTGGGCCGCTCGATGAGGATGGCGGTGTCGCCCGACTCCGGCGACACCTCGCGTAACGCCTGCGCGAACAATTCGGAAAGATGGGATCTGAAATTCAGGACTACGGACATTGCGGCACGCCTTCAAAAGAGGCGCGGATTATAGCATTCGAGCCGTTTCGGGTTTGCGTGATGACGTGGCCAGGATTAATGCAGCCAGTCATTCCGTCGTCGGCATGCGTATCATGTATTGCCCCGATTTTTCATCTTTCACCAACGCCACCAGTTTGTGCCTCTGGGCATCCTCCATCAATTCCTTGAAAGAGCGGTAGCCATAATAGGATTCGTTGAAGCCGGGCTTGCGGCGTTGCATGGTGGGTTTGACCATCGAGTACCAGAGTTTTTCGTCCGAGCCGCGTTCAGAGATCAGGCCTTCGACGGTCTCGACCAGGAAATCCATGGCCTCCTGTTTCTTGTCGTCTTCACTCTTCGCGGCAGCGGGTTTGGCCGTTTCCGCTTTCGCCTTGGCCGGCGCCTTCCTGGCAGCCTGCTTTTTCTTGGCCTCCTGCACACGTACCAGGTCGTCGTAGAAGATGAATTCGTCGCAATTGGCGCTGAGCAGGTCCGATGTCGAATCCTTCACGCCGATGCCGATCACATATTTGTTGTTTTCGCGCAGCTTGGAGACCAGCGGCGAGAAATCGGAATCGCCGCTGATGATGACAAAGGTGTCAATGTGAGCCTTGGTGTAGCAGAGGTCGAGCGCATCCACGACCAGACGGATGTCGGCGGAGTTCTTTCCGCTTTGTCTTACGTGCGGGATCTCGATCAGTTCAAACGAGGCTTCATGCATGGGCGCCTTGAATTCCTTGTAGCGCTCCCAGTCGCAATAGGCTTTCTTGACCACGATGCCGCCCTTCAGCAGCAAGCGTTCCAGCACTTTCTTTATGTCGAATTGCGCGTATTTGGCATCGCGCACGCCCAGCGCCACGTTCTCGAAATCGCAGAACAGGGCCATGTTGGTGATCTCGGGTTGGTTCGCCATCGTTGCCTCCGTGGGTGTTTCGATGGCGGGAGCTTACACCACCTTGCCGGGATTCATCAGGCCGTGCGGGTCGAGGGTCCGTTTGATGTCGCGCATCAGTTGCAGCTCCAGCGCACTCTTGTAGTGGGTGACTTCTTCGCGCTTGAGCTGGCCCAGGCCGTGTTCGGCGCTGATGCTGCCGTCCAGTGCGGCGACGACTTGATACACGATGCGGTTGACGTCGTGCTCATGCTGTTTGATGAAGGCATCGTTCTGCGCGGCATCGAGCATGGAGATATTGTAGTGGATGTTGCCGTCGCCCATATGGCCGAAGGCGACGATGCGGATGCCGTCGTATTCCGCACGCAGCGCGGCGCTGGCGTCGGCGATGAAATCCGCCACGCGGCTGACCGGTACCGACACGTCGTGCTTGATGCTGATGCCTTCGGCCTTTTGCGCTTCGGCGATGTTCTTGCGCAGCTTCCACCAGCGCTCGGCATGCGCTTCATCACAGGTGATCTCGAATGCTATGACGCCATCGAAATCCTGCAATGCGGTGCGCAGGGCATCGTCCAGCGGAGCGGGCAGGACGTTGCTCAGCTTGGTGATGACCAGCCATTCGTGCGGCACAGCGAAAGGTTCGTGCGTGTCGTCTATGTGCTTGAACACCAGTTCGAGACAGGAGCGCGAAATGAGCTCGAAACCGCTGATGGTGTCGCCGCAACTTGCGCGCAGATTCGCCAGCAGGGCGACTGCTGCTGCGGGATCGCGCACGGCGATGCAGGCGGTCGCTGTGGCGCGCGGACGCGGGAACAGTTTGAGCACTGCGGCGGTGATGATGCCCAGTGTGCCTTCTGCGCCGATGAACAGATGCTTCAGGTCGTAGCCGGTGTTGTCCTTGCGCAGGCGGCGCAGGCCATGCCAGATATTGCCGTCCGGCAGTACGACTTCCAGACCCAGAACCAGATCGCGCGCGTTTCCGTAGCGCAATACGCCGATGCCGCCGGCGTTGGTGGAGAGGTTGCCGCCGATCTCGCAGTGCGGCGCGATGGCGGTGAGGCCGAGCGGGAACAATCGGTCTGCTTGCTCCGCCGCCTCGTACAGTGTGGCCAGCTTGCAGCCCGCTTCCACCGTCATGGTGTAGTTGGTGGCATCCACTTCGCGGATGCGGTGCATGCGCGACAGGTTGATGATGATCTGCGGCGTGCCGTCCGCCAGCGGCACCGATGCGCCGCACAGGCTGGTGTTGCCGCCCTGCGGCACGATGGCGATGCGTTGTGCCGCGCACAGTTTCACGACCTCGGATACTTGCTGCGTATCGGCGGGGAAGACGACCGCGACCGCTTCGCCCTGATATCGACCGCGCCAGTCTTTGCAGTTGGCACTCGCGGACTCACCCGTCAAAACGGCATCGCCGCCCGTGACGGCGGCGATGCGCGCAAGCAGTGTCTGTTCAGAACTCACGTTGCGTCGGAGGGCGGATAAACCGGATGATTCTTGCGTAGCGGCAAAATCCACATCTGGTACAGCGAGGTGAAGATCATAGCGGCCGCCGCAAGGCTGTAGCCGAAACCGCCAATGATGACGAACCAGGCGAAACCGGGGTGGAACTTGGTCAACCACCAGGCCAGCACGTCCACAATCAGGAAGCCGAACGGCACCGAGATCAGGATGGCCTTGTTCATCGGCGAGATTCCGGTCGAGTAGGTGAATATCCAGCCCACGAAGAAGAAGATGAACGAGATGCCGAACAGGTGGATGTGCGACACGCGGGTCAGCGTGGACATCGGCTGGCCTTCGTCGACGGCCAGCAGCTTCTTCATCGTATCCTTGTTGCTGAGGTCGGGCAGGCCCGCAATGTTGGCATGGCAGGGCTGGCAATACTGGTCGATGTCCATGGAGATCCGGTTGTCCCACACCTCCGGGGAAGCTCCGGTCTCCGCCCATTTGATCATCGCCATGCGCACGTCGGGAGGTGCATTGTCCTTCATCGAGCCGTTGAGCTTGGACACCAGCTTGGAACCCTCTTCGCGGTTGCCGTAATAGCTGTAGACGATGTCATCGACCGACAGGCCGACTTTGCCGTCGGCCATGCCGTGGGTCAGCATGATCTGCCCGCCGGCGAACAACAGGCCCAGACCGACCACCAGCAGGTAGCCGCTGAACAAGGTCTTGAGGGGAAGGGCTGCATTGGAGAGGGTAAAGCGCTGGATTTCCATTTTCTGCTCCATGTCGATTGATCGCGCGCATTATAACGCCGATATTAGTAGGGTCTTATATAGCCCTGACGGGTCATTTTCAATTTTCTATCGGATCGATGTCCAGTGCCCATCGCACCTTTTGCGATGGCAGAGTATCCAGCTCGGTTTTCCAACTCCTCAAAAAGGCCTGCAATGTCTTGCGCGCGTCGCTTTGCACCAGCAGTTGCGCGCGGTGCTGGTTGGCACGCTTGGGCATGGCGGCCGGTACGACGCCGTATATCTCGACTGCCGCCCCGATCTGCTCGGCACTTTCCCGCGCCTGATGCAGGAACTTCATGACCGACTGCTCTTGCAGGCTTTCCGCACTCAACAAGGCCTGGAACGTGAACGGCGGCAGGCCCGCCAGGCTGCGTTCTGCCAGCAAGGTCTTGGCCCAGCTTTCATAGTCATGGGCGCGCAACGCCTGGAACAGCGGGTGGTTGGGAAAGGCGGATTGCACGATGACCTCGCCCGCTTTGTCCGCGCGCCCGGCGCGGCCGCCAACTTGCGTCAACTGGGCGAACAGTTTTTCCGAGGCACGAAAATCCGCGCTGTACAGCGCGCCATCAGGGCTGATCACGCCGACCAGCGTGAGATTGGGGAAGTCGTGTCCTTTGGCCAGCATCTGCGTGCCGATCAAAATATCCGCTTCGCCGTCGTGTATCTGCTTGCGCATGGCGCTCCACGCGCCTTTGTTGCGCGTGCTGTCCCGGTCCACGCGCAGGATGCGTGCCTGCGGGAAACGGCGCTGCAGGGTTTCTTCCAGTCGCTGCGTACCGATTCCGACCGGCTTGAGGTCGGCATCGCCGCAAGTCGGGCAGGCTGGCGGCACGCGCTGCTGATAGCCGCAGTGATGACAGCGCAGGCTGCGGTCTTTCATGTGCAACACCAGTTTGCCCGTGCATTTCCTGCATTCGGATATCCAGCCGCAGGCACTGCACATCAGCACCGGCGAATAGCCGCGTCGATTGATGAAGATCAGGCTTTGTTCCTTGCGCTGCAGCCTTGTCTCAATGGCAGTCAGCAGCGGCTCGCTCAAGCCATCCTGCAGCGGCAGCTTGGTGACGTCCATGCAGCGTACCGTGGGCAGACTGGCGGGCAGCACCGCGCGTTGCGTGAGTCTGAGCAGGCGGTAGCGTCCGCTTTGCGCGTTATGCCAACTTTCGAGTGACGGCGTTGCAGAGCCCAGCACGATAGGCACACCGCGCTGGCTGGCGCGGAAGATGGCGACATCGCGCGCCGAGTAACGCAGGCCGTCCTGCTGTTTGAACGAGGGATCATGTTCTTCGTCCACCAGGATCAGGCCCAATTTCGGCAGCGGGGCGAACACGGCCAGACGTGTACCGAGCACGATACGCGCCGCCCCGGATTGCGCCTTGAGCCAGTTCTGCGCACGCTCGCCATCGGCCAGACCGCTATGCAGGCTGACCAGCACGGCATCGGGGAAGCGGCTGCGAAAATAGTTCTCCAGTTGCGGGGTGAGGTTGATCTCGGGCACCAGCAGCAACACTTGCCCGCCTCGCTGCAGCATCTCGTGCATCAGATGCACATAGACCTCGGTCTTGCCGCTGCCAGTGATGCCGTGCAGCAGGAAACAGCCGTAGCCTTGTTGCTGCGTGACTGCCTCGACCGCTTGCCGCTGCTCGTCGGTGAGTGCATGTGCATCATTGAAGCTGTGCGCGGTGCAGCTTGTCGGCACGCATGCCTCCACCCAGCCTGCCTCCAGCAGCCTCTTCAACGCGGCGGGAGCGCCGTGCGAAAGCATGCGCAGTTGAGCCCCGCTGCGCGGGGCTTCGTGCAAGGCACGCAGGATGCGTTGCTGCACCACGCGCCGTTTGGGCAGGGTCGCCACTTCGACCGCTCTGCCTGCCGCGCTCAGGGCGTAGTCGACCGACTGTTTCAAGACGATCGGTTCCACGCTGCGCAGGCGCGCCGGCAGAGACGACAACACGGTCATGCCCAGAGGGAAGTGGTAATAGTCGCTGCAGAAGCGCAGCAGCGTAAGCATGTCCTGCGGCAGGGGCGGTACATCGTCCAGCACTTGCGTGACCGGCTTGAGCCGAGTCGCCTCCAGATCGGAGTTTTCGGCCCATTCCATCGCGATGCCCAACATCTGTTTGCGACCGAATGGCACGACCACGCGCTGCCCGATCTCGATCCGCATTTCTTCACTGACGGTGTAATCGAAAAGGGTTGACAAAGGCACGTCGAGCGCGACGCGTATGATGGACATTTTATGCAGAATCTTTCCGGTGTTTTGTTTGAAGTTTAGCGAATCTCATTGAGCGATATGGAGTTTTTTTATTGTCCACATTTCCTGTGGATAACAATGTGTACAAACCCGCTTTAAATGCGCTAACTGCAAACAGTGTATACAGTTTTTTTCTGTCGCACATTTTCCATGCAGTTTGTTACTTCCTTTATTTTCAATGTATTACGTCATAAATGCAAAAGGCCACGGATAGCACTTCCGTGGCCCTTTACGGTCTGGACACCTGTTCATAAACCGGTGCCTGTCAAGCGTTTTCTAGTGATATTTCTTGCTGAGTTCATGCACGGCCTGCACCAGCGCGGCCGCGTTATCGGGGTCGGTATGTTGCGAGATGCCGTGGCCCAGATTGAACACATGGCCGCTGCCGAAACCGAAGCTGGACAACACCTTCTCCACCTCGTTGCGGATCACTTCCGGTGTGGCGAACAACACGGTCGGGTCGAGGTTGCCTTGCAACGCGACCTTGTGGCCGACCTTCTGGCGTGCTACACCGATGTCCATGGTCCAGTCCAGACCGACCGCATCACAACCGATATCGGCGATGCTCTCGATCCACAGACCGCCACCCTTGGTGAATACGATGGACGGGATGCGCACGCCATCCTTTTCCTTGATCAGACCATCGACGATGCGCTGGATATAGGCCAGAGAGAATTCGTGGTAGGCAGAATGCGAAAGCGCACCACCCCAGGAGTCGAAGATCATCACGGCTTGCGCGCCCGCTTCGATCTGCGCATTCAGATATGCGGTCACCGCCTGCGCAGTCACGTTCAGGATGTGGTGCATCAACTTGGGCTCTTTGTACATCAAGGTCTTCACCTTGGCGTAATCGTCACTGCTGCCCCCTTCCACCATGTAGCAGGACAATGTCCACGGACTACCGGAGAAACCGATCAGCGGCACGCGGCCATCCAGCGACTTGCGGATCTGCGATACAGCGTCCGTCACATATTTCAGGTCCTTGCCGATGTCCGGCACTTGCAGCGCCATGATTTCGGCTTCGGTTTCCAGCGGCCGCTCGAACTTGGGACCTTCGCCTTCGGAGAAGTACAGACCCAGCCCCATCGCGTCCGGCACGGTCAGGATGTCGGAGAACAGGATGGCTGCATCCAGCGGGAAGCGGTCCAGCGGTTGCAGCGTCACTTCGGTCGCAAAGTCCGGGCTTTTGCACAGGCCCATGAAGCTGCCGGCCTGGCGACGGGTGGCGCGGTACTCCGGCAGGTAACGACCGGCCTGGCGCATCATCCACAGCGGCGTGTATTCGGTAGGCTGGCGCAACAGCGCGCGCAGGAAGGTGTCGTTCTTAACTTTGAAGTTCATGCTGGTTCCCTGAATGAATTCCGCCACCGAGCAGGTGGCGGATTTGTTTTTATTATCTTGGCAACTGCGACGAGCCCATCAGGAACTCGTCTACTGCGCGTGCAGCCTGGCGACCTTCGCGGATCGCCCATACCACCAGCGACTGGCCGCGACGCATATCGCCTGCGGCGAACACGTTCTTGACACTGGTCTGGTAGCACTTGTCGCCGTCGGTGGTCGCCAGCACATTGCCACGGCCATCCTTCGCCACACCGAACGCATCCAGCACTTGCGCCAGCGGATTGGTGAAGCCCATGGCGAGGAAGACGTAGTCGGCCTTGAGTTCGAATTCGCTGCCTGCGATCTCGACCATCTTGCCTTCCTTGAATTCGACGCGCACGCACTTGATCGCCTTGAGCACGCCGTTCTCGCCGATGAATTCCTTGGTGGAGATCGCCCAGTCACGCACGCAACCTTCGTCGTGCGAGCTGGAGGTACGCAGCTTGAGCGGCCAGTTCGGCCAGGTCAGCGACTTGTTCTCCTGCTCCGGTGCACGCGGCATCACTTCGATCTGGGTGATGGAGGCTGCGCCGTGGCGGTTGGAGGTGCCCACACAATCCGAACCGGTGTCGCCGCCGCCGATGACCACGACATGCTTGCCAGCCACATCGATCGGGTTCTTGCCGTCGCCGGCGACTTCCTTGTTCTGCGGAATGAGGAATTCCAGCGCGTAGTGCACGCCGGCCAGTTCGCGTCCCGGTACCGCCAGGTCGCGCGGCTGCTCGGAACCACCCGCCAGGATCACCGCATCGAAATCCTTCTTCAGGGCGGCCGGGCTGATGACTTTCTTCGCATCGTTGACGATGCCCTTCCCCGGCAGTTCCTTGCCGATGAAAGTGCTGGTCTGGAACTTCACGCCTTCAGCGGCGAGTTGCGCCATGCGCCAGTCGATCAGGCGCTTGTCCAGTTTGAAGTCGGGGATGCCATAGCGCATCAGACCGCCGATGCGGCTGTTCTTCTCGAACACGGTCACGGCATGACCGGCACGGGCCAGTTGCTGCGCGGCAGCCAGTCCGGCTGGGCCGGAACCGACTACGGCAACCTTCTTGCCCGTCTTCTTCTTTGCTGGTTGCGGCACGACCCAGCCGTTCTCGCCAGCCTTGTCGATGATGGCGTGCTCGATGGATTTGATTCCGACAGCTTCGTGGCCGATGTTCAGCGTACAAGCCGCTTCGCACGGTGCCGGGCAGATGCGACCGGTCACTTCCGGGAAGTTGTTGGTGGAATGCAGCACTTCGATGGCCTGCTTCCAGTTGCCGCGATACACCAGGTCATTCCAGTCGGGGATGATGTTGTTGACCGGGCAGCCGTTGTTGCAGAACGGGATGCCGCAGTCCATGCAACGTGCACCCTGCTGGGTTGCTTCGCTGTCAGACAGATGTGCAACGAACTCCTGATAATGCTTCAGGCGCTGCTCTACCGGCGCGTAACCTTCGCTGACGCGCGCAAATTCCTTGAATCCGGTTGGCTTGCCCATTATGCGGCCTCCTTCTGCTGCTGCGCCGCAATTTCGAGCAACGCACGACGATATTCGGTCGGCATGACCTTCACGAACTTGGGCAAATATTGTGCCCAGTTATCCAGTATCTGCTTGGCGCGTGTACTGCCGGTGTAGCGCAGGTGCTTCTCGATCTTGCCGCGCAGGGCGGCTTCGTCCGCCTTGTTCAGGTGGTTGAAGTGCACGCGACCGTGAGCTTCCACTTCGCCGGTCTCGCTCTGTGCCGCCTCTTCCGGAATCGCTTCCAGTTGCACCATGGACATGTTGCAGCGCTGCTTGAACGTGCCGTCTTCGTCCAGCACGTAAGCCACGCCGCCGGACATACCTGCCGCGAAGTTGCGTCCCGTATTACCCAGCACAACGACCATGCCGCCGGTCATGTATTCGCAGCCGTGGTCACCCACGCCTTCGACCACCGCGATCGCGCCGGAGTTGCGCACCGCAAAGCGTTCACCTGCTACGCCATTGAAGAACACTTCACCGGCGGTCGCACCGTACAGCACGGTGTTGCCGACAATGATGTTGTCTTCCGCGACCAGCCTGCTGTCCTCGGACGGCTTGACGATGATGCGTCCGCCGCACAGGCCTTTGCCCACGTAGTCGTTGCCTTCGCCTTCGAGCTGGAAGGTCACGCCATGCGCGAGGAAGGCACCGAAGCTTTGTCCCGCCGTGCCCAGCAGCTTCACGCGGATGGTGTCGTCCGGCAGACCGGCATTGCCGTGGCGCTTGGCCACTTCATGCGACAGCATGGTGCCGACGCTGCGATTGACGTTGCTGATCCTGGTTTCGATGGTGACCACGCGTTTCGCGTCCAGCGCTTCCTTGGCTTGCGCGATGAGGTCGTTGTCGAGTGCTTTTTCCAGCTCGTGATCCTGCGCTTCGGCGTGGCGGCGAGCCACGTCGGCACCGACCTTGGGTTGATGGAACACCTTGCTGAAATCCAGACCCTTGGCCTTCCAGTGCTTGATGCCTTTGCGCATGTCGAGCAGGTCGCTGCGGCCGATCAGGTCCTCGAACTTGCGCACGCCCATCTGCGCCATCAGTTCGCGCACTTCCTCGGCGACGAAGAAGAAGTAGTTCACGACATGTTCCGGCTGGCCGGTGAATTTCTTGCGCAGCTCGGGATCCTGTGTGGCGACGCCGACCGGGCAGGTGTTGAGGTGGCACTTGCGCATCATGATGCAGCCCTCGACCACCAGCGGTGCAGTGGCGAAACCGAATTCATCCGCGCCAAGCAGTGCGCCGATCAGCACATCGCGACCGGTCTTGATCTGACCGTCGACTTGCAGGCCGATACGACCACGCAGTTTGTTCAGCACCAAGGTCTGTTGTGCTTCCGCCAGACCCAGTTCCCACGGCGTACCCGCGTGCTTCACCGAGGACAGCGGCGATGCTCCGGTGCCGCCGTCGAAGCCGGAGATCACGATGTGATCGGCCTTGGCCTTGGACACACCCGCAGCTACCGTACCCACGCCGACTTCAGACACCAGCTTCACCGAAATGGAAGCGCTCGGGTTGGAGTTCTTCAGGTCGTGGATGAGCTGCGCCAGATCTTCGATGGAGTAGATGTCGTGGTGCGGCGGTGGCGAGATCAGACCGACGCCGGGCACCGAGTGGCGCAGCTTGCCGATGTATTCGGAAACCTTTCCGCCCGGCAACTGACCGCCTTCACCGGGCTTCGCGCCCTGCGCCATCTTGATCTGGATCTGGTCTGCGCTGCTGAGGTATTCAGCAGTCACGCCGAAACGACCCGACGCGACTTGCTTGATGCGCGAGCGCAACGAATCGCCCGGCTTCATGGTCTGGTCTGCTTCGATGCGGCCCTTGCCGATGATCTCGGACAGCTTCTCGCCGCCGTGCAGAATCTTGAAACGGTTGGCATCTTCGCCGCCCTCACCGGTGTTGGACTTGCCGCCGATGCGGTTCATCGCGATCGCCAGTGTGGAGTGCGCTTCGGTAGAGATGGAGCCCAGCGACATCGCACCAGTGGCGAAACGCTTAACGATCTCCTTGGCCGACTCGACTTCATCCAGCGGCACTGCCTTGCCCGCAGACTTGATCTCGAACAGGCCGCGCAACGTCATCTGGCGCTGGGTCTGGTCGTTGATCAGCTTGGCGTATTCCTTGTAGGTCGCGTAGTTGTTGGCACGCGTGGAGTGCTGCAGCTTGGCGATGGATTCCGGCGTCCAGGTGTGCTCTTCGCCGCGTGCACGGTAAGCGTATTCACCGCCAGCATCCAGCATGTTCTGCAACAGAGGATCGTTGCCGAATGCAGCTGCATGTGTGCGTACTGCTTCTTCCGCGACTTCCACCAAGCCGATTCCTTCGATCTGTGTCGCGGTACCGGGGAAATATTTCTCGATGAAATCGCTGTTCAGGCCGATGGCTTCGAAGATCTGCGAACCACAGTAGGACTGATAGGTCGAGATGCCCATCTTGGACATCACCTTCAGCAGGCCCTTGTTGATCGCCTTGATGAAGCGCTTGTGACCTTCCTTCTCGCTCACGCCCGCTGGCAGATCGAATGAGGAGATCGTATCGAATGCCAGCCAGGGATAGACCGCCTCTGCTCCGTAGCCCGCCAGCAAAGCGAAATGGTGCACTTCGCGTGCCGAACCGGTTTCAACCACCAGACCGGTGCTGGTTCGCAGACCTTCGCGCACGAGGTGATGGTGTACGGATGCGGTCGCCAGCAGCGCGGGGATCGCTACGCGCTTGTCCGACACTGCGCGGTCGGACAGGATCAGCACGTTGTAGCCCGCTGCGACTGCCTTGTCGGCCTCCTTGTACAAGGCTTTGATTGCGGCTTCGCAACCGGCTGCACCGTTCTTCACCGGGTAGGTGATATCCAAGGTCTTGGACTTGTATTTGCCTTTGGTGAGTTTGTCGATGCTGTGCAGCTTTGCCGCGTCGTCGTGCGACAGCACGGGCTGATGCACCTCCAGACGCGGCGCCGGCTTGGTCTCGTCCACACCCAGCAGGTTCGGCTTAGAACCGATGAACGAGGTGAGCGACATCACGATCTCTTCGCGGATCGGGTCGATCGGCGGATTGGTCACCTGCGCGAACAACTGCTGGAAGTAGTTGTACAACACCTTGCTGCGACCGGACAGCACGGGCAACGCCGCATCGGTACCCATGGAACCGGTCGGCTCTTCGCCAGCGGTCGCCATCGGCTGCATGATGAACTTGACGTCTTCCTGCGTATAGCCGAAGGCCTGCTGGGCATCCAGCAGGCTGACGCTGCTTTCATGTTTCTTGGCCACGCTGGGCAGATCGTCCAGGAAGTAACGCGACTGCTCGATCCATTTGCGATACGGCTTGGCGGTGGCGATCTGTTTCTTCAGTTCACTGTCGTCAACGATGCGACCCTGCTCCATGTCGATGAGGAACATTTTGCCCGGTTGCAGACGCCATTTCTTGACGACCTTGTTTTCCGGGATCGGCAATACACCCATCTCGGAAGCCATCAGTACCACGTCGTCATCGGTGATGAGGTAGCGTGCGGGACGCAAGCCGTTGCGGTCCAGCGTCGCGCCAATCATGCGGCCATCGGTGAATGCCACGGCGGCAGGGCCGTCCCACGGCTCCATCAAGGCGGCGTGATATTCGTAGAACGCGCGGCGCTCCTCATCCATCAGCGGATTGCCGGCCCATGCTTCAGGGATCAGCAGCATCATCGCGTGCGGCAGTGAGTAGCCGCCCGCGACCAGCAGTTCCAATGCGTTGTCGAAGCATGCCGAGTCGGACTGCCCTTCGACGATCAGCGGCCACAATTTGTCCAGGTCGCTGCCGAGGAACTTGGAGGACATCGCAGCGTGACGCGCTGCCATCCAGTTGACATTGCCGCGCATGGTGTTGATCTCGCCGTTGTGGGCGATCATGCGGAACGGATGGGCCAGATCCCAGGTCGGGAAGGTATTGGTGGAGAAGCGCTGGTGTACCAGCGCGAACGCGCTCACGCAGCTTTCATCTTGCAGGTCGAGGAAGTATTCGCCCACCTGGTTCGCCAGCAGCATGCCCTTGTAGACGATGGTACGTGAGGACATGGACGGGATATAGAAGCCCGCGCCTTGGTTCTTGGGCAGCTTGCGCACGGCATGTTCGACCGTCTTGCGGATGACGAACAGTTTGCGCTCGAACGCATCCTGATCCGCCGTCTTCTTGCCGCGACCGATGAATACCTGGCGCACCAGCGGCTCGACCGCTTTTACACTTTCACCCAAGCCAGAGCTATCCACCGGCACATCGCGCCAACCCAGCAGGGTTTGCCCTTCGGCCTTAATCTTGGCTTCTATGGTTTTTTCGCATGCTGCGCAAGCGGTCTTGTTGCGCGGCAGGAACAACATGCCCACCCCATACTCGCCCGTTGCCGGCAATCGGATATTTTCCTTGGCGGCTGCCTTTGTCAGGAACTCATGCTGGATCTGGATCATGATGCCGGCACCGTCGCCCGCCAGCGGATCGGCTCCTACCGCACCGCGGTGCGTCAGGTTTTCCAGAATGTTCAGACCTTCTCTTACCCGGTCATGGCTGGCTAAGCCTTTGATATGAGCGACAAAACCGACACCACATGCATCATGTTCATTGCGCGGGTCATACAGACCTTGCCGCGCTGGCAACGAAGAATTATTCACCTTGCTCCTCACCTCGATCATCCGACAACAGGGCGGCTAACGCCGCTTTTTCGGGGAATTTATCCAAAAGGGCGGGAATGCTACCTTAAACCGTAGGCAGTGGGCAACCGAGAACCGGTTAAATCTCTTCTATGGCGAAAATACGCCTGTGTTCGCGGATCGCATAGCGGTCGGTCATGCCAGCTATGTAGTCTGCCACGGTGCGTGGCAAGTGCTCCGCTTGCCGGCTGCCCGATTGTGGTGGCAGCAGGCGCGGATCTTCCATGAAAGCCTGAAACAGTTCGCGAATCACACGACGTGCCTTTGCACTCATGCGCATGACCCGGTAGTGGCGATACAGTTCGGTCCGCAGAAAGGACTTCAGTTCGTGGTTCGATTCGCGCATCTGCGGGCTGAATCCTGCCAGTGCCGGGGCGCTGCGCACCTCCTCGACCGAGCTCGGCGCGCTTTGGGCTATGTTGGCAAGTGTCTGGGCGATCATGTCAGTGACAAGCGTGTTGATCATCCGGCGGACTGTTTCGTGCACGACGCGACGCTCGGCCAACTGCGGCCACGACTGCCGCACCTGCTGCAAATGGGTGGCAAACAGCTCCACTTCCGCCAGTTGCTCCAGCGACAGCAATCCCGATCTCAAGCCGTCATCGACATCGTGATTGTTGTAGGCGATCTCGTCCGCCAGGTTGGCAACCTGCGCCTCAAGGCTGGGGCGCTGCCCGGTGAGGAATCGCTGCCCCACATCACCCATCCGCTCGGCATTCTCACGCGAGCAATGTTTCAATATACCCTCGCGTGTCTCAAAGCAGAGGTTGAGCCCATCGAACGCTGCGTACCGCTCTTCAAGAACATCCACCACACGTAGTGATTGCAGGTTGTGCTCGAATCCGCCGTATTCGGCCATACAATCATTGAGCTCGTCCTGGCCGGCATGCCCGAACGGCGTATGTCCCAGATCGTGTGCCAGCGAGATCGCCTCGACCAGATCCTCGTTCAGGCCCAGTTGGCGCGCGATGGATCTGCCGATCTGCGCCACTTCGATGCTATGCGTTAGGCGTGTCCGGAACAGGTCGCCCTCGTGATTGACGAAAACCTGCGTCTTGTATTCTAGCCTGCGGAACGCGCTGGAGTGGATGATGCGATCCCTGTCCCGCTGGAACTCGCTTCGTCCGGGAGGGCTCGACTCCGGCGTCCGTCGACCGCCCAGGCTCTCGGTCACAGCATAGGGAGCCAACTGCCGTTCAGCCACAGCATGCCTCAAGCGTTTCCTTCAGCAGAGACTCGGGCACATCGCCTGTCATGACTGCACCACCCAGCTTTTCCAGCAGAACGAATCTGATCTTGCCTGCCGCCACTTTCTTATCCAGTCCCATCAGTTCCAGGTATTTTTCAAACGGCATCATTGGTCCGCGCACCGGCAACCTTGCGCGCCGGAACAGTTCACCGATCCGTGCAACCTCAGCCGTCGTCAGCCAGCCCATCCGGCGGGAGAGCTCTGCCGCCATGATGGTGCCTGCGGCGACCGCCTCCCCGTGCAGCCATACACCGTATCCCATGCCATTCTCGATAGCATGGCCGAATGTATGCCCCAAGTTCAGCAATGCACGCTCGCCACTTTCGCGTTCGTCGTTGCCGACCACCTCTGCTTTGTTCTGGCAGCTGCGGGCGATCGCATATTGCAGCGCTTCGGTATCCCTTGCCAGAATCTTTTCCATGTTCTGCTCGAGCCACTCCAGAAACGGCAGGTCCCGTATCAGGCCATACTTGATCACTTCAGAAACACCTGCACTCAGCTCTCTGTCCGGCAGGGTATCCAGCGTGCTGGTATCAGCAAGTACCATTTTCGGCTGATAAAAAGCACCTATCATGTTCTTGCCAAGCGGGTGATTGATGCCGGTCTTGCCGCCCACCGATGAATCCACCTGTGCGAGGAGCGTGGTAGGTATCTGGATGAACGGAACCCCTCGCAAATATGACGCGGCAGCAAAGCCGACCATGTCGCCTATCACGCCCCCCCCCAACGCAATGAGTGTCGTACTCCGCTCACAGTGCGACCTCAGCAGGGAATCGTAGATGGTTTCCATCGACGCGGCATTTTTATATCTCTCGCCGTCCGGCAAGATGATGCTGTCACTGTGCACACCCACGCCCTGCAGGCTTGCGCGGAGCTGCTCCAGATATAAGGGAGCTACCGTCGTATTGCTGATGATGACGGCACGTTTGGTTGGCATATACGGCATGAACAACTCTCCAGTTGATAACAGGCCGTTGCCAATCAATATCGGGTAACTCCGTTCGGCCAAGCCGACGCTCAATGTTTGCATCACTGGATACTCTCTGTTGCCGGTTTGTCTGGGGCGCGATATTCGGCCAATCTTTCCTGAAGTCTGGATAGCAGAAGCTGCACGTTCTGTTTCCCGGTATGAATGACGATATCAGCTATGCTGTTGTACAGCGGGTCGCGCTTCTCATACAGCGCTTGCAGGGTCGCGCGCGGATCGGCAGTCTGCAGCAGGGGGCGATTCTGGTCGTGCCGTGTGCGATGCCACAGGTCATGCACACTGCTCTTCAGATACACGACTATGCCGCTCCTGCTCAACAATTCTCGATTCATCTGACTCAGAGGCGCACCGCCCCCGGTCGCAAGTACGATATTGTTTCTTTTGACAAGCTCTTCCAATGTGGCAGATTCGCGCAATCTGAAACCCTCCTCTCCTTCCACATCGAAGATGTGGGGGATGGTGACCCCGGTACGCCGTTGTATCTCCTCATCACAATCGACAAAGGATTTCTGGAGCTGCTTGGCCAACAGCTTTCCAACCGTCGTCTTGCCGGAGCCCATCAAGCCAATCAGAATGATATTGCCACTACTGGATTTGTAGGTGTTGGACGGTTCCATGCCGGAATTGTAGCGGAAATCATGCTCGTAATAACAAAAGCCCGGCTATGCCGGGCTTTTGTTTTTACTTAGATACTTCGCTAATTTGTTCCAAGCGTATCTTTAAGGATCTTCGGTGTGATGAACACCAGAAGTTCTTTCTTGCTCTTGACCACAGTATTCGTCTTGAACAGCCAGCCAAGCACCGGGATGTCCCCCAAACCCGGGACAGCAGAAGTGGAATCGGAATCGTCTTGCGTGTAAACCCCACCGATGACCACCGTCCCCCCATTATCGACGAGCACTTGTGTGTCGACTTTCTTTGTATTGATACTTGGTACGCCGGAGTAGATGTTACCCACCGTATCCTGACTTACGCTGATCTTCATGGTCACGCTATCCTCTGGCGTGATCTGGGGTGTCACGGTCAACCCCAACACTGCCTTTTTGAAGGCCACGTTCGTTGCACCGCTGCTGCTTGCCTGCAGATAGGGAACCTCGACACCGGATTCAATCGTTGCCGCGGTCTTGTCTCCCGTGACCACTCGCGGGCTGGCGATGTTCTTCGTTGTGCCATCGATGGCCGACGCATTCAATTCCAGCGTGAGCGTCTTTGTCGCTGCCGCATTGAACAGCGTCATGGTCAATCCACCCAATCCTGAAGCAGCACCGGGCAGGTTCAAACTGCCGCCAGAGATACTGCCCCTGCCCGCGTTGCCGACTGCGAAACCGCCACCTTGCGCTTGCGTTGGGCCGGTGTAACCCAGACGCCCGCCCAATGTATGGTTGAAGGACTCGCTTGCTTCCACAAATCGAGCTTCGATCAGCACTTGGCGAACCGGGACATCGATCAGCTTGATGAGCTTGCGCACCTCTTCAAGGCTGGAAGGCACGTCCTTGACGAACAGCAGATTGGTGCGCAGATCGAAGTTCGCGCTGCCGCGGCTCGACAGTATCTTTTGCTTGTCATTGGAGATCAATGTAACTACGTCCGACGCTTTCGCGTAGGCAAGTTCAAAGTTCTCCGTGCGCAACGGCTCCAATTCGGTGATCTCCTGACGCGCAGAGAATTCGATCTTCTCTTTGGCCGCGATCTCTTCACGTGGTGCCACTTGAATCACATTGCCGTTCTTGCGCATGTCCAATCCGCGACTTTGCAGGATGATCTCAAAAGCCTGATCCCACGGCACATCCTTCAAGCGCAGCGTCAAGCTGCCCGAGACCGTATCACTGATGACCATATTCAGTCCGGTAAAGTCCGCAATGACGCTCAACGCTTCGCGGGTCGAGATGTTCTGGAAATTCAACGTCAACTTTTCTCCGGAATATCCCGGAGCCGCCCCCTTCACCAACCTGTTCGGGTCTTCCGTGACAGCCTTGACTTCGACGATGAATTTGTTGTCTGTCTGATAAGCCGAGTATTCCCAAAGTCCCTTCGGTTCGATCGACAGGCGCGCGTTATTTCCCTGAACGAAAGCGTCGATCGTTTGAACCGGGGTGGCGAAATCTGAAACGTCCAGTTTCCGCTGCAGATTGCGCGGCAACACTGCGCGCTGGAAATCAACTATCAGCGCCCGCCCCTGCTGTTTGATATCTATACCGATATCCGCGTCGGACAAATCGATCTGAATTCGGCTTTCACCGTTCTTGCCCCTGCGGAAATCTATGTCTCTCAAGCTATGCTGCATGGCACTTGACGATGCATCAGCGAAATGGGCTGCAGGAACAGGCTCTGCGCCACCTCCCACGCCCCTCGGTTGCAAGGTGATCAATACATCGTTGCCGTCCACCCTGGTGTCATATCCGACCATTTGCGCAAGATTGATGACCAAACGCGTGCGATTCCCCGCTTGAACGATGTTGGCACTACGCAGATCCCCTTCGCCGAAGGTCTGCATGGAGGCCCCCATCCCATTTGTAGTATTGGGAAAATCGAAGGCGATGCGCGGCGGGGTGTTGATCGTAAAAGCAGCAGGTTGGGCTTTCGGCGGCGATTTTAGCGCCACTTTCACAACGAGCTTCCCGTTCTCATTGCTGGCACTGATTGCCTCTATGCTATTAGCCAACTCGGAACTTTCCAGAGCCTGGGCACTGAAGGAGCAAAGAGCAATTGCCATCGCAACCACTCGGATTATTTTGTTTGCCGACATATCAAGCAGTTTCATTTTTCACTCCTAATCATTCGATCAATTGCAGGCTACTTTCGCGCTCCGTCCAGTCACCGGCACTATCCTGAACCATTTCTTTGACCTGGAGTTCGGTCTCCGAGATCGATGTGATCTGACCAAAATTCAGACCTATGTAGTTTCCAACCCTGACCTGATGGATCTTCCCTTCCGACGAGCGGAGTACGGCATGTCCAACTCCCTTTTGGGACAGGTATCCGACCATCTTCAGACTCTCCAGCGGGTAATCTTCCAATTCTTCCTTGGGACGGTCGAAATCCGGCTGGTTAAGCCCTCCACGCCCCGCCCCGCCAGTTTTTGTCTTCCGCGGCTTGAATGGATCCGGCAGTGAAGTCGCGTTGTCATAAGCGAACGGCTCGTAGGGCTTGATGTCTGGCGGAGGGTCCACCTTGCCGCGCATATCAGCACCGGCGTTATTCACAAAATCCCTTAGATCCTGGAACTCTTCACCGCCACAACCGGCCAGCATCATGGCCATAAGCACTGATAGTAGTCGCGCATTCATTATTTTTTCCTCTTGGCGGCCAGCGCTGCCCTTTTCTGCGCCTCCAACTCCGCTTCATCCAGATAGCGATAGGTTTTAGCAGTGGACTCCATGCTCAGCATGCCACCCGCAATAGGCGCAATACGGATGTCGTTCAGCGTCACGATGCGTGGCAACTGGGATATGTCACTCGCGAAATTCCCCAAGTCATCGTAACTGCCGGTCACCTTCAAGGAAATCGGCTGCTCAGTGAATACGCCCGTCGCAACTTCTGGCCCAGGACGGAACAGTTCAAACTGCAAACCGCGCCCCAGACCCGCCTGGTTGATATCGGTCAGCAGGGCGTCCATCTCCGATTTGCTTGGCAATTGCTTCAGCAACGCCCCAAACGATTGCTGCGTATCGATCAACTGCTTCTTGATGATATCCAGATTGATCGCCTCCCTCTTCTTCGCGAGGAACGTTTCCTTAAGGCTTGCTTCTTCACCTTCTATACGCTTCAGGTTCTCGTACTGGTCTTGCCAGTCGAAGAAACCACCCGCGGCCACTACCAATAAGAACATGGCAGCGAAGGACGCGAGCTTGACCAGCCAAGGCCAGTTGCCGGGCTTCTTGGGATCTATGTTTTTAAACTCTTCAATGAAATTCATCGCCATCTTTTATCTTCCCTTGCCCGTACTGTCAGCGCCCGTGGAGTCCATCTGCTTGGTAAGATTGAAGTTCAGGGAGAATTCATTCAGGCGCGATCCGCCCACATTGGCCGCGTGTATCTCTACCAGTGCGGGCGAATCCAGCCATGGAGAGTCGTCTATCGCCCTCATCAGGGTAGAGACGCGGGCATTGGATTGCGCATAACCCACAAGACTGATTCTATAGCCAGATTGCTGGAGCGATTTCAGATGGACTCCTTCTGGCAGGATCCTCAGCATCTGATCCAGCAGATGAACCACGTCCGAACGCGTGGACTGCAAATTCTCGACCACATTCTTTCTGGCGAGAAGCGATTGCGTCTGCTGACGCAACTTCTTGATCTCGGCGATCTGCCTGTCCAATACGGCAGTTTCCTGTTGCAGGTATTCGTTCCTTCTTTCCTGGTAGGAGATCTGGGTCCCGATAGCCACATGCACCAGCCCGACCAGGAAAGCACCCAGCGCGACGGATATGACACTGAGTACGATGAATTGCAGTTGTTTTGCCCGCCGCTTTTCCGCTCGGTGGGGCAACAGATTGATTCTTATCATGATGGATCGAACCTCCGCATCGCCAAGCCGCACGCGATCATCAATGCCGGCGCATCAGTTTGCAGTTGTCGCGGCTTGATCCGAGAAGAAAGCGTCATCAGTTCGAACGGGTTTGCCACAAGCGCACTGACCTGTGTGCGGGTGGCTACCGCCTCATCCAGCCCCAACAATGCGGCACAACCGCCAGACAGCACTACATAGCTCACTTCATTGTACTGGGTCGAGGTAAAGAAGAACTGTAGTGCACGCGCCACTTCCATCGCCACATTCTCGCGGAACGGTGCCAGAACGTCGCTTTCATAGTTTTCCGGCAATCCGCCATTCCGTTTTGCCGCCTCCGCCTCCTCCGCCGTCAGACCGAACGCCGCCTGTATCTGCTGTGTAAGCTGATTGCCTCCAACCTGCTGGTCGCGCGTATAGACAGATTGCCCATTCCGCAGAACGTTCACGTTCATTACGCTGGCACCGATATCGACAACGGCGATGCACTGGTCTTCTGCACCACCCGGCAGCTGGGACCTGATCTGATTGAAAGCGGCCTCAGCTGCATAAGGCTCCACGTCCATAACGACCGCCTTCAATCCCGCAGTCTGTGCGGCAGCGACCCGGTCTTCGACGTTCGCTTTGCGCGAAGCCGCCAACAGGACTTCGATCTCTTCGGGGTTGTTAGGTGAAGGGCCGAGCACCTGGAAGTCCAGGTTCACTTCATCCAGCGCAAAGGGGATATATTGGTTCGCCTCGGATTCAACCTGATATTCCAGATCGTCCTCGCGCAATCCCGCCGGCAGCATGATCTTCTTGCTGATGACTGCGGCCGCCGGTAATGCAAGACTCACATTCCTGATACGTGTTCCCATGCGCTTCCATGCGCGCTGCAACGCCTCGGATACTGCTTCCAGATTATTTATGTTGCCATCACTCACAGCGTCCGAAGGCAACGGTTCTATCGCATACCTTTCCACGACGAATCCGTTCTTTTTGGGCGCCTCGCTCAGTTCCAGCATCTTGACTGCAGACGAACTGATGTCCACGCCTATCATCGGTGGCGTGGAGGTTTGCAGAAAATCTAACGGGATGTCGAAATTTCCTTTAATCATAGGATAGTTAGCGCACTTCCGTATAAACTGGTTTAAATCCTAGCAATAACTCCCAAGAGTGTAAAGTTTTTTCTATGTGCGTCCATCGCGCTCCCTGAACGATATAATCGGGGTCTAACTTAAATATTGATGGTAGTCATGACTTCACGCTGGTGGTTCTATCCTGCGGTAGGCATCCTGATGCTCCCGCTATTGCCTTTACTGCTCCTTCTGTTCGCAGCGATCCTCACCTATCCGACACTCCCGTCGCTTGAGGCACTCACTGACTACCGCCCGAAGATGCCATTGCGCATCTACAGCGCAGAGGGCGTTCTGATCGGTGAATTCGGCGAGGAACGACGCGAGCTTGTAAAGATCGATGAAGTTCCCGAGCGCATGAAGCTGGCCATTCTTGCCGCCGAAGATGATCGCTTCTATGAACACGGGGGCGTCGATTATGTCGGCGTCCTGCGCGCCGCATATTCCAATTTTGCTTCTGGTGGCGTCAAACAGGGGGCAAGCACCATCACCATGCAGGTGGCCCGCAACTTCTTTCTTTCCAAGGAGAAGACCCTCAGCCGCAAATTCAACGAGATGTTGCTTGCCTTCAAGATCGAACACAACCTCAGCAAAAGCGAGATCCTGGAGCTTTACATCAACCACATCTATCTGGGGCAACGGGCCTACGGTTTCGGTGCCGCAGCGCAGGCGTATTATTCAAAACCCATCGCAGAATTGAACACGGCCGAGATGGCCATGTTGGCTGGCTTGCCCAAAGCCCCGGGCGCCTATAATCCTGTCGTCAACCCCTCGCGCGCAAAGCTCCGGCAGGAATACATACTGCGGCGCATGCGTGACCTGGGCTACATCAGCGAAGAAGAATACACCGTAGCTTTGGCCGAGCCGATCCAAACCAAACAATCCGCCTATCATCAGGAATTCGCTGTCAACGCGAATTTCGTTTCCGAGCTGGTTCGCCAGGAGATGTATGAACGCTTCCAGGAGGATATCTACACCCAGGGTTACAGCGTCTATACCACCATACGAGCCAGGGATCAGGCTGCCGCTTATGCTTCTTTGCGGAAAGGCGTACTGGATTACGATCATCGACATGAATATCGCGGCCCGGAAGGCTTTGTCGACTTAAAGAAGAACAACACGGATGCGCTGCTTGATATAGCGCTACAGGATGTCTCCAGCAGCGACGAACTCATTCCGGCTGTTGTACTTTCCGTGAGCCGAAAAGGGCTTTCTGTGCGAGTGAAGGGCGGACTGACAGTCGAGATCCAGGGGGCCGGACTCCGTTTCGCCCAGCAACTGGTAAATGGGCGCTGGGTATTGCATCGCCGTATCAAACAAGGCGCGCTGATACGCATCAACAGGACGAGTGGCGATTCTTGGGAAATCACCCAGATTCCAGAAGCCGAGGCTGCCTTTGTTTCTGCCGATCCGCGCACCGGTGCCGTCTATGCGCTGGTCGGAGGATTCGACTTCAACCGCAAGCAATTCAATCATGTCACCCAAGCATGGCGGCAACCCGGCTCCAGTTTCAAGCCTTTCATCTATTCTGCCGCCCTTGAGAAGGGCTTTACTCCTGCCTCCGTCATCAATGACGCCCCACTCGTTGTCAATTTGTCGGATACGGGAGGTGAGCTGTGGGAGCCCAAGAATTATGAGGGCCGTTTTGAAGGCCCGATGCGCTTGCGGCAGGGGCTCATCAAATCCAAGAACCTGGTATCGATCCGCATCCTGCAGTCCATTGGACTCGATTATGCACAGGACTATGTCACCAAATTCGGTTTCGATCGTGAGAAGGTCGGCCCATATCTGACGATGGCGCTGGGGGCGGTGTCTGCCACCCCTTGGCAAATGCTGGGTGGCTATGCAGTCTTTGCCAACGGCGGCTACCGCGTCACACCCTATCTGATCCAGCGCATCGAGGACGGTCAAGGGAACCTCATCAGCCAGACCGTCCCGGTCGAGGCCGGCAAGGATGCCGAGCAGATCCTCGATATCCGCAACACCTTCACCATGGTCAATATGATGCAGGATGTCGTCAAGCACGGCACCGCGATACGCGCCATGGAACTTGGCCGGCATGATCTGGCCGGCAAGACCGGCACGACCAGCGAATCGATGGATGCCTGGTTCTGCGGATTCCATCCCACTCTGGTTGCCGTCACCTGGCTGGGTTATGACAACCCTCACAGCCTTGGTGAGAAAGAAACCGGCGGCGGTGCCGCCCTGCCGATCTGGATGGACTACATGGGAGAGATCCTGAAGGACACCCCGGAGATCGAATACACCGTCCCTCCCCACATGGTGGCGGCCCGCATCAATGATGAAGGCTTGCGCGATCCGGACGGTGCGCATGTAGAGTATTTCTATGAGGAGAACGTGCCGGCCGAGCGCGGAGTCAGCCTGCTGGAGATATTCAAACCAGCCGAATCTGGCACTGACCAGTTGTTCTGATGCGCAAGTCGCCGATACAGCATCGTGACCTGATGCGCATCCAGCTTGCGCATGAAGCAGCCAAACTGATGGCGGATGGCAGCATCACAGACCACGCTTTCGCCAAACGCAAAGCTGCCCGCCAACTCGGTGTCGCAGATTCACACCATCTTCCAAGCAATCTGGAAGTCGACCTGGCGTTGCAACAATATCGCGCGCTCTACCAGCATGCAGACCATCCGGACATCCTGCGCAATCTGCGCGAGGAAGCGCTGCACAACATGCAACGATTGTCGCAGTTCAAGCCTTACTTGACGGGGTCGGTGCTGAGCGGCACCGCAGGCGTGAATTCAGACATCAACCTGATGCTCTTTTCGGATGATGCCAAAGCCGTGCTGCTGTTTTTACTCAAGAACAAGATCGAATTCGAGAGCGGGGAATGGCGGGTACGGTTCAGTGGACACGAGGAGGCCGTCCCCAGTTACACATTGACTGCGGAGTCCGGGGTGCAGACCCACATCGTGGTGTTACCGGAAAGCGCACGCTTCAGTGGCAGCCGCCACCCCAAGACCCATGCAGACATCGCGGCAGTCGAAGCGTTGCTAACCGCCTGATTTCAGCCAGCGCGCCGCATCCAGGGCGAAGTAGGTCAGGATACCGTCTGCACCTGCGCGCTTGAAGGACAGCAAGGCTTCCAGCACACAAGCCTCCTCATTCAGCCAACCGTTCTGTGCCGCCGCTTTCAGCATCGCATATTCGCCGCTCACCTGATAGACAAAGGTCGGGGTCTTGTATTCGTCTTTCACACGACGCACGATGTCTAGATAGGGCATGCCGGGTTTGACCATCACCATGTCCGCCCCTTCCTGCAGATCGAGGCCGACTTCCCACAGCGCCTCGTCGGAATTCGCCGGATCCATCTGATAGGTATATTTATTGCCCTTGCCCAGATTGCCACTGGAACCCACCGCATCGCGGAACGGGCCGTAGAAACTGGAGGCATATTTGGCCGAGTAGGCCATGATGCGCGTGTAGATGTGCTTGTCCGCATCCAGCGCCGCACGTACTGCACCGATACGGCCGTCCATCATGTCGGATGGCGCGACGATGTCGGCACCCGCCGCTGCATGAGACTGCGCCTGCCGCGTCAACACCGCGATCGTCTCGTCGTTGAGCACATAGCCGCCATCGTCGATCAGACCATCCTGACCGTGACTGGTGTAGGGATCCAAGGCAATGTCGGTCATCACCCCCAAATCCGGGAAATTCTTCTTCAGCTCTGCCACTACACGCGGCACCAACCCGTCCGGGTTAAAGGCCTCTTCCGCACCCAGACTTTTCTTCGCGGCCTCGATCACCGGGAAGATAGCCATCACCGGTACGCCCAGCTTCACACATTGCTCTGCATCTTTAAGCAGCAAGTCCAAAGTCTTGCGCTGCACGCCCGGCATGGACTTCACATCCTCGGTTTTATTGCTGCCTTCCAGCACGAACACGGGATAGATGAAATCGGCCGGTGTAAGCACATGCTCTCGCATCATGTTCCGTGAAAATTGATCTCTGCGCATCCTGCGCATTCTGGATTGCGGGTACTGTCCGAGTATCTGCATAGCTATTCCCAAATTTTTTAGTCATGTAATGGAACTATTTTCGCATAGCCCCGTCTGAGCAAACGAGTAGCGAGAGCTGCTTCCCGTTTCTCCTCCCTGAGCGGGCGTCTTTACCCTGTAAAGACCTTCTGCCCCTGAATCTTTCCCCTTTGGTTCAGGGGCATTTTTTTGCCTGTCAGTCTTTCAGCCATCCGGCAATCACTGCTTCCGCTTCATCTGTACCGGTTTTCTTCAGGCTGGAGAAAAGCTGCACCGTACATTGCGGAAAGTGTTCAGCCAGGAATTCCTTCACTTCGCGCAGCGTCTTGGTCGCTTCCTGACGGCTCAGTTTATCCGACTTGGTCAGCAGGATATGGATCGGCTTCCCCGTCGGTGCGAACCAGTCCAGCATCCCTTGGTCACGTTCCGTCAGCGGATGACGCGAGTCCATGATCACTACCAGCCCGGCCAGTTCCGAGCGTGTTTGCAAGTACTGACCCAGCAGGTGTTCCCAATGCGCCTGGATATCCGGCGGTACTTTGGCATAGCCGTATCCGGGCAGGTCGACCAGGAACCGGTTGTCCCCAAGGTCGAAATAATTGAGGTGCTGGGTACGCCCGGGCGTCTTGCTGGTAAAGGCCAGACGTACATGGTTGGCCAGCGTGTTGATTGCGCTGGACTTGCCCGCATTGGAACGCCCGACGAACGCGACTTCCTTGCCGCCATGCAGCGGCAGATCTTTCATGTGATTGACGGTGGTGTAAAACACCGCACGGGAGAAGAGTCCCATTATTTCCAGGCCGCAAAGACTCTGTCAGCGGCAGCGATGGTGGCCGCGATATCGGCATCGCTATGCGCTGCCGAGACGAAGCCCGCCTCGAACGCGGACGGCGCAAGGTACACGCCCTCGTCCAGCATCGCGTGGAAGAATCGGTTGAACGCCGCCTTGTCGCTGGCCATCACCTCAGCATACGAGGTCGGCGCCTTGGCGCTGAAATACAGGCCGAACATGCTGCCGATGGATTGCGCGCTGAACGGGATGCCGTGCTTCTTCGCACTCGCCGCGATGCCTTCGGTCATGTCCTTCGCGATTTTCGTCAGTCGCTCGTAGAAGCCGGGCGCCTGCACCAGCTTGAGCGTGGTCAGGCCCGCGGCCACCGCCACCGGATTGCCGGACAGTGTGCCGGCCTGGTACACCGCGCCCAGCGGAGCGAGGCATTGCATGATGTCGCGGCGACCGCCGAACGCGGCAGCGGGCAGACCGCCGCCCATCACCTTGCCCAGCGTGATCAGATCGGGCTTGATGCCGTAGTGGCCGTGCGCGCCCTGCAGGCCGACGCGGAAGCCGGACATCACCTCGTCCAGGATCAGCACCGCGCCGTGCTTGGTGCAGAGGTTGCGCATCGCGTCGAGGAACTCGCGCTTCGGCAGGATCAGGTTCATGTTGCCCGCGACCGGCTCGACGATCACGCAGGCGATCTCCTTGCCGATCTCGGCGAAGGTCTTCTCCAGACCCGCCACGTCGTTGTAATCCAGCACCGTGGTCAGGCCCGCGATCTCGGCCGGCACGCCGGAAGAGCTCGGCTGGCCGAAGGTCAGCGCGCCGGAACCGGCCTTGACCAGCAGACCGTCGGAATGACCGTGATAGCAGCCTTCGAACTTGATGATGCGCGAACGACCGGTGAAACCGCGCGCCAAGCGGATGGCGGTCATGGTCGCTTCGGTGCCGGAGCTGACCAGACGCACCATCTCCAGCGACGGCAGGATCCTGCACAGCGTCTCGGCGATCTCCAGCTCCGCCGCGGTCGGCGCGCCGAAGCCCAGCCCCTCTGCGGCTGCGGCCTGCACAGCCTTCACCACTTCGGGATGACAATGGCCGACGATCATCGGGCCCCAGGAATTCACATAGTCGATGTAGCGCTTGTCGTCCGCATCCCACACATAAGCGCCCTGGCCACGCTTGAAGAACAGCGGTGTGCCGCCGACCGACTTGAATGCGCGCACCGGCGAGTTCACGCCGCCGGGGATGAGTTTCTGAGATTGGTCGAAGAGTTCCTGATTGTGCGATGTCATGCTGTTCTGCCTTGCCTGAATAGATTGGAAAATTCTCTTGCCGCCAGTTCGATGTCCGGCGCATTCCATAACGCCGAGATCACTGCCAGCGCGTCCGCGCCTGCAGCGACCAGCTGCCTGCCGTTCACTATCGTGATGCCGCCGATCGCGACTATCGGCACTTGCAATTCGCGCCGCGCGCTCTCCAGCAGTGATAACTCGGCGACGACCGCCCCCGGTTTCACACTCGATGGAAAGAACGCACCGAACGCCACATAGTCCGCACCTTGCCGCACCGCGTCGACCGCCAACGGCGCGCGATTATAGCAAGAGGCACCGATTAGTCCGTCGCTCCCGAGGACCGCCCGTGCAGCAGCGATATCGCCATCCTCGGCCCCGAGATGCACGCCGTCGGCGGTTACCCGGGAAGCCAGCTGCACATCGTCGTTGACGATGAAGATCGCTCCGAATCCACGCGTCATATCGCGCAAAGCTGCTGCCTGTTCCCGCCGCAGAACTCCATCAGCCAGCTTGTTTCGGTATTGCAGGATGCTCGCACCACCACGTAAAGCCCGTTCCACCTGCTGCAACAACCTGGCAGTATCAGGTTCATCCGGCGTGATGGCATACAAGCCCTGGAATGCGTCCCGCCTCTTAATGTCGCGTCTCCTCGCCTGCCTCATCCTCGTCGCGCGCCCAGAACAGACGGTCCGGGATGTGCTGCCCCATGCCGGGACGGAAGCCGTATTTCAGTGCCTCCCATGTGTATTCCTGCGCCTCGCGCACGGCATCTTCCATGCTCAAACCATTGGCGAGCAAGGCGGCGATCGCCGAGGCGAGCGTGCAACCTGAACCATGGTAGATGCCTGGCAGGCGCGGCCAGTCATCGCTGCGCAATTGTCCTCGCTCGCCGTACAGGGTGTTCACCACCTTGGGCGTATGCTCGTGCGTACCGGTGATCAGCACATATTCGCAGCCCATGCCCAAGATGCGTTTTGCGCATTCGGACAGACTTGGATCATCGGATTCATTCTCCTCGTCCATCACCAGGCGGCGTGCTTCCATGCTGTTGGGCGTGAGGATGGTCGTCTGCGGCAACAGAAGTTCGCGCAGCGCATCCAGCATGTCCTCATTGGCCAGCTCGTCGCCGCGTCCTGAGGCCAGCACCGGATCGAACACCAGCGGGATGTCGGGATAATCGGAGATGACTTCGGCGATGGCCGCGATGTTGTCGACACTGCCCAGCAGACCTATCTTGAACGCCGCGACCGGCATGTCCTCCAGCAGCGTGCGTGCCTGGTCGACCACCAGATCGGCGTCCACTGGCTGGATATCCTCCACACCGCTGGTGTCCTGCACCGTGATGCCGGTGATTACCGACAAAGGATGGCAGCCCATGCTGGCGATGGTCAGGATATCGGCCTGCATCCCCGCGCCGGAGCTGGGATCGCTGGCCGCGAAGGTCAATACGATAGGTGGAATGTCGGACATGATGAAGCGACGTCTGCCGGTGATGAATGAGGTGCGATTCTACCCGAAAGCCAGCCGTTCAGCGGCTCAAGGGCAATGGACGGCGCGAGCGCTGATGGAATTGGCGATGCGCGTATATTCCGCCACCCCCAGGTTCTCGGCACGCAACTGCGGGTTGATATCCAGACGGGCGAAATCGCTTTCGGCAAGATAGTCGCGGAGCGTGTTGCGCAGCGTCTTGCGGCGCTGCCCGAAGGCGGCAGTCACGATCTTGCCATACAGCTTCTCATCCGCCACCTCTAGCTTGCCCTTCGGCAGAGGGATCATGCGCACGATGGCAGAATCGACCTTGGGCGCGGGCCGGAAGGATTGCGGCGGGACGTCGAGCAGTTTCTCCATGTAGAAGCGGTATTGCAGCATCACCGACAGGCGCCCATAGGCAGCGGTGGAGGGTTCGGCCACCATGCGCTCGACCACTTCGTTCTGCAGCATGAAGTGCATGTCGGTGATGCGCTCGGCATATTCCGCGAAGTGGAACAGCAGCGGCGAGGAGATGTTGTAGGGCAGGTTGCCGACGATGCGCAGCGGCGTGCCAAGCGTGGCGAAATCGAACTTCAGCGCGTCACCTTCGTGGATGACGATCCTGTCCTGCGGATAGTCAGTCTTGAGGCGGGCGATGATGTCGCGGTCGATCTCGACCACATGCAACTTGTCGAGCGTCTTGAGCAGCGGGCGCGTGAGTGCACCCAGGCCTGGACCGATCTCCACCATGTTGTCGTCCGGCATCGGGCGGATGCAACGGACGATGTCGGCGATGATGTTCTGGTCGACGAGGAAGTTCTGGCCGAAACGCTTTTTCGCTTCATGACTCATTTCAATAAATCCAAAAAGCGTTTCTGAGAAGACTCATACGCGCAGCGTGTGATGTCGGAACCAAAGCTTCATCAATGTTATGTCCGTTCATGCTGCACCATCTCCTCTGCCACCTTGATGGCTTCCAGCAAGCTACCGACATTGGCCTTGCCCGTGCCCGCCAGTTCCAGCGCCGTGCCGTGGTCGACCGAGGTGCGGATGATGGGCATCCCCAAAGTGACGTTCACGCCCTCGCCAAAACTGGCGTGCTTGAGCACGGGTAACCCTTGGTCGTGATACATCGCGAGCACGGCGTCACATTCCTTCAGGCGGTGCTCCGCAAACAGTGTATCGGCGGGCAGTGGCGGTGAGACGTCGAAGCCTTCCGCGCGCAGCTTGTCCAACACCGGGATCATCACCTCGATCTCCTCGCGCCCGAGATGACCGCCCTCACCCGCATGCGGGTTGAGTCCGGCGACGAGGATGCGCGGGCGGGGCAAGCCGAAGCGGCGTTGCAGGTCGCGCTGCAGGATGCGCAGTATGTCTTCCAGCAGCGGCCGCGTGATGGCGTCAGCGACTTGGCGCAACGGCAGGTGTGTGGTCGCCAGTGCGACGCGCATGCCGCCGCCCGCCAGCATCATCACCACCAGAGGGGTGTGGGTAACCTCGGCGAGGAATTCGGTGTGGCCGGTGAAGGGGATACCGGCGTCGTTGATGACGCCCTTGTGCACCGGGGCGGTCACCATGCCCGCGAATTCTCCGGACAGGCAACCCTGTGCCGCACGGCGCAACATCTCCAGCACATAGCCTGCATTGGCGACATCGAGCCGACCTGCATGCACCGGGCTGTGCAACGGCACATGCAGGATGTTCAGCCCATCCTGCCGCAAGGGCTGGCCCGGCCGATAGTCATGCAAGTGCACGGAAAGACCGAGTTGTGCAGCGCGCTGCCGTAGCAACTCCCGGTCGGCGATCACCACCAGCGACTGGGCTCCCTGTGTGAGTTGCAGACACAGGTCCGGCCCGATCCCCGCCGGCTCGCCACTGGTGACGATAAGGGGTGCGCCCACCTACCCTCTCCTCAATCCTCTCCCGCTTGCGGGAGAGGAAGCAAAAGATAGCGCTATGCGCTGAATACGCATCACTCGCGATATTCGATGAAGGCGCGGTCGCGCAACTGGCGCAGCCAATCCTGATAGGCGTCTTCGGATTTGTATGTGCGGATAGCCTGACGTGCCTGCTGTTTCTTCTGCTCGGCACTGATGTCAGTGTCCCTGCGCGCCAGCACCTGGATCAGGTGCCAGCCGAAACCGGACTGCACCAGACCGCTGACCTGCCCGATTTTGAGCGCATCCATCGCCTGTTCGAATTGCGGCACGGTCTCGCCGGGCGATATCCAGCTCAGGTCGCCGCCCTGCGCGGCGCTGCCATCCTCGGAATACAGGCGCGCCTGCTCGGCGAAATCCGCCCCCTTGTCGATGCGGCGCTTGATCTCCTGCAAGCGCGCCTTGGCTTCGCTCTCCGGCACCAGTTCGCTGGTCTTGATCAGGATATGGCGCGCATGTGTCTGGGTGATGAACACCGGCGTATCCGAACTGCGACGCTCCAGTAGCTTGATGATGTGGAAACCGGAGGGGCTGCGCAACAAGGGGCTCAGCTCGCCTGCCTTCATGTCCGCCAAAGGCTCGCTGAACAATGCCGGCAACTGGTTGGCCGGGCGCCAGCCTAGCTCGCCCCCTTGCAAGGCATCCCTGGCATCCGAATAGCCCGCAGCCACTTGCGAGAAGGGCGCACCGCCCTGAAGTTTGGCGAGCGCTTCCTCTGCCTTGCGCTGGTAGTTGCGGATGCTCGCAGCGGTCGCCTGTTCCGGCACCACGACCAGTATGTGAGCCAGCTTCAGCTCTTCCCCTTTGTTGCCCTGCGTCGCTTGCGTGGCGAGGAACGCCTCGATGTCGGCTTCACTGATCACCAGTTTGCTGTCCACCTCGCGCTCGCGCAGACGGCCGGTGAGCATCTCGCCGCGTATCTCTTCGCGGAACTTGGCGAAATCCACCCCGTCCTTTTCCAGCTTGGCGCGGAAAGCAGGTAGTGAAGGGAATTTGTTCTGCATGGCGATGCGCTGCAGCGCGCCTTCAAGCTGGACATCGTCCACCTGCACGCCCGTCTCCCTGGCGAACTGCATCTGCAACTTCTCCATGATCATGCGCTCCAGGACCTGCTTCTCGAGGATGGCCGTGTCCGGCAGTCGTGTGCCTTGTCGCTGTAACTGGCTGATGACTAACCGCATGCGCTCATCGAGCTCCAGACGCGTGATCACTTCTTCATTCACGACGACTCGAATGTCATCGATGGGTCTGGCGCTCTTGGCCACATCAGCTGCGGCTGCGGGGCCCGCAAGCAGCAGCAGTGCAAGCGCGATTCGTATCTTCAGCATATGTTTCTTTCGCAATAGGGGATCAATGCAAGCCTTGTTCCGGCTTGTCGGCGGGTAGTTCGTTCAGCTTGATGTAGCCGGGAACGCTGATGCGCAGCGCCTCCAGCGGGTCAGCACCGACGCGTATCAAGTCACTCAATTCGAGCTGCGTGAATATGCCTGTCGCACGCTCATTGGTGGCTGTCGCAAAACTCTGCACCACCACTCTTACCGACCAGCACGCAGCATTATACTCAAGCCCGCCCAGCGCCTCCAGAAGACGGTCATCGCGCAAAGAATAGTTGATTCGTCCAACGCCATGCCAGCGGCCGAACAAGGGCCACTGGCCAGAAAGGTCCATCTGGCGCAATGAATCACGGGCATAGCGATAGCCAAGGTTCAACAGTTTTCCCGTCTCGGGATTGTAGCGAGCAGCAGCACTATAGTTTTGTGTATAGCTCTGGTTCGGATTGAACTGCAACTGGCTGTCCAGATACCAGGCTCGTGTCATCGTGCCTCCGAGCATCAGCAGGATATCGGAGCGGCTATTGGTATCAGCACTGGCACCAAGATTCACTTGCGGCGTCTGAAATGTGAAGCGCTCCGCTATCGCCACGCGCAAGCGTTCAGTCCCGTCATCCCCGTCGATCACGCGCGAGGTCAGCGCCAGTGTCATCATGTCCGCGTCGCCCACACGGTCGCTGCCGAGGAAGCGGTTCTCGGTGAATATCTGACTGAAGCTGAAAGGCGCCAGCGCCGAATCGAAATTGGGCAGGAAGGACTGGTCGCGATAGGGGATGCGGACATAGTAGGCGCGCGGCTCCAGCGTCTGCATGTAATCATTGCCCAGGAACGAGTCGTTGCGCTCGAAGATCAGCCCGCCATCCACACTGAACATCGGCACAGTGCGCTGAGTGTTCGGGATACCGGATAGGTTGTTGGCATCCAGCGCATAGCTGGTGTAATGCAGCGCCAGCTTCGGTGTCAGAAAATATCCGGGTTCGTTCAATAACGGGTAGCTGATTGACGGATTTATCACCAAGCGCTGCCCACTCACCCAGGAAGGATGGCGATAGTCCACGTATTCACTGCTGAGACTCACGGTACTGTCCGCAAACTGTCGGCTCGTGCTCAGTGTCAATTGCGGCTGGCGGCGATAAGGGATCGCCACCGGCGCCAGCGGGTCCTGCAAAGTCTGGTAGCGCTGCACTCTGGCCGATGCGTTCCAGCCGTATCCTGCATATGACACGACGCCCTCGCGCAGCAGGTTGGCTTGTGACGTTCCGCTGAGGGCCCCTGCCAGATCGCGGTAATAGGCATCGTCCGAAACCACGTTCGCATCCACCGCAGCAGAGAAACCGCTGCCGAGATCGTGCCGATGTTTGATCCCGAAGTGGGATCGGTCAAGCCCACTCACACGGTCCCCGGCCAACACATCGGCATTGATCTCACCGCTGTATCGCGGCTGAAGATAGCGCATTTCATTGTTGAACTGCGTCCCGCGCTTGCTGATGTGGCGCGGCGAGAACGTCACGTCCAGATTGGGCGCGATGTCCCAAAAATAGGGCAGCGTGATCTCGCTGCCGCCGGAGTTGGTACTACCGAAGACAGGCCCCAGGAAGCCCGACCGCTTGTCGTCGTTCAGCGCGAAATCCATCCACGGCGTGTAAAGGAAGGGCACGCTCTTGAACTCGACCCTGGCGTTGTAGGCGACGCCAACCTGTCTGTCGCGGTCGAGTTCCAGCGTGCTCATGCGAATCAGCCAGTCATCATTCCCGGCCGGACAGGTCGTATAGACAGCGGAACGGAAGGTTTGACGCTGACGTCCTTCCAGATTCATCACTGCCGCAGTACCACGCGCATTATTCTCGCCGATGATGAACTCCGGCTGCGCCATCTCGCCGACATCGAGGTCCAGGTTCATCTTCAGCCGGGGGCCGTTCACCACAGTCTCGCCCTGCATGATGCTCACGTTCCCGTCCGCGTACACATCCTGCTTTTCCTGTTCGTAGAGCAAGTGGTCGGCTTTTACCACACGGCCATCCTGGCGTAGTTCCACCTTGCCGCTGGCCTCCAGCTGGTCTCCCTGTCGCGCCTCCAGACTGTCCGCGCTGATGAAAGCCACCCCCGGCTCCGACTGGGCGGGCAGACGCTTGAAAGTACGGTCCAGCTTGAGCGGCAAGGTCTCGGCGACCGCCAGACAGGGCAAGGCGAACAACAGGGAAAGTGCGTACAGGCGCGAACGGAAAAGCATGGGCGGGTCGGTCAAATTAAGGTGCTAAAATCGCACAAAACCCTCATTAAGGCAATCAAATGCAGCGTCAACAACAGCTTACCGACTGGCTTTCATCCCTTTTCCCCGACCAACCGTTCACCCTCGCGCCCGCTTCCGCCGACGCCAGCTTCCGCCGCTACTTCCGCGCCACCTTTGGCGACGGCTCGACCCGGGTGGTGATGGATGCCCCGCCGCAACACGAGAACTGCGAACCCTTCCTGCATATCGGCAAACTGTTCGAACAGGCCGGCACCCATGTCCCGCATGTGTATGCGCACGATCTGACGCAGGGTTTCCTGTTGTTGTCTGACCTCGGCAACACCACCTACCTGCAAGCTTTGCAGACTGAAAGCCCCAAGCAGCTTTACGCGGCGGCCACCGATGCGCTGATCAAGATCCAACTCGCCTCCAAACCAGACGAACTACCGCCTTATAACGAAGCCTTGCTGCGCCGCGAGCTCGACCTGTTCCCCGAGTGGTACATCGGCAAACATCTGGGCGTGACACTCAACGACAAACAGAAGGTAAAACTGGAGGAGGTGTTCCAGCGCATCCTCGCCAACAACCTCACCCAGCCCTGCGTGTATGTGCACCGCGACTACCATTCGCGCAATCTGATGTTCGTGCCGGACAACAATCCCGGCATCCTCGATTTTCAGGACGCCGTGTATGGCCCCATCACCTACGACCTCGCCTCGCTGTTCAAGGATGCCTATATCCAGTGGGAAGAGGCCGATGTCATGGACTGGCTGATCCCGTACTGGGAGAAGGCGCGCAAAGCCGGCCTGCCGGTACGCGAAGACTTCGGCGAGTTCTACCGCGATTACGAGATGATGGGCGTGCAACGTCACATCAAGGTACTGGGTATCTTCGCCCGCCTGTACCACCGCGACGGCAAGGACGGCTACCTGAAGGACATGCCGCTGGTGATGGAATACCTGCACAAGGCCTGCGAGCGCTACATCGACCTCAAGCCGCTGCTGAACATCCTGCTCGAACTCAATATGCAGATGGAAAAGGCCTGAACCATGCGCGCCATGATCCTGGCCGCCGGTCGCGGCGAGCGCATGCGCCCGCTCACCGACCACACACCCAAGCCGCTGCTGCAGGCGGGCGGCAAGCCGCTCATCGTGTGGCACATCGAGCGGCTGGTGCGCGCAGGCATTACCGACCTCGTCATCAACCACGCCCACCTCGGCAGGCAGATCGAACAGGCGCTGGGCGACGGATCGCGCTACGGCGCACGCATCAATTATTCGGATGAAGGCACGGCACTGGAGACAGCGGGGGGTATCGCCTTCGCGCTGCACTTGTTGGGCGATGCACCCTTCGCGGTGGTGAATGGCGATGTGTATTGCGATTACGATTTCGACCATCTGTCGCAGCGTGCTGCCGCACTCGCTGCAAGCAATGATGTGGCGCATCTGGTGCTGGTGGATAACCCCGAACACAACCTCAAGGGCGATTTCTGTCTCGCAGGCGACCGTATCGTGCCCACCCCCTCGATCCTCGGTCCTCGATCCTCGATCCTGACTTTCAGCGGCATCGGCCTCTATCAACCCGCCCTGTTCGCCAACATTGCGCGCGGCAGCGCCGCCCCGCTGGCACCACTGCTGCGCGAACAGATCGCGCAGGGCCGCATTAGCGGCGAGCACCATCACGGACTGTGGAGGGACATCGGCACCCCGCAACGGCTGGATGAACTCGACAAGCAACTGCGTGCGTCGCAGAATGCGGGTCATGCCTGATCTCGCACATTTCCACCAACGCCGCCGCCAGCTTTTCGAAAAGATGGGGCAGGGCATCGCCGTCATCCCCACCGCGCCCGAAGTGGCGCGCAACGCCGATGCGCACTACGACTACCGTCACGACAGTCACTTCTATTACCTGAGCGGATTCGCCGAACCGGAAGCGGTGCTGGTACTGATCGCAGGGAAGGCGCGGCAGTCCATCCTGTTCTGCCGCGAGAAAAACCCCGAGCGCGAGATCTGGGACGGCTTCCGTTACGGCCCTGATGCCGCCGCGCAGCACTTCGGCTTCGATGCCGCCTATCCCATCGCGCAACTGGATGAGAAGCTGGCCGAGCTGATGGCCGATCAGCCTACTTTGTATTATCCGATGGGTGCGAGCAGCGAGTGGGATGCGCGTCTGCTCAAAGTTCGCGAAGCGGTGAAGGCCAGATCACGTAGCGGCATCCAGGCACCGTCCCATCTGCGCGACGTGCAGGAGTTGCTGAACGAGATGCGCCTGATCAAGGATTTCCTCGAACAGGACATCATGCGCCGCGCCGCCGCCATCTCCTGCGAAGCCCATCGCCGCGCCATGCGCTTCACCCGCCCCGGCCAGCATGAATACGAGGTGGAAGCGGAGTTGCTGCACGAGTTCTGCTCTCACGGTGCACGTCATCCGGCCTACACCAGCATCGTCGCGGGCGGTGCCAATGCCTGCACCCTGCATTACGTGGGCAACGATGCGCGCTTGAACGATGGCGAACTGCTGCTAATCGACGCGGGTTGCGAGCTGGACGGTTATGCTGCCGACATCACGCGCACTTTCCCCATCAACGGCAAGTTCTCCCCCGCGCAGAAGGATGTGTACCAGATCGTACTCGCCGCGCAGGAAGCCGCCATCGCCGCCGCCCATCCCGGCAATCTGTGGGATGCGCCGCATCAGGCCGCGCTGCGCGTGCTGGCACAGGGCTTCATCGACCTCAAACTCTGTCAGGGTTCGCTGGAATCCGTGCTCGAAACCGAAAGCTACAAGCAGTTCTACATGCACCGCACCGGCCACTGGTTGGGCATGGACGTGCATGATGTCGGCGAATACAAACTCGACGGCAGTTGGCGTCCGCTGCAAAGCGGCATGACGCTGACGGTGGAGCCCGGCTGCTACATCCGCCCCGCTGACAACGTGCCGCAGGAACTGTGGAACATCGGCATCCGCATCGAGGACGATGTGTTGATCACCGCGCACGGCAACGAGGTACTGACTCGGGATGCACCCAAGACCGTCGAACAGATCGAGGAGGAGATGCGCCATGAATGAACACTATGACGTCGCCATCATCGGCGGCGGCCCGGTCGGTATCGCGCTGGCGCTGGCGCTGCGCGACAACGACCTCAAGGTGGCCTTGCTGGAAGCGCGCGAATCCGCGATCAACACCACCGACCCGCGCGCGCTGGCGTTGTCTTACGGCTCGCGCCTGCTCTTGCAGCGTCTCGGCGCATGGCAGTCATTGCAGGATGTCAGCGGCATCAAGGTGATCGAAGTCACACAGAAAGAGTCTTCCGGTCACACCACTTTGCGCGCCGATGATCTGGACGTGCCGGACATGGGTTACGTGTTGCCCTACACCGCGCTGCACGCAGCCTTGAAAAGGGCTTTACATCAGACCGATGTCGATCGCCTGTACGGCGCTACCGTCAGCGATCTGTCCAGCGACAACGAACAGTCAACCATCGTCTATCAGCAACAAGGTGCACAGCGCACCCTCACAGCCAGGCTCGCCGTGGTCGCCGACGGCGGCCAGTTACTTGAGGCCAAGCGCCCGCCGCAGATCACCGACTACGGCCAGAGCGGCATCATCGCGCACGTCAACACCGACCGGCCGGACAACGGCGTCGCCTTCGAGCGTTTCACCGCGCAGGGCCCGATGGCACTGCTGCCGTATATGGACGGCTACGAGCTGGTGCTGACCGCCGCGCACGAACAGGTGCAGACCATGCTGGGCTGGGACGACGAGACTTTCCTGCGCTTTCTGCAAGGCCACTTCGGCGACCGCGTTGGAAACTTCACTGCCATCGGCAAGCGCAGCAGCTACCCCTTGCGCCTGAAACGCGCGCCCGACATCACCTTCCCGCATACCGTGCTGATCGGCAACGCCGCGCAGACCCTGCATCCGGTCGCGGGTCAGGGTTTCAACATGGGCATCCGCGACGCCTGGGAACTGGCGCAGACCATCCTCGACCACGCGCCAGACGGCATCGGCTCCGCCGCCATGTGCAAGGCCTACCGCGACTCGCGCCGCATCGACCGCAACGCGGGCATCCGCTTCACCGACGGGCTGGTGCGTCTGTTCTCGAACGATTTGCCGCTGCTTGGCCCGTTGCGCTCGGCAGCGCTCAATCTGCTCGACCACCTCCCGCCCGCCAAGAAGTTCGTGGCCAGGCGCATGATGTTCGGTGCCAACGGCTGATGAGCAGCCAGCAGCTGCCGCTCGCCATCCTGTTCGCCGACATCAGCGGCAGTACCGCGCTGTACGACAAGCTCGGCAACGAGGTCGCGCTGCACATGGTCACCCGCACACTGTCCATCCTCACCCGCGTGGCACTCGAACATCACGGCAAACTGATCAAGACCATAGGCGACGAGGTCATGTGTTCCTTCCCGGATGCCGTGAACGCCGTCAGTGCCGCCCGCGCCATGCAACTGGAGATCGAACACCAGCGCCCCGGCGGCGACCAGCCGATCTATGTCCGCATCGGCCTGCACTACGGCGATGTGCTGCTGGACCGCAACGACGCCTTCGGCGACACGGTGAATCTGGCGGCACGCATCACCGCCATCACGCGCGCGCGGCAGATCCTCACCTCACAAGCCGTGATCGGCGAACTGCCGGACAAGCTGCTCAAATACACGCGCCCCCTGCAGCGCACGGCGTTCCGCGGCAAGCAGGAATCATTCGATGTGTTCCAGGTTTTCTGGGAACAGGAAGACACGACCAGCACGCGCATCGGCACGCAGTCGTTCCGCAAACCCGCGCTGTCCCGCAACGAATTGATGCTACGTTACGAGACCCATGTGTGCACCCTGAGCGAGCAGAACCGCAGCGCCCTGCTGGGCCGCGCGGAGGACTCGGATCTGGTGATACTCGACAACCTCGCCTCGCGCCAGCACGCCCGTATCGAGTTCAATTTCGGCAAGTTCCTGCTCACCGACCACAGTGCGAACGGCACTTTCGTGCGCTTCAGCGACGGTCAGGTGATCGAGCTGAACCACCAGCAGATCGTGTTGCACGGTGCCGGTGCCATCAGCCTGGGGCGTAATTTCGAGGAAGCAGGCGGGGATGTGATCGAGTATCTGGTGCAGTAGGCGGTCAGCCCTGCAGCCGAAGCAACAGCTTCTCGTGTATCCCGCCGAAACCGCCGTTGCTCATCACCAAAATCTGGTCGCCTGACTTCGCCGCACTAGCGATGGCTTCGATGAGTTCATTCAGGTCGTCCTTCACCACCGCCTTGTCGCCCAGCGGTGCCAGCGCGCCGCGCGCATCCCAGCCGAGATTACCCGCATAGCAGAAGGTCAGGTCGGCATCCTTCAAACTGCCGGGCAGCGCATCCTTCATCACGCCCAGCTTCATGGTGTTGGAGCGCGGTTCGAGCACGGCCAGGATGCGCGCCGATCCCACCTTGCGGCGCAGACCGGCCACAGTGGTATCGATAGCGGTCGGATGATGCGCGAAGTCATCGTAAACGGTGATGCCGTTGACCGTACCGCGCACTTCCATGCGGCGCTTCACGTTCTTGAACTCGGCCAGCGCGGCCAGGCCTTGCGCCACCGGCACCCCGGCATGGCGCGCAGCGGCCAGGGCAGCCAGCGCGTTCATGCGGTTGTGCTCGCCGAGCAAGTCCCATTGCAACTTGCCCTGTAGCTTGCCGTTGAGCGACACCACGTCATTCGCATCGATGTTCCAGCCATCATCGCAGCCGAACTTCTCGACCGGGGACCAACTGCCGCGCTTGATCACGCGGGCGAGCGATTCCTCGCGGCCGTTGCAGACGACCAGACCGTTGCCCGGCACGGTGCGCACCAGATGGTGGAACTGCGTCTCGATCGCGTTCAGGTCGGGGAAGATGTCGGCGTGGTCAAACTCAAGGTTGTTCAGGATGGCCGTGCGCGGATGGTAGTGCACGAACTTGGAGCGTTTGTCGAAGAAGGCGGTGTCGTACTCGTCCGCCTCGATCACGAAAAACGGCGCTTCGGTGATACGTGCCGAGATGCCGAAGTTCTGCGGCACGCCGCCGATGAGGAAACCGGGATTCAGCCCCGCATGTTCCAGTATCCAGGCCAGCATCGAAGTGGTGGTGGTCTTGCCGTGCGTGCCTGCCACACCCAGCACCCATTTATCCCGCAGCAGCTCATCGGCCAGCCATTGCGGGCCGGAGACATACGGCAGGTTGCGGTTGAGGATCTCTTCCATCAGCGGGTTGCCGCGCGACACCACGTTGCCGATGACGAACACATCCGGTTTCAGGTCGAGCTGCTCCACACCCCAGCCTTCGATCAGCTCGATGCCTTGTGCTTCGAGCTGCGTGCTCATCGGCGGATAGACGTTGGCGTCGCAGCCGGTGACGCGATAGCCGGATTGCTTGGCGATGGCGGCGATGCCGCCCATGAAGGTCCCGCAGATTCCGAGGATATGGATGTGTTTGCTCATGTTCAGGTTCTAAAGATGAAATATACCGCGCCCATCAGGCACAGTCCCGCCCACAGATAGTCCAGCTTCAGCGGCTGGTTCATGTAGAGCACGGCGAACGGCACGAAGATGGAAAGGGTGATGACTTCCTGCAGTATCTTCAATTGCCCCAGGCTGAGTTCGGTGTAGCCGATGCGGTTGGCCGGCACCTGGATCAGGTATTCGAACAGCGCAATTCCCCAGCTCACCAGCGCCGCCACGTACCACGGCGAAGTAGCAAGGTTCTTCAGGTGACCGTACCAGGCGAAGGTCATGAACAGGTTGGACACGGCGAGCATGAGCACCGTGACCAGCAGCGGATTGGAAAGCAGGTTCATGAACGGTTCAGATGTCTTCCGGCACCATCTTGATCGCGCCACACGGGCATTCTTCGACGCACAACCCGCAGCCCTTGCAATAGTCGTACTTGAACTCGAAGCGTTTGCCGGGGCCGAGCTTGATCACCGCATTGTCCGGACACACGCCGTAGCAGTTGTCGCACTCGAAGCAGTTGCCGCAAGACAGGCAGCGGCGCGCCTCGAACAGCGCGTTGCTCTCATCCAGCCCGCCCTGCACCTCGTCGAAGCTGGTCTGGCGACGGATGATGTCCAGCATGGGGCGCACGGTCTTGTGCGCATCCGAGTAATACCAGGTGTTCAGGTTCTTGAACTCGGCCAACTCGTGCTTGGGCGCGGGCGCGTAGGTCGTACCGCGCAGCCAGGCATCGATATGGCGCGCCGCCTTCTTGCCGTGGCCGACCGCCACCGTGACGGTGCGCTCGGAAGGCACCATGTCGCCGCCGGCGAAGATGCCCGTTGCACCGGTCATCATGTTGGGGCCGACCTGCACCACGCCGTCCTTCACCTCCAGTCCGGGTACGCCTTCCAGCAGCGACAGGTCCACATCCTGGCCCAGCGCCAGCACCACCGAATCCGCTTCCAGCTTCTCGAATTCGCCGGTCGGCTGCGGGAATCCCTTGTCGTCCAGTTCCATCCGCTCGATGGTGATCTCGCCCGCGCCCGCCTGCTTGATGGTAGACAGCCACTTCACCATCACACCTTCCTGCAAGGCTTCCTCGATCTCGAAATCGTGCGCCGGCGCCTTGTCGCGCGTGCGGCGGTAGACGATGATCGGCTCGCCGCCCATGCGCTTCACCGTGCGCGCCACGTCGATGGCCGTATTGCCGCCGCCGTAAACCACCACGCGGCGACCCAGCATGGGCTTGTCCTCGCCCTCCATCGAACGCAGCACCGACACCGCATCCACGATGTGCGCCGCATCGCCCGCCGGGATCATGGTGCGCTTGCCGATGTGTGCGCCGACCGCGAGGAAGGCCGCATCAAAGCCGCCCGCTTTCATGCTCTGGGCGATGTGCTCCACTTTGGTGTTCAGCTTCAGCGTCACACCCAGATCGACGATGCGTTGCACCTCGGCATCCAGCACCTCGCGCGGCAAACGGTATTTAGGGATACCGAAGCGGGTCATACCGCCCGCCAGCGGACCGGCTTCGTGGATCTCCACTTTGTGACCCATGCGCGCCAGATGATAGGCGGCTGACAGCCCCGACGGCCCGGCGCCCACCACCAGCACTTTCTTGCCGGTGGATGCGGCAGGCGCGTCGAACTTCCAGCCGCGCTTGATCGCCTCATCGCCGAGGAAGCGCTCCACCGAATTGATGCCCACCGCCTGATCGAGCTGCGCGCGGTTGCACGCCGTCTCGCACGGGTGATAGCACACGCGACCCATCACCGCCGGCAACGGATTGTCCTGCACCAGCACGCGCCAGGCCTGCTCGTAATCGCCGCTCTCAGCATGGAACAGCCAGCCCTGGATGTTCTCGCCCGCCGGGCAGGCGTTGTTGCACGGCGGCAGGCGGTCCAGATAGACCGGGCGCGCACTGCGCCAAGAACCGGTCAGGTTGGACAGCGAAGTACCGGGCTTCAGCGTAATAGCGAAAGGTTTATTGGGCATTTACCTTCTCCTCGTCCAGCAGCCCGTACTTGCGGATGTTGCGGTCGGCGATGGCCTGCAGGTGCGCCACCATCTCGGGGTGCGCATGCTTGCCGAACAGGTGCGCGAAACGCTTCTGCGGCTTGAGGTATTCCTCGATCGGCTGCTTGTTGCGGATCTTCAGCACGCCGGTCACTTCGCCATGCTCGGCCTCGAACACCGGGAACATGCCGGTCTCCTTGGCCAGGCGCGCCAGCTTGATGGTGTCGTGCGAAGCGGCACCCCAGCCCAGCGGGCAGGGCACGAAGATCTGGATGTAGCGCGCGCCGCGCATCTTCATCGCTTTGCGTACCTTGTATTCGAGGTCACGCAGGTCGGCCACGGTCGCGGTCGCCACGTAGGGGATGCCGTGCGCCATGGCGATCTCCGGCACGTTCTTGCCCTGGCCGAACACGTTGCCCGGCTCCTTGCCCACCGGCATGGTGGTCGCGGTGCGTGCCGTGGGTGGTGTCGCCGACGAACGCTGCACGCCGGTGTTCATATACGCTTCGTTGTCATAGCAGATGTAGAGCACATCATCGTTGCGCTCGAACATGCCGGACAGGCAGCCGAAACCGATGTCGGTGGTGCCGCCGTCGCCGCCCTGCGCCACCACGCGCACCTCGCTGCGCCCCTTCACCTTCATCGCCGCCGCCACGCCGGTCGCCACGGCCGGCGCGTTGCCGAACAGCGAATGGATCCACGGCACCTGCCAGGACGATTCGGGATAAGGCGTGGAAAACACTTCCAGACAACCGGTCGCGTTCACCGCGATCAACTGGTTGTTGCTCTCCGCCATCGCGGCGTCGATGGCATAACGCGCGCCCAGCGCCTCGCCACAGCCTTGGCAGGCGCGGTGGCCGGAGTTGATCGAATTGCTGCGCCGTTCGCCGGCCTGCACGCTGCGCTCGTCCGGCGCGAGCAGGCGGTTGCCCACGGTGTAGGTGCCGGTCTGGTAGAACTTGACGGTCTGGTATCCCATGATCGCTCCTCAACCGAATTTGGCCGACGAAGACATCCCCTTGGCATGCAGGATGTTCTCGGCGATGGGGCCGGAGTGGCGGTTCTGCTTCTCGCGCTCCAGCTGTCTGTTGACCACGTCCCAATCGAGGTCGACGAAGGTCACCGGCTCCAGTGCGCCCTGCTCCGCATCGAGGAACAGCTTGTGCAGCGAGGATTTGGGGATGGGACGTCCGCCCAGACCGGCGATCGCGGTGTAGCCGGTCAGCTTGAGGCCGGCCACCGCCATGCGCAGCGTGGTGTAGAGCACACCGCCCAAGCCCACGGCCAGGTTCTTTTCCACCACCACGAAACGCTTGCAGTGTTGCAGCGCCTCGCGCGCCTGCTGCATGGGGAACGGGCGGAAGCTGATGATGCCCAGCACGCCGATCTTGTGGCCCTGTGCGCGCATGTCGTCCACCACGTCCTTGATGGTGCCCAGCACCGAACCCATGGCCACGATGATGGTCTCCGCATCCTCGGTGCGATAGGTGCGCACCAGCCCGCCGCTGTCGCGCCCGAACTTCTCCTTGAACTCGGCCGCGTATTGCGGGATCAGTTCCAGCGCCTGCAACTGCTTGGCATGGGCCAGATATCTGACTTCCATGAACGCTTCCGGCCCCACCATCGCGCCGATGGAGATGGGGTCGGTCGGATCCAGCACCTGGCGCGGTTCATACGGCGGCAGGAAGGCGTCCACCTGCTCCTGCGTCGGGATGTCCACGCGCTCGAAGGCATGGGTGAGGATGAAACCGTCCATGCACACCATCACCGGCATGGAGAGCTCCTCGGCCAGCTTGAACGCCTGGATGTGCAGGTCCACCGCTTCCTGGTTGGTCTCGGCGAACAGCTGCATCCAGCCGGAATCGCGCTGCGAAATGGAATCGGAATGGTCGTTCCAGATGTTGATCGGCGCACCGATGGCGCGGTTGGCCACCGTCATCACGATGGGCAGCCCCAGACCGGACGCGTTGTAGACCGCCTCCACCATGAACAGCAGCCCCTGCGAGGCCGTGGCCGTATAGGAGCGCGCCCCGGCGGCGGACGAGCCGATGGCCACCGACATTGCGGCGAACTCGCTCTCCACGTTGATGAACTCGCACGGCTGCAACTCGCCCGACTTCACCATCTCGCCCAGCGCCTCGACGATGTGCGTCTGCGGCGAGATCGGATAGGCACAGATCACCTCCGGGCGGCACAACGCCACCGCTTCGGCCACGGCCTTGGAGCCTTCCATCTGCTTAAGCATTTGCGGCCTCCTTCATCTGTTGCTTCACCAATTCGTAAGCCTCGGTCGCGGCGGCGATGTTGCCTTCGGCCACCTTGCCCGAGAACTTCTCGTTGATCGCTTTCACCACGGATTCGAGCTTGAACATGCCGGACAGCGCCGCGAAACCGGCGATCAGCGGCACGTTGGGGATGGGGCGGCCGATATGCTTGAGCCCGAGTTCGGTGGCAGGCAAAGTGGCAAGTCGCGCATGACCCATGCGCTGCACCAGTTCGCCCAGACCGAGCTGGTCGAAGCTGTGCGCCGAGTTGAGCAACACATAGCCGTCCTGCTTGAGTCCGGCGAACACATCGATCTGATGCAGCAGGGTGGGGTCCTGGATGATGAGCGCGTCCGGCTGCATGATGGGTTCGCGCAGGCGGATCTCCTTGTCATCAAGGCGGCAGAACGCCACCACCGGCGCCCCCGTGCGCTCCGAACCGAAACTGGGGAAAGCCTGCGCATGGCGACCTTCCTCGAAGGCGGCGACAGACAACATCTCGGTAGCGGTCACCACGCCCTGCCCACCCCGTCCGTGTACTCGAATCTGGAACATTGGCCTCTCTCCTGTGAAGTGCGCTCGGCTACTTCTGAATGTTCATTCTATGGACGTGATGTTACCGTCAGTCGGTTCATTCTTGTCGCTTCTCGACAACTTGGCCATCCGCAAGAAGCTCGCCAGCTCTTCCACCCATCGCAGGCGCTGTTCGGGCGTCAGCGCGCGGAATGCGCGCAAACGCTCGTCGCTGACGTAGTAGGTGCGGTCACCGGGATCGAAAGCCTGCTTGGAGGTGCTATGCTCTTTATCGAACATGGCGGCAGTCTAACCCCCGGCTCAGTTCACCGCCAGCAACTCCACATCGAACACCAGCGTTGCGTTGGGTGGGATCACGCCGCCCGCACCACGGGCGCCGTAGCCGAATTCCGGGGGAATGACCAAGGTGCGCGATCCGCCCACTTTCATGCCTTGCACACCGACATCCCAGCCCTTGATGACTTGACCGGCGCCGAGCGCGAATTCGAACGGCCGGTTGCGATCTCGCGAACTGTCGAACTTGCTGCCTTTGTGTTCGGGCGCTGCTTCGTCATACAGCCAGCCGGTGTAATGCACCGAGACTGTCTGTCCGGCGCTAGCGGCCGCACCCGTACCGGCTTTGACATCGATCTGCATCAGCTCGGTCACATTGCTCGGTTTGGCCGCGGGCAGCTCGGCTTGGGAACAGGCACTGAACAACAGACTGCTCGCGCCGATCAGCGCGGCGAGCGGAATGAAAGTGAGCCGCTTCATTTAATTCACACCCAAAAGTTCGACTTCGAACACCAGCGTCGCATTGCCGGGGATCACACCGCCCGCACCGCGCTTGCCGTAACCCATCTCCGGCGGGATCACCAACGTGCGTTGACCGCCCACCTTCATGCCCTGCACGCCCATGTCCCAACCCTGGATCACATGACCCATGCCCAGCGGGAATTCGAATGGCTCGTCGCGATCGACGGAGCTGTCGAACTTGGTGCCCTTGTTGCCTTCCGCGTTCTTGTCATACAGCCAGCCGGTGTAATGCACCGTCACATGCTGCCCGGCCTGCGCTTCCTCGCCCTCGCCCACCTTGGTGTCGATGCACTCGGTGCGAATCACCTTCAGCAGCTTCACCTCGAACACCAGCGTCGCATTCGGCGGGATCACACCGCCCGCACCACGCGGGCCATAACCCATCTCGGGCGGGATCACCAAGGTGCGCGATCCGCCTTCCCTCATACCTGCCACGCCCTCGTCCCAACCCTTGATGACGCGCCCGCCACCGAGCGGGAAATCGAACGGCTCGTTACGGTCAAGCGAGCTGTCGAATTTCGTGCCCTTGTTGTCTGCTGCGTTCTCGTCGAACAACCAGCCGGTGTAATGCACGATGACGGTTTGTCCGGCTTGTGCTTCCGCGCCTTCGCCCAGTTTGGTGTCGGTTTTGATGAGGGTGGTCATATTGCATATTCCTTTGTCATTGAGTAATTGAAAAGCTTAGGGTTCCTCAGTAATTCATTATCTAGGCGGGCCTCTCCACTCACCTTTTATTTCACTAATACCCCAATCTAATTGCGCTCCTTCGGCATTAACTACTTCTATTTGGAAGCTACCTGTAGCTAGCGGTTTGATAAACACATCATCTGAAAATTGTCTCGACCAGCGTATCTTTCCGTTCTTCTCTTGAGCTGTGATTTTTATTACAACGCTGCGAAGATAGTAATTTGTTCCGTTGTATAAATTTCCTTGGAACAAGGTGCCATATGACAAGCCTGCTGTTCCTGTAACGTTAGCCTTATCAGCCATCGCAAGAACTTCAACACCGCGCACCTTATTAATTTCCTTGTAAGCTACCAAGGCGCCCAGACCAACAAGCAGTAAAGCCGGAATGCTCATCCACTTAAAGAACAATTTCTTGTCGAATTGAAGCCCGGCTCTTTGTGTGAATATCACTAAACCGCCCAATAAAATTGCGGCCAATGCAAATGCAGCTGAGTCATTTCGCCGAAGCCACGCAATTCCCAACCCATCACCAAGGAGTAGTAGCAAAACTATAAAACCAACATACCATAGCGTTATCAACTGTTTCGTGTTCATCGAGCGCACCTCATATCTAAAGCAACTTCTCACCAAATTCTGCTAATACTGCAAGAGTCGCGAAAAATATTCCCACAGCAAAGCTTCCGATTTGCCACCAGAACAGTACCCATGTTGCCTCTCCACGCTCCCTACTCTTAATTCGATATGGCCCAAGCACACTATCAATTTCGTCCCTATCTTTCTTTTCACGAAGCATTTCTTCTTTTTTGCGAGCCGTTCTAGCGGTCAGGCGAAAATCCCTTAGTCGATTAATAACAACCCAAACACCAAAAGCCGTTGAAAAAAATAGGCTTGTCAGAGAAATGAGATAAGCGCACTTGCCCAATGAGGAGAGGTAGAAGTCGCTATTTTGTAGAAGTGATAGTTGAAACCCTAATGCAGCAACTGAAAAACCGAGAATAAGATTTATGGCATAAGAAAGCTGGCTAATAGTTATGGCCTGCCAGCGAACGAAACTTCCCGATGGTTCATCCGACATAAAAATCCTCCATTAATAACTCAACACCGGCGCCAACCACCGCTCCGCCTCTTCCACCGTCCAACCCTTGCGCTGGGCATAGTCCGCGACCTGATCCTTGTCCACCTTGCCGGTGGCGAAGTATTTCGCTTCGGGGTGCGAGAAGTAGAAGCCGCTGACAGCGGCAGTGGGCAGCATGGCGAAGCTCTCGGTGAGCGTGATGCCTGCGTTCTTCGGCGCTTGCAGCAATTCGAACAATGGACCTTTCTCGCTGTGCTCGGGGCAGGCGGGGTAGCCGGGGGCGGGACGGATGCCGCGATATTTTTCGGCGATGATGTCTTCGTTGCTCATGGCTTCATCCGCCGCATAGCCCCAAAACTCGCGGCGCACACGCAGGTGCAGGTGTTCGGCGAAGGCTTCGGCCAAACGATCGGCCAATGCCTGCAGCATGATGGCGCTGTAGTCGTCGTTGGCTTTCTCGAACTCCTTCATCTTCTGCTCGATGCCGAGGCCGGTGGTGACGGCGAAGCCGCCAATGTAGTCCTTCACGCCGCTTGCCTTGGGCGCGATGTAATCGGCCAGGCAGTAGTTGGGGATATCGGCGGGCTTCTTGGTCTGCTGGCGCAGGTTGTGCCAGGTCATCGCCACTTTCTTGCGCTTGTCGTCGGTGTATATCTCGATGTCGTCGCTGTTCACGGTGTTGGCCGGGAACAGGCCGAACACGGCGTTGGCGGTGAGCCATTTCTCCTTGACGATCTTCTTCAGCATGGCCTGCGCGTCGGCGAACAGCTTGCGCGCCTCTTCACCCACCACCTCATCGTCGAGAATCTTCGGATAGCGTCCGGCGAGTTCCCAGGCCTGGAAGAACGGCGACCAGTCGATGAAGTCGACGAGGATGTCGAGCGGATAATTCTCCAGCTTCTGTACGCCGAGCAGACTGGGCTTGGGCGGCGAGTATTTCTTCCAGTCGGTCTTGAGGCCATGCGCACGCGCTTCGGCCAGCGGGATGTAGCTGGCCTTGCCCTGCTTGCCTTCATGCTGCTCGCGCGCCGCCTGCTGGTCGGCCTTGATCTCGGCGATGTAGTTGGCGCTCAATGTTCCAGACAGCAGGTTGCTGCACACGCCCACCGCGCGCGAGGCATCGGTGACGTACACCACGGTGCCGCTCGGGTAGTTGGGCGCGATCTTCACCGCGGTATGCACGCGCGAGGTGGTGGCGCCGCCGATCAACAGCGGCACCTTGAAGCCCTGGCGTTCCATCTCCTTCGCCACATGCGCCATCTCTTCCAGCGAGGGGGTGATGAGGCCGGAGAGGCCGATGATGTCGACCTTGTGTTCGCGCGCGGTGTCGAGGATCTGCTGGGCGGGCACCATCACGCCCATGTTGATGACCTCGAAGTTGTTGCACTGCAACACCACGGTGACGATGTTCTTGCCGATGTCGTGCACGTCGCCCTTCACCGTTGCCATCAGGATCTTGCCCTTGGGCTTGGTGTCGCCGGAGCGCAGCTTCTCGGCTTCGATGTAAGGCACCAGATGCGCCACGGCCTGCTTCATCACGCGCGCCGACTTCACCACCTGCGGCAGGAACATCTTGCCCGCGCCGAACAGGTCGCCGACGACGTTCATGCCGGTCATCAGCGGGCCTTCGATCACGTCCACCGGCTGTGCCGCCTGCTGCCTTGCCTCTTCCGTGTCCTCAACAATAAACGTAGTGATGCCGCGCACCAGCGCATGAGTGAGGCGCTCCTGCACCGTACCCTTGCGCCACTCCAGGTCTTCGACCTGCGCCTTGCCGCCGCCCTTGAAGTTCTCGGCCAGCGCGACCAGTTTTTCGCCCGCGTCTTTGCTGCGGTTCAGCACCACGTCTTCCACCGCGTCACGCAGGTCCTTGGGCAGTTCTTCGTACACGCCGAGCTGGCCGGCGTTGACGATGCCCATGTTCATGCCGGCCTTGATCGCGTGATACAGGAACACGGTGTGGATCGCCTCGCGCACCGGCTCGTTGCCGCGGAAGGAGAACGACACGTTGGATACGCCCCCGCTGATCTTGGCGTAGGGTAGGTTCTTGCGTATCCAGGCGGTGGCCTCGATGAAGTCCACGGCGTAGTTGTCGTGTTCCTCGATGCCCGTGGCGATGGCGAAGATGTTGGGGTCGAAGATGATGTCCTCGGGCGGGAAGCCGACCTTGTGCACTAGGATGTCGTAGCTGCGTTTGCAGATCTCGGTCTTGCGCGCATAGGTGTCGGCCTGCCCGGCGTCGTCGAAGGCCATCACCACGGCAGCCGCACCGTACTTCTTCACCAGCGTGGCGTACTTGATGAAGTTCTCCTCTCCTTCCTTCAGCGAGATGGAGTTGACGATGGACTTGCCCTGTACGCACTTCAAGCCCGCCTCGATGATCTCCCACTTGGAGGAGTCGATCATCACCGGCACTTTGCTGATGTCCGGCTCGGAAGCGATGAGGTTGAGGAACTTCACCATCGCGGCTTGGCCGTCCAGCATGGCGTCGTCCATGTTGATGTCGATGACCTGCGCACCGGCCTCGACCTGCTGCTTGCAGATCTCCAGCGCTTCCTCGTACTGGCCTTCCATGATCAGTCGCTTGAACTTGGCCGAACCGGCTACGTTGCAGCGCTCACCCACGTTGACGAACAGCGAGTCGTCACCGATGTTGAACGGCTCCAGCCCGGACAGGCGGCATTCCACCGGATTCTTGGGAATCTGGCGCGGCGCGATGTCTTTCACCGTTTCGGCGATGGCCTTGATGAAATCGGGCGAGGTGCCGCAGCAGCCGCCGATGATGTTGAGGAAGCCGCTCTCGGCCCATTCCTTGATGTGGCCGGCCATGTTCTCCGGCGTATCGTCGTAGCCAGTCGGCGCGAGCGGGTTGGGCAGGCCGGCGTTGGGGTGCGCCGACACATAGCAGTTGGCGACGCGCGACAGCTCCTCAACGTATTGGCGCAACTCCTCCGCGCCCAGTGCGCAGTTGAGACCGATGGACAGCGGCTTGGCGTGCGCCAGCGAGTTGTAGAAGGCTTCGGTCACCTGGCCGGTCAGCGTGCGGCCGGAGGCATCGGTGATGGTGCCGGAGATCATGATCGGCAGCGACGTGCCGCGCTGCTCGAACACCTGCTGCACCGCGAAGACAGCGGCCTTGGCATTCAGCGTGTCGAAGATGGTCTCGATCAGCAGCAGGTCGGCGCCGCCATCCATCAGGCCGCGCGTGGCTTCGGCATAGTCGTCCACTAGTTCGTCGAAGGTGATGTTGCGTGCCGCTGGGTCGTTCACGTCGGGCGAGATGGTCGCGGTCTTGTCGGTCGGGCCGAGCACGCCGGCGACGAAGCGTGGCTTGTCGGGCGTGGCGTACTCGTCGCAGGCTTCGCGCGCCAGCTTCGCCCCGGCCTTGTTCAGTTCGTAGTTCAGCACCTCCATGCCGTAGGCTTTCAGCGTGGTCGCGTTCGCGCCGAAGGTATCGGTCTCGATGATGTCCGCGCCCGCCGCCAGGTATTCGCAATGGATGCCCTTGATGACCTCGGGCTTGGTGATGACCAGCAGGTCGTTGTTGCCCTTGAGGTCGCGGTGCCAGTCCGCAAAGCGCTCACCGCGATAGTCGGCCTCAGTCAGCTTGTGGCGCTGCACCATGGTGCCCATGGCACCGTCGAGGATGAGGATACGTTGCTGGAGGAGTTCTTCTATGCGGTGGACCATGGTCATTAGGCTCTGGAAACGAGGGCGGATTCTATCATGCGCCCTGTATGCACGGGCCTTCCGGGCTGGACGCCGTCTGTCGCTTCAGGCTTGCCGCATGTCGTTTCTGGAGGGTTCTCGTCTTGCCGCCCCTGATGAATGCCACTACTATCAGTGTGACTTTATTCGCCCCACGGCTCACAGGAGGACCCATGGCCAAATTCATCTGGACCGATCAGCTCAATGTCGGGATCGATGTCATCGACCAGCAGCACCGCCGTATCGTCGAGTACATCAACCAGCTGGATGACGCCCGCTCGAACGGGATGTCCAATGAAGAGATCTCCTGGTTACTCAATGACCTGGTCGATTACACCATCTCCCACTTCGGCTTCGAGGAGAGTCTGCAGGAAGAGGCCCAATACCCTTTTTTGGCCTCCCACAGGAAAGTGCACGATCTGTTCGCCCAGCGTGTCGCCGAGTTCCAGCGGCGTGCCGAGCAGGGCGAGGATATCGTCAAGGCGTTGAACAGCCTGCTGGTGACCTGGCTGTTCAACCACATCAAACGCGATGACAACGACTACGTGGAATCCGTTAAAGCCTACTTGGCGCAGAAGCAGGATTTCGTAGCGCAGAAACGCGGCCTGTTCGCGAGATTGTTCGGGTAGGCACCGCAGCACCCGAGTCGTCACACTACCCGGCCTTGTCCATCCTCCGGTACTGCACAGCCTCGGCGATGTGTGCGGTCTGGATGTCTGTGCTCGCGGCCAGATCGGCGATGCTGCGCGCCACTTTGAGGATGCGATGGTAGGCACGCGCGGACAGGTTCAATCTGGTGATGGCCTGACGCAACAATGCTTCGCCTTGCGCATCCGGCGTACAGTGTGCGTCGATCTCGGTCACGGAGAGGTGGGCGTTGGGCTTGCCCTGCCGCGCCAACTGTCGCTGGCGTGCCGCCTCGACACGCTGCTGTATCAATGCACTGTCTTCGCCGTCCGCCTGCTTCAACAGATCTTCCTGCGGCACGGCAGGCACTTCGATCTGGATGTCGATGCGGTCCAACAGGGGGCCGGAGATCTTGCCGCGATAGCGCGCCACCTGATCCGGCGTGCAGCGACACTTGCCGTTGTAATGGCCGAGATAGCCGCAGGGGCAAGGGTTCATCGCCGCGATGAGCTGGAACTGCGCCTTGAAGTCGGCGCGGCGTGCGGCGCGTGAGATGGTGATACGTCCACTCTCCAGCGGCTCGCGCAGCACTTCCAGCACGCTGCGGTCGAACTCCGGCAACTCATCGAGGAACAGCACGCCGTGCATCGCCACCGAGATCTCGCCCGGACGCGGATTGCTGCCGCCGCCCACCAGGGCCACCGCGCTGGCGGTGTGATGCGGCGAACGATATGGCCGTGTCTTCCAGCGGCTCAACTCGAAAGCCCCGCCCAGCGATTGCATGGCCGCACTCTCCAGAGCCTCTTCCTGTGTCATCGCCGGCAGGATGCCGGGGAAGCGCGCAGCCAGCATGCTCTTGCCCGTGCCCGGCGGACCGTTCATCAATAGCGAATGTCCGCCGGCCGCAGCGATCTCCAGTGCGCGCTTGGCGGCGGACTGGCCTTTCACCTCGCGCATGTCCGGGTAGTGCGGTGCGACGCCTTCCGTCTGCGGGATGAAACGGTCCAGCGGTTCGCGACCGGCCAGATGCGCGGCGACCTGTAACAGGGAACGCGCCGGGTACACCACCGCATCGTCCACCAGTGCCGCTTCGGCGGCATTGGCTTCCGGCAACACAAAGGCGCGCCCGCTGTCCGCCGCACGATAGGTCATCGCCAGCGCGCCGCGTATCGGACGCAGCTCTCCGGTCAGCGCCAGCTCGCCGGCGAATTCGTATTCATCCAGCCTGTCGGCGGGGATCTGTCCCGAGGCGGCGAGGATGCCCAGGGCGATGGGCAGATCGAACCGGCCGCTCTCCTTGGGCAGGTCGGCAGGCGCAAGATTGACGGTGATGCGGCGCGCGGGGAATTCGAACTGGCAGTTCTGCAGGGCGGCGCGCACGCGATCCTTGCTCTCTTTCACTTCCGCCTCGGGCAGGCCGACGATGGTGAATTGCGGCAACCCGTTGGCAAGGTGCACTTCGACCGTGACCAACGCGGCCTCCATGCCCGACAGACCTCTGCTGTATAGAACAGCAAGGCTCATGGCGAGTTACTTGTTGGACTCCAGTGCAGCCAAGCGCGCTTCCAGCTTGTCCAAGCGCTGTGCCAGCACCTCGTATTCCTCGCGCGTCACCAGATCGAGCTTGGAGAAACCCTGTGCCAGCAAGGCCCGGGCGTTCTTCTCGAAATCCTTGGCCGGGCTGTTGGCCACGGCTTCATTCAGTTTGGCCGACATGTCTTCAAAGAACTTCGCGTTCAGCATGATGTATCTCCCTGTCATTGGTGTGGCCGCAGTGTACCAAAAACCTCCGCACCAACACTGTGCGCCGCCGCCGATATCCGCGCTTACTCGGTGCACCATACGCGTGCGCCGTTTTTCACATGATTGTCACAAAGCCCGCCGTTACAGGGTTTTCAAAGGTTGGCACGGTTGCTGCTGTATGGAAGGCGTGGATACTCTTGTCCCGCTTTGAAACTTAATGAAAGGAAATACCATGTTGAAGAAAAAACTGCTCGTTGCTGCTCTGGCTGCTTCCTTTACCCTGCCGGCTGCTGCCGAATCCACCCTCTCTTCCAACGTCGGCTTTGTCAGCGACTACGTTTTCCGCGGCATCACCCAGAACTCTCACAATCCTGCAGTGCAAGGCGGTATCGATTACGCCCACGAGAGCGGCGTGTATGTCGGCGCATGGGGTTCCAACGTGAGCTGGATCGCCGACAGCGGCGCAGTGGCATCGGGTAGCGTGACCATGGAACTGGATACCTATGTCGGTTATCGCGGCACAGCCTCCGATGTCGGTTACGACGTTGGTTTCGTCCGCTACAACTATCTGGGCGACTACACTGCTGCCAGCGGCTTTGCCAAGGCTGACACCCAGGAGATCTATGGTTCCGTCAGCTATCAGTTCCTGAGCGCCAAGTATTCCTACAGCCTCGGCGACTTCCTGACGGTCGTGAACGGCAAGGGTTCCAGCTACTTCGAATTGAATGCGAGCTACACCCTGGAAGATGCAGGCGTCACACTGTCCGCCCATGCCGGCAAGCAGACCTTCAAGCCTTCGTCTGCTGACATCTACTCCTACACCGACTACAAGCTGGGCGCTTCCAAGGATCTGTCCGGCTACGTGGTAGGCGTGGCATACACCAGCACGAACGCCGGTTCTGCATGGACCTATGCCAACGCAGTTGGCGGCAAATGGGGCAAGGGCGTCCTGGCCGTATCCGTATCGCACGCGATGTAATCACCCCGGGGCGGCTTGCCGCCCCGTTCTCAAGGAGAGACATGATGAAAATGGTCACTGCAATCATCAAGCCGTTCAAGCTGGACGAAGTGCGTGAAGCACTGTCCGCCATGGACGTGCAAGGCATCACCGTCACTGAAGTAAAAGGTTTCGGTCGCCAGAAGGGCCACACCGAGCTGTATCGCGGTGCGGAATATGTGGTGGATTTCCTGCCCAAGATCAAACTGGAAGCCGCTATCAAGGACGACCAGTTGGACCGCGTGCTGGAAGCCATCGAGAAGGCCGCCCAGACCGGCAAGATCGGCGACGGCAAGATCTTCGTATCCGACCTCGAGCAAGTGATCCGCATCCGCACCGGCGAAGTCGGTCCGGAAGCCCTTTAAGGAGAGCATGATGAAAAAAGTACTCGCATCTTTCATGCTGCTGGCCGTGTTGTTCGGCGCAGTCAGCCCCTCGTTCGCCGAGGAAGCGGCACCTGCTGCCGAAGCTGTGATGGCGACGACCGAGGCACCTGCTGAAGCACCTGCCGCCGAAGCGGCCCCCGCTCCGGTTCCCGATAAAGGCGACACCACCTGGATGATGCTGTCCACGCTGCTGGTGATCCTGATGATCGTTCCGGGCCTGTCCCTGTTCTACGGTGGCCTGGTGCGCGCCAAGAACATGCTGTCCGTTCTGAGCCAAGTGTTCGGCATCTTTGCCTTGATCTCCATCCTCTGGGTGGTCTACGGCTACTCGCTGGCATTCGGCGACGGCGGCTCGATGAACTGGTTGATCGGCGACACCTCGAAGTTCTTCCTGGCCGGCATGACCGGTGACAGCACCGCTGCCACCTTCAGCGACGGCGTGGTGATCCCCGAGTTCACCTTCGTGGCCTTCCAGCTGACCTTCGCGGCGATCACCACCGCGCTGATCATCGGCGGCTTCGCAGAGCGCATCAAGTTCGGTTCGCTGATGGTGTTCTCCGCACTGTGGTTCACCTTCGCCTACCTGCCGATCGCACACATGGTGTGGGCAACCGGCGGCTACCTGTTCGAGAAGGGCGCGCTGGACTTCGCCGGCGGCACTGTGGTGCACATCAACGCCGGTATCGCGGCTCTGGTGGGCGCGATCGTGATCGGCAAGCGTATCGGTTACGGTAAAGAGCCGATGGCTCCGCACAACCTGCCGATGACCATGATCGGTGCATCCCTGCTGTGGGTGGGCTGGTTCGGTTTCAACGCCGGTTCCAACCTGGAAGCCACTGGCGGTGCAGCACTGGCCTTCCTGAACACCATCGTCGCCACCGCCGCTGCGGCACTGAGCTGGATGGCTGCCGAGAAGATGTTGCGCGGCAAGGCTTCCATGCTGGGTATCGCTTCCGGTGCAGTGGCCGGTCTGGTCGCCGTCACACCGGCTGCCGGTCTGGTCGGCCCGATGGGCGCCATCATCCTCGGCCTGATCGTCGGTCCGGTCTGCTTGTGGGCTGTGTCCGGCCTGAAGAAGTCGCTGGGCTATGACGACTCGCTCGACGTGTTCGGCATCCACGCAGTCGGCGGCATCGTCGGCGCGATCGGCACCGGTATCTTCGTATCGCCGGCACTGGGCGGCGTGGGCATCGACGGCTACGAGATGGGCGCACAAGTGATCACGCAAGCCACCGGCGTGCTGATCACCATCGTCTGGTCTGGTGTGGTCGCCTTCGTATGCTTCAAGTTGGTCGACATGGTCATGGGTCTGCGTGTCTCGGAAGAAGACGAGCGCGAAGGTCTGGACACAGCGACACACGGCGAGCGCGCATACAACGTGTAACCTCTCCTCCCTGGAGCCTCCCGGCTCCATTTCAAGGGCACCTGCGAAGGTGCCCTTTTTTTCGGGGACGACAACATAACAAGGAGCAAGGAATGGCAGGAGAGATGGAAAGATTGTTCGCCCTCGCCGGACGCATCCACGTTCTGTTGCGGCGCGAACACAACCGCATCATCGACGTGGAATGGATGTGCGCCGATGAAGGTTACGCAAAAGAAGTGATCAAGCTGGCACGCTCGGCAGGATCGGAAGAACTGCTAGCGCTGGCTGAACGCGTAGAAGCCGTGCATCCGCTGTTGCCCAAGCCTCAGCGTATCGAAGTACCGATACCCGTGAAGGCCGAGGCGAAATACGTCGCCAGCCTGCGCTGAGCCTCAGCAACTCATCAACAAACACGAAGGGCACCTCACGGTGCCCTTCGTGTTTTCCACCTGCATTGAACGCCAGTTACTCGTGGAACTTCGGGAACTGCTGCAAAGTACGGAAGAATTCGATGTCGTGATTCGGCCACAGCTGGGCATGTTCTGCCTGCTGCAAACCTTTCAATTTGCGGATACTGTCCAGCGCAAGGTCTTCGCGATCCTGCCAGCACAACCCCGGCGCGATCTCCTTGACCAGATTCTCGGACAGGTCAGCCGCATCGCCGCACAGCACGACCGGCGAGCCTTTTGGCAGCTCGATCCATAACGACATATGGCCGGCGGTATGGCCGGGTGTAGAGACCGCCCGCACCCCCGGCACCAGCTCGTACTCACCCTGCTGCACCTTCCAGGGATAGTCGCCGGCGAAGTCGTCACTGAAGTAGGCCGGATCAAGGTCGGTGCGTGCCGCTTGCAGCTCGTCGTGTTGCACGTGCACTTCCTTGCCGCATACGTCGCATAACCCGCCCGCATGGTCGAAATGCAGATGGCTGAGGAACACCACATCCACATCGGCCGGCGTCAGCCCCATCCTGGCCAGATGGTTGGGCAAGCGCTGTTCCGCTTTCATGTCCGGTGCGCCGAAGGCGAAGGTCTCCTCGTCATAGTATTTTGCGCGCTGCCTGGGTTCGGCGATCTTGCCGTAGTCGCAGCCGACATCGAACAGGATGCGGCCGTTCGTGGTCTCGATCAGGTAGGCGAGGATAGGTGCTTCGATGATCTGCCCCTGTCCGCGATGGCGCGTGGAGAGCGATTTGTCGTAATGATGCGTGGCAGTCAGCAAGGGCCACAGCCGCAGTACCTGACTCATTTTGATTCCTCCAGTTCGGTGAGTCGGTCTGCGTCTCGGTGATCCGACACTTGCCCATGCTCTGTTGCTACGGATTCAGTGCGTGCCTCGATGACAGCGGCGGAGAGGATCAGCGTGCCGCCGACCGCTTCCCGCCAGGACAGATGTTCCCCGCCGATCAGCACCGCCGAGATCACCGCCACCACCAGTTCGCCCAGCAACAGGATGCCGGCGCGGCCGGCATCCAGCCGCGCGACGCCGTAGAAGGTAACCAGCGTGCCGGGCAATATCCATAGCAGACCCAGCGCCAGCATCGAGCCGACCTGCTGACCATCGAGCGCCTGCAACGGCTGGCCACTGAATGTCAGGAAGCCCAATGCGATCAATGCACACCCGCCTATCATCGCTGTCGCGCGCACCGAGTCGGTCAGATGATGCCCGACCCGCACTGCCACGTTGTTGAGCGCGAACGCCACGCCGGACGAAAGTGCCAGCAGGTCGATCACCGACAGCGGTGCCGAGAACAGTTCCGGGCCGCCCAGCGTCGCGGCCAGACCGGCCAGCGCCAGCAACAGCGAGATGAGCCGCAAACGGGTGAACGCCTCGCCGAGGAAGATGCGCGCGGCCAGGATGGTCCACACCGGCGCGAGAAAGAACAGCAGCATCACGCGCACCACGCTGCCTTCGGTGAGCGCGGTCACCAGCGAGGCGTTGGCCCAGCCGCCCATCAGCATGATGATCGCCAGCAGCCCGGGCTGGTCGCGCCACTGGGCGAAGCTGCGCAAGGCGAACGGCAACAACAGCAAGGCGGCAAGCCCGTAGGCGTACACCTGCACGATGCTGCCGGCGACGCCTATCCCGTCCAGCGCCTTCAGCGGCCACCACAACATGCCCCAGAACAACGCGCCCACCAATAGCGAGCTGATCGCCATGCCCTCGCGGCGCTGAGCCAATACCCCCCTCGTCATCTCACACCGCAGTCAGGAAGGAGACCGACACTGCGCCGATGAAGCCATCGGCCTTGGCGGTTCCGGTATCGACCACACCGTAATCGTCGGACAGTACGCGCGTCACCCGATGCCGATGGAACGGCAGCAGCAGCTTCGCCATCGGAATGACTTGTCCGTTACTGTCGCCGTACAGCTTGCGATGCAGGGCGGGCAGGCGATACCAAGGTACCGCGAGCTGCTCGTGGTGTGCGTTGTGATAGGGGAAATTGAGGATCAGCAGGTTCAGCCACGGCCAGCGCACGCTGACCAGATTGGAATAGGTGTTGGCTTGTTCGTAAGCCTTGTCGCGCAGCTTGTCATCCGGCACCTTGTCGCTCTCCAGGATCTCATACGCATCATAGGTGTGCTGGAACGCATCGGCGAAGCGCAGCACGGTGACCATGATCAGGTATGCCGCGACATACAGCAGCAGTGCCTGCATCGAGTAGTAAGCCAGCGCAGCGAATACGCTGCCGCGCACCAGCAGGATGAGCGCGACACGCCGGCGATCCGCATGCCTTTCCTTCCGCAGGAAAGGCAGCGCGATGACGAATGCGTGCATCAACAACTCTATGGCGGGGACATAACACCATTCCAGCAGCAGCACGGCGCGGCGCAGGAAGGGCGGAAGCGACTGCACCAGTGCTTTGGTATCCAGGCTGATGACATCAGCGCGATCGACATGATGGCGCACGTGCTTGTGACGCAGATGCTCATAGCGCGCATAGCAGCTGCCGGTGAGCCAGGTCATAAGCACGCCGCCCCATGAATTCATTTCATGGCGGGCGAATATCGTGTCGTGGGCGAATTCATGGAACAGATAAGCGGCGATGATGAGCGCGTGGGCGAACCACAGCGTGGCCAACAATGCCACTGCCAGATCGCTGCTCGTCATCAACCACAAGCCGACCCCGTAGCCGCTCAGGGCGTACGTGATGGCGAGGGAATTCGGAAGGATGCCGTCTGCATGGCGAAAGATGCGCGTGCGCATGGTGACTCCTCAATAACGCTCCAGCCTGCGACTGCGCAGGCTGGAGCGGCACTTCATTACTTGGCTACAGCCTTGACGAAGCTGTCATCCAGAGTGGTTGCGATCGCGACCGGCTTCTTGATCTGGCCGCTCTTGATCAGGATCTCGTTGATCACTTCGCCGCTGACGAAGTAGGACTTGGTGTCCTTGCCCGGCTTGAACGGCTGGCCCATCTCTTTCAGCGGGATGTTGTACACGCCTTGCAACTGTTCCAGCACTTCCTTGCCCGACACGCCGATGGCCTTGCCGATGATCTCGGAAGCTTCCTTCGGATGCGACTTCATATAGGCAAGACCTTCCAGATAAGCCTTGATCAGCGCAGTGACTTCCTTGCCGTTCTTCTTGATATACGCCTCGTCGAACACCAGCACGTCGGCGATCAGACCGGGCGCTTCTTTCGAGGAGTAGATCACGTGGAACTGCTTGCCACCACTCATCGCCAGGATCTGCGACACGTTGGGTTCATAGGTCGCACCGGCGGGTACAGCCTTGGATGCCATGGCGGACGGGATCGCTTCCGGCGTCATGTTGATCGGGCTGATGTCCTTGTCGCTCATGCCGTTGATCTTCAACGCATAAGAGATCAGGAAATCGGATGGAGACAGCGGTGCGTAGGCGACCTTCTTGCCCTTCAGGTCGGCGATCTTGTTGATCGACATGTCCGCCAGCACGGCGTCGCCGCCGTTGGAGTAGTCGATGGGCATCACCACCTTGAACACCTGACCCTGCGCGGCCGCACCGATCACCTGGTCAAAGGTCATCAACGCGCCGTCCACTGCCTTGCCCGCAACAGCGGAAGGCAGCATGGCCGGATCGGCGAAGGTCTGCAGGGTGACTTTCAGGCCCTGCTTCTTGTACATGTCCATACCGTCTGCCACGTAGAACGGCGAGTAGCCGATCCAGGTGGTCAGCGCGATCTTGACCGGTGTCGCTGCGCCTGCCGAGAACGAAGCCGCCAGCAATGCCACGGCCGCCATAAGTTTCTTGATATCCATCATGCTATCTCCTGTTTAAGTTGACCAACCGTTACCTGAGGGTGATGCCTGCCCCCACTGACTACAAACCTTTCACAGCAGATTGCATGCCAACCCTGCTGTGCGGCGTTCTGGCCCGATGCGCCGGTACTGCCACTCCCTGAAACCGATATTCGTGCACCTGCTTCTGGCATATTTCCTCTGCATGCACGATGTTGGAGCCCGCCCTTCTCATGCCTGCGCCATCCCGCTGTACCAAGCCTGGAAATGTTCGCGCTCCGTACGTCCCATCCATGCATTCACCTCCCACAAATCTGCGACCGGTTGTTGCGTGAACGGCAGCGTGTGCAAATAGCCATCCGGTCCGAACTCGGGCGTCATGCTGCTGAACGCACGGCCTTCCGCCCGTTGCACTTTCCAGATCGCCTCCCAATAACGCTGATGCGAGGCCAACGCCGCGGCATATTCCGGCGCAGCCGGATGCGGCACTTGCGGCCCCTGGTCGTAACCGACGCGAGCGTGGATGTGATGAGCATGCTTCGCCACTTCGAGCACGGCATCCCAGTCGTCATCCAGTTGGCGTTCCAGCACCACCACCCAGTGGCTGAAATCGCAGGTGAGCTTCAGTTCCGGCAGACGTTCCAGCACGGCCAGCGTGACCCACGGGTTGAACAGCGAGCGACTGCGATGCGTCTCGAAGCTGCACGCGATGCCCATACGCGCCGCGATCTCCTGCGACTCGCCGAAGAAACGCACGGACTGCTCCAGCGTCCAGGCATCGCAACCGCCAATCACCGTCACCCATTGCGGATCGAGTGAGCGCCCCAGTTGCAACTGGCGTTCGACATCGGCGATGTGCTCAAGCACCGTGTCATGGCGGCGCGGCACATAGTTGCCGCCGGTCACGATCTCCTGGATGTAGGCCAGACCATGCTTCTGCAGCACCTCGCGCAATTCGTCGCGCGGCAGGTTATCGGCATTGCCTTCCAGGCCGGCGAAGCCTGCGTCCAGCGCCTGTGTGGCCGCGGCATCCAGTGCGCCCTGATGCCCCCACAAGGTCTTGAACAGTTGCAGTTCCATGCTCAGGCCCCGCGCTGTGCCAGATACGCGCGCCAGCCGCCGAAGCGCGTGATGTCTTCGGCATCCGCTACCGCGTACTGCTCGCACACGAAACCCGCTACCGATGTCCCGTCCGCCAGCTTCAGCGTGCCGATGCCCAGCGGAGCAGGGATGCCCGCCACGAAAGAACCGAACTCGCGCGCCGCCATCTCCCACACTTCCACTTCGATGGCATCGCCGCCCTGTGCCACGCGCACCATGCCGGGCCGATGCGGCGGGCCGCCGGGCAGGGCGTACAGTTTGTAATCCGGGCTGCTGTGCGTGCGTGCGACCAGATGCGCGCCGCGGCTGGTGAGCTGGTGATTGAGCGGCAGGCCTTCCAGATGCGCGCCGCACACCGCGACACGCACCCGACCGCCCTGCGCCTGTGGCATCGGCAGATCTGAATCTGCGTTGCGGTTCAGACGTTCCGCCAGATGCAGCAGCGGCACATCCTGGTGCGCCGGTGCTACCAGCGTGATGCCGAACGGCAGGCCGTTGCCTTGGAAGCCGGCAGGCACCGCGACCGCGGCGCAATCCAGCAGGTTCATGAAGTTGGTGTAGTAGCCCAGATTCGCATTCAGCCTGATCGGATCGGCTTCCATCTCGGCGATGCGGTAGATGGTGCCGGCGGTCGGCGTCACCAGGCAGTCGATGTTGTCCCACGTCGATGCAGTTTCTGCGCGCAAGGCTTCCAGCTTGTAGATGGCCTCGAACGTGTCGGCAGCAGAGAACTTCTTCGCCCCCGCGATGATTTCGCGCACCACGGGATTGATCGCAGCGGAATGTGCATCGAAGAATTCGCGGATGGCGGCATAGCGTTCCGCCACCCAGGGACCTTCGTATAGCAGACGCGCCGATTCGAGGAAGGGCAGGAAATCGATCTCCACTTTCTGTCCGCCGATGGTTTCCAGTTCCTCGCAGCTTCTCTGGAACAGCGCCACCGCGTCCTGATTGCCAAAGAACTGCAACTGGTCTGCGCGCGGTACGCCGAAGCGGAAACGCTCGGCACGGCCGAAATCGAAACCGTGCGTGAGCGCCTGCCGTGAATAAGGCTCTTCTTGATCGTATGCAGTGGCGACCGACAACACCGTGGCGGCGTCAGCCGTATCCAGCGCGAAGATGGACACGCAATCCAGCGAGCGGCAGGCCGGCACCACACCGCGCGTGGAGAGCCAGCCGCGCGTGGGCTTCACGCCGACCAGATTGTTGAATGCGGCCGGTACGCGACCCGACCCAGCAGTATCCGTTCCCAGACTGAAACTCACTTGGCCCAGCGCGACCGCCACCGCCGAGCCGGAACTGGAGCCGCCCGAGATGTAATCCGGGTCATAGGCGTTGCGGCATGCGCCATAGGGTGAGCGCGTACCGTTCAGGCCGGTGGCGAACTGGTCTAGATTGGTCTTGCCGACGGGGATCGCGCCCACCTCGATGAGCAGACGCACCACCGTGGCATGCCGTTGCGGATGGTAGGCATACTCGGCGCAACCGGCCGTGGTCGGCGCGCCCGCCAGATCGATGTTGTCCTTGATCGCGAACGGGATGCCGTACAGCGGCAGTGCTGCGGGGTCCTTGTCCTCCAAAGCGGACACATACTTTTCCATCTCTTCCAGCGACAGGCGATGTATCCACACATGGTGCGGATCGTCGCCTATGCGCGCAACGATGTCCTGCATCACCTGGCGCGGATGGGTCTCGCCCGCCAGATAGCGGCGGCGCAGGGCAGCGATGCTCAGGTCGGGTCTCATCGCGTCCTCATTCCTCGCCCTGGATCACCAGCAGGTCTTGTCCGGCGGCGACCTGGCCGCCGATGCGGCAGTTCATCTGGATGACTTCGCCGTCGCACGGCGCGACCACGGCGATCTCCATCTTCATCGACTCGATCACCACCAGTGTGTCGCCCGCTTTCACCTTGCTGCCGACCCCGGCCGGGATCGCCCACACGTTGCCCGCCACATGCGCGGCGACCGCACGGCTGCCGGGCGGCAAATCGAGTTCGCTGTCCGCACCGGCTTCCGCCACGCTACTGTCGCTGGCGTATTCGGCCTGGCCGTTGGCTTTCCACATCTCGCGCTCGGCGGCGAAAGCGGCGCGCTGCGTGTCGCGGAACGCGCTGATCTCGCGGTCGTTATCCTGCAGATACCGGTTGTAGTCCTTCAGGCTGAAGGTGCTCTCTTCGACCTTGAGCTGGAAGCGACCGGCAACGAAGTCCTCGCGCATCTTCAGCAGTTCCTGTTCTGATACCGGATAGAAGCGGATCTGGTCGAAGAAGCGCAGCAGCCAAGGCTTGCCTTCCTTGAAGTCGGCCGTCTGCTTGTAGCGGTTCCACATCTGCACGGTGCGGCCAACGAATTGGTAGCCGCCGGGGCCTTCCATGCCGTACACGCACATGTAGGCGCCGCCGATGCCGACCGCGTTCTCCGGCGTCCAGGTGCGCGCCGGGTTGTATTTGGTGGTGACCAGCCTATGGCGCGGATCGAGCGGTGTGGCCACCGGCGCACCAAGATAGACGTCGCCCAGACCCATCACCAGATAGCTGGCCTCGAACACGATGTTCTTCACCGTCTCGATATCGGCGATGCCGTTGATGCGGCGGATGAACTCGATGTTGCTCGGACACCATGGCGCATCCTTGCGCACCGACTGCATGTATTTCTCGATCGCCAGCTTGGTGGAAGGATCGTCCCAGGACAGCGGCAGATGCACGATGCGGGTCGGCACCTGCATGTCGGCTATGGGCGGCAGTTTCTTTTCGGCCTTGATCAGCATCTGCACCAGCGCGTCGCGCGCCAGCACGCGGCTGTCGAAATGGATCTGCAGGGAACGGATGCCCGGCGTCAGGTCGAGGATGCCGGGCAGCTTGCCTTTCGCCACCGCAGACTGCACCCACTCCATCAGGGCGTGTACGCGGAAGCGCAGGTTGAGATCGAGCACCAGCGGGCCGTATTCGATCAGCAGGTTGCGGTCGCCGGACTGGCGATACACCACCTGCACCTGTTCGCCTTTGGCCGGGATGGTGTGCACGATGGGGCTGCCCATCTTCTTGTCGGCCGGGTAATCGTCCATCTGTTGCGGCAGACACAGTTGCGCGATGGCCGCGTCCTGCAAGCGCTCCAGATGGTTGGCCTGTTCCAGCGACATGAAGCGAAAGCGCACGGTATCGCCCGGGCGCAGCTGGCCCATCTTCCACAGTTCGGCCTGTACGATGGTGACCGGGCACACGAAGCCGCCCAGGCTGGGGCCGTCCGGGCCGAGGATGACCGGCATGTCGCCGGTGAAATCCACCGCACCGATGGCATAGGCATTGTCGTGGATGTTGGACGGATGCAGTCCGGCTTCTCCGCCGTCCTGCCGCGCCCATTCCGGTTTGGGGCCGATCAGGCGCACGCCGGTGCGGCTGGAGTTGTAGTGCACTTCCCAGTCGGTGGCGAAGAAGGTTTCGATGTCGGCAGGCGTAAAGAAGTCCGGCGCACCGTGCGGGCCGTACAGCACGCCGATCTCCCATTGCTTGCTGTAACTCGGCAACAGATCGGACGGCAATGCACGCGACACATACGCTGCAGACGCCTCACCCAGATGCAGCACATCGCCGGTGCGCAAGGTGCGCCCGCCATGCCCGCCGAACTGACCCAGCGTGAAGGTGGATTTGCTGCCCAGATAGTCGGGCACGTCGAAACCGCCCGCGACCGCCAGATAGCTGCGGCAGCCGCCACCTTCGACTGCACCCATGCGCAGCACGCTGCCCGCTTTCACCACATGGCTGCGCCAGAACTTCAGCGGCTTACCATCCAGTTCGGCTTTCATCGCCGCGCCGGCCAGCGCGATGACCGTGTCCTGGTTGAACTTCAGCGTCGGCCCCGACACGGTCAGTTCCAGTCCCGCGGCTTCTGCGGCATTGCCCACCAGCTGGTTGCTGAGGCGGAACGCCAAGGCATCCATCGGCCCGGAAGGCGGGACGCCGATGTTCCAGTAACCGAGGCGGCCGGGATAGTCCTGGATGCTGCTCTGTACGCCGGGTTCCAGCACGTCGATGGTGCACGGCTGGTAGTGGAAACCATTCAGGTAACGCGTAGTCTGGCGACCTTCGCTGAACACCGCGTCGGCCACGATCTGGCGCAGGTAGTCCAGATTGGTCTCGATACCATCCACGCGCGTCTCGGCCAGCACCTCGCGCATCTTCTCCAGCGCGGATTCGCGGTTCATGCCTTTGACGATGATCTTGGCGATCATCGGGTCGTAGTAGGGCGGCACTTCGCTGCCGCGTTCCACCCAGGTCTCGTTGCGCGCTGCGGCGGAGAATTCCACACCGCTCAATACGCCACTGGACGGCTGGAAATTCTTGTTCGGATCTTCCGCATACAAGCGCACCTGTATCGACGAACCCTTGGGTTTGATCTCGATGTTCTCCAGCGCAGGCAATTCGCCTGCCGCCTGCAACACCATCCACTCCACCAGGTCGACGCCGGTCACTTCCTCGGTCACGCCGTGTTCGACCTGCAAACGCGTATTCACTTCGAGGAAGTAGAACTCACCACTCAAGGCATCGAACACGAACTCCACCGTGCCTGCCGACTGGTAACCCACAGCCTTGCCCAAACGCACGGCGGTATCCAGCAGATGCTTTCTGACTTCTGGGGTGATGTTGGGTGCGGGTGTCTCTTCGATCACCTTCTGGTTGCGGCGCTGCACCGAGCAGTCGCGTTCGCCCAGTGCGATCACGCCGCCCTTGCCGTCGCCGAACAACTGCACCTCGATGTGGCGCGCATGCTCGACGTATTTCTCCAGATAGATGCCGGCATCCTTGAAGTTGGCGCGCGCCAGACGTTCCACCGACTGGAACGCCTCGCTCAGTTCGTCAGCGCTCCAGCACAGACGCATGCCGATACCGCCGCCGCCCGCCGTGCTCTTGAGCATCACCGGATAACCGATACGCGAGGCTTCGGCATGCGCATGGCCGACATCGTTCAGCAGTCCGCTGCCCGGCAGCAAAGGCACGCCGTTCTGTTCGGCAATCTCACGTGCCGTGTGCTTGAGGCCGAAGCGGCGCATCTGCTCGGGCGTCGGGCCGATGAAGACCACGCCTGCCTCAGCGCATTGCTCGGCGAAGCCCGCGTTCTCGGACAGGAAACCGTAACCGGGGTGGATGGCCTGTGCGCCGGTGCTGCGCGCGACTTCGAGGATGTGCTCGCCGCGCAAATAACTGTCGGCAGCGGCAGCGCTGCCGATGCACACGGCTTCGTCCGCCATCTGCACATGCAGCGAACGCGCATCGGCTTCGGAGTACACCGCGACCGAGCGCACCCCCATCTTGTTCAGGGTGCGGATGATGCGGCAGGCGATTGCGCCGCGATTGGCTATCAAGACTTTATCGAACATGGTTCTTCACCTGTGTCGCAGGTCGTCCTGCGTGTTGGTCATGCACCCGGCCGTCCGGATGCGCGGTTTTATTGGGCATCCCAGATCAGCAACCGCACCGGCGTCGGGTTGTAGGCATTGCACGGGTTGTTCAGTTGCGGGCAGTTGGAGATCAGCACGAACACATCCATCTCGGCGCGCATCTCGACATACTTGCCGGGTGCGGAGATGCCGTCGGCAAAGGTCAGCTCGCCCTCGGGCGTTACCGGTACGTTCATGAAGAAGTTCACGTTGGCGGTGAGGTCGCGCTTGTCCATATGACTTTTTCCCGGGCCGCAATCGCAATGACCGAGTGCGTGCAGGAAACTGTCGCGGCAGCTGTGCATGTATTTCTTGTCGATGGCGTAACGCACGGAGTTGCTCTCGGCGGCACAGGCACCGCCCAGCGTGTCGTGCCGACCGCAGGTGTCCGCGACGATGGTCATCAGCACATTGCCTTCGGTGGACATCAATTTCGTACCGGCAGTGAGGTAGATGTTGCCCTGTTCGCGGATGGTATCGACCGCGCTGTAGCGCTCTTCCTGATCGTGCGCGCTGTAGAACAGGGTATCCACAGCCTGATTTCCTTCCAGGTCGAGGATGCGGAACACCTGTCCGCGCTTCACTTCATGCAGCCAGGATTCGCCGGCGGGCAACACCAGCTCATAGCTGGCTTGTTGCGGGTTCAGTTTGCTTTCAACGATGCTCATGTTCTCTCCTGCGCTCAACGGAACAGCAGTTCGGTGTTGTAGAAGCCGCGTACGTTCTCGGGACGGAAGTTTCGGCAGTGGTCGCTTTCATCGGGTGTGCCGCAGCGCCATGCTTGCAACAACACCGGCTTGGGTGCGTATTCCGAATTCGGGTCGAGCGGATGCTGGGTCGCACTCAGCACCACCAGCACGTCCATCTCGAAACGCAACTCGACGTAGCCGCCTGCTGGGGAGTGGTTAGCTGCGTAGTGCATGCCGCCGGCATCGTCGGCGCTCACCTTGCTGAAGAAGTTCACGTTGGGCACGATGTCGCGCTTGCCCAGTCCCCATTTGCCCAGTTCGATCAGCATGCTGTCGCATGCATTGCGGTGCATGGCGTTGCGCGCCTGCTGATAATCTGCCTTGCCGTATTTCTGCTCCACCAGCGCGGCGTTGCTCATGCCGCTGATGGTGTCGTGCCAGCCGACGCTGTCGCCGATGACCGAGGCCAGCACGCGCCCCATGTCGGAATACAGCACGAAGCCGGTGGTGAGATGCGCGGTGTGCTGCGCCTTCAGGGTGTCCGGCATGTTGTAGCGCTCCAGTTTCTCTTCCTGGTTGTAGAACAGCGCGCTCAGGTTGGCGCCGCCTTCCACATCGGTGAGGCGCAAGGCGGTGCCGCGCTTCATCACGAAGGACCAGTGCGCACCGCCGGGAAGCGTCTCTTCCCACAGCAGATTGGTTTTGGATAATGGCTCGGTCATCTCGTCGTTCCTCATTGCATGTCGTTCTGTTGTGCGGCCTGCTGCGTCATGCGTTCCAGCAGTTCGTAATCGGTGTGCATGCCGGCGGTCTCGCGGATGCGGGTCAGGATGGCTTTCTTCTGCTGCAGGAAACCGGAGTCCAGCTTCATGTCCTGATCGCGCTGCTCGGGCAGGTCGACCTGATAGATGCTGTCGACACGTCCCGGACGCGGTGCCATCACCACCACGCGCTGCCCCAGATAGATGGCCTCTTCCACGTCGTGGGTGACGAACACGATGGTGGTCTTCTCCAGTTTGGAGACATGCAGGATCATGTCGTGCATCACTTCGCGCGTCTGCGCGTCGAGTGCGCCGAACGGCTCGTCCATCAGCAGGATCTGCGGACGCGGCAACAGGGCGCGCGCGATGGCGACGCGCTGCTGCATGCCGCCGGAGAGCTGGTTGGGATAGGCTTCGCGCACATGGTTCAGACCCATCAGGTTGATCAGGGCATCGGCACGACCCGAGGCGGCTTCGACATCCGACGAGGTCAGGTCTTCACGCCCGGCACGCAACTGTCGGCTGAACTTGATGTTCTCCGTCACCGTCAGCCACGGGTACAGGCTGTAGTGCTGGAACACCATGGCGCGGTCCACGCCGGGGCCGTTGATGTCCACGCCATCCACCTTGATGCTGCCGGAAGACAGGCTCTCCAATCCGCCGATGCAGCGCAGCAGCGTGGACTTGCCGCAGCCCGATGCGCCGACGAAGGTGACGAACTCGTTGCTGCCGATCTCCAGATTCACCTCCTGCAGGGCAACGATGGCCTTCTCGCCGCTGCCGAAGGTCTTGTGTGCTGCCTGTATGCTGATCTTGGTCGTCATCATTCGCCTTATTTCTTGTACATCCAGGGGAAGTTCCTGCGATGCAGCCAACGGAACAACTGATCGATGGTCAGACCGATGAGGCCGATCAGGATGATCCCGGCGAAGATCTTGTCGGTCTGCATGAAGCGTTGCGCGCGCAGGATGGAATAGCCGAGGCCGGAATTTGCGGCGACCAGTTCGGCCACCACCAGATAGGTCCACGCCCAGCCCATGGTCACGCGCAAGGTGTCGAGCAGGGCGGGCTTGGCCGACGGCACGATCACCAGCGACACGATCTCGCCACGGCTAGCACCCATGGTCTGTGCGGCCTCGATCTGGGTGATGGGCACGCGGCGCACATCCTCGGCCACCATCAGCACCATCTGGAAGAAGGTGCCGATGAAAATGATGGCGATCTTGGAACTCTCGTCGATACCGACCCACAGCATCACCAGCGGGATGAAGGCGACGGCGGGCATGTAGCGAATGAAATCGGTGAGCGGTTCCAGCATGGCTTGCACCGGGCGGTAGGTGCCGATCATCAAGCCGATGGGGATGGCCAGCACGGCGGACAGGGCAAAACCGGCCATGACGCGATAGGTGCTGATCCAGATGTCGTGCGACAGCTCGTCTTCCATGAACCAGGTGTAAGCACGGGACACCACTTCCATCGGCCCCGGCATGAACACCTTGTCCATCCAGCCGCTGACGGAAAGGCCCCACCACGCAGCCAGCGGAACCAGCATGCCGAACAGCGCGAACAGCAGATAAGTGCGGCGGCTCAACTCCCCGCGTATCACCCAGAGACTGTCCCACCTGGCGAGAATCTTGTTACGTGACGACATCACACACTCCTGAAAATAACAAAGCCCGGGAGGGTGCAGACCGAAACGCGGTCACATCCTCCCGGGCTTTTATCCCTCCGTGGAGTCTTGCCTTCGACAAGACCGAGCACTCTCGGACCAGACATCACCATTACAGAACACGGTGACCGGAACCCTAGTGCTCACAAGTGACTGATCGACGTGATCAGCACCCTCGCTAGCTATACAGCAGGATGTGTGCCAACTGCTTCATTCTTGTAGATACAGAGGGTTACGGCAGTGCGGGATTGGGGTTCGCCTGATAGCAGTGCATGGGGAGGGGCGGCGCACCAGAAGTGGGCGTGGCATGTTCCATATGTGGGAGGGCTGTCGGAGATTGCGCTGAGGGAGAAGAGCGGCTGGCTAGGTACTTGGAGCCGCCCCATAAACAATCTGCTATTCTTGCCGCATGAAAGTAAGCGAAATCCTGATGATGCTTAAAGGGGATGGCTGGTATCTCGCAGCAACGCGCGGCAGCCATCGGCAGTTCAAGCATCCCGTCAAGACTGGCCGCGTCACGGTACCCGGAAAACCAAGCGACGATTTGGCACCTGGCACGTTGAATAGCATACTTAAGCAAGCTCAGTTAAAGGACTAACCCATGCGCTACGCAATCGTTCTCGAAAAAGGCACAAACAATTATTCGGCCTACGTCCCAGACTTGCCCGGATGCGTTGCCACAGGCTTCACCGTCGAAGAAACCGAACGTGAGATTCGTGAAGCGATCGAGTTCCACATCGAGGGACTTATCGAAGATGGTTTGCCCATCCCGCAACCGGCAAGCATCGTCGAGTACCTCGAAATCGCTGCTTGATTCCATACTCTAGCGTAGTTGAGCATCAGCTCCGCATCTCAACAATTATTGAGGGCACCGCGAGGTGCCCTTTTTTCATCTGAGAATATAGTCAAAGTCAAAACTGTCGGGGGTTGCCCGACAGCAAGTCACTTTTCTTGTCTTGCCAAGAAAAGTAACCAAAAGAAGTCGCCCCCGGTTTGCCGCCCCTTCGGGGTTCCCTGCGTTGCTCGAACGGCCGGGCCTCCTCATAAACTCGCACGATCCGCTACGCGGCCACCTGCTCAAACATATTCGTCGGACTACCCCCGTCCGTCCTGCGCTACTCGGCGGCGCACAGGGGATGGAAAAGCGAAGGTCAAAATCACATGGTGGGCAGCAAGCTGCCCACCATAGTCATAGCAATTCGACTCCGATACGGTGTGGCTCAATATATTTGAAAGACATCTACTTACTGGTTCGCTTTTTTGCAGCTATAGCCACTTGCGTGATTCTTTCGACGATGCTGACTCTTTGCTGAAGGTGTGATGATGGTAGGAGTAGCTTGATAGCCGCAAGCCTGTCTAGTGTGCGCAAAATCACTATCAAATTCACGATGCTGCCATTCCCGCCTAACTCGATACGTTTGTAGGTTCGAAGTGCAATGCCCGTCTTGGCTGCCATATCACTTTGACTAAATTTGCGCTGCAGTCTTGCAGCGCGAATCTGCGATGCAAGGAATTTGCACACCGCGTCGTCTGATATCAGATGCAGATCCATACAATATTTATTAGCACTTTGAATTGATTGGCCAAATATAGCACAAGTGCCAAATTTGGCACTAAGTTGCCTTTTAGGATTTATATTGTGGATAACTTTGCTTTCAGGCCCTATACTTCATCGCAAAGTTAGTTTGAGCAGTAAATTATTGCTTTAACTATAGTGTGTTACATAAATTTTGAGTCAATTAGCGCTCGCGATGGTAGAGTGCCAATAGTGCTCAAATGATGAGCGTGAGAAGTTTCGACATCTACCGGTAAAGGATTGGGTATTGGAGAAGTCTGTAGCTTGACTGAGAAAAACAATGGCCTTAACGCAGCAACGTTAAGGCCATTGAGACAACTGGTTACCCAGTTGTTGTTGGTAGTTCGACCGCCAGCAACGTATTGAAAGCAGTGTCCCTCCCGTTAGAGCGGCGCGGACTTTAACACTGAACTCTTGATGCGTCTATACACCTAAAGTGTCGATAAACTCGATATGAAAGGGGTAATCATGGGACCGAAAATCGTCCGTGTTACGTCTTATCCTCGGTATAGATTTGGCAAATGGGAGCACGTATGCACTCATTTGCGCAGTCTGCCTAGATAAGTAGGTGAAGAATAAACCGGGGGAGACCCCGGTTTATTCATTTGTAAGATGCCGTTGCTGTAACTTCCCCTGTGCGCCGCCGAGTAGCACAGGCTGGTCAGGGGATGTCGGCGAGGACTGTCTGAGCGCGTAGCGCGAGTTCCGCAGCCGCCTGACCAGGCGAGCAACGCAGGGTACCCACGAAGTGGGCGGCAAACCGGGGGCGACTTCTTTTGGTTACTTTTCTTGGCAAGACAAGAAAAGTAACTTGCTGTCGGGCAACCCCCGACGGTTTTGAAGTTAAAAAATACAAAGCGCCCTACCCGCCCCCATAAGTATCCGGCACCGTACTCCTAGAAAACCCGCTCCTGGAAAACACACTACGCGAGAACTCTCTTGATTGGGACATGTAGTTCGACAGCTCGGCCTGCGTGTTCATACTGAAGCCGCGGTACAAGTCCATGTCGTAGTCGCTGACTTCGATCAGTTGGATCGCCTTGGCCAGATCGGCGATGAACTCGTCCCAGTTCGAATAGCGGTTCGCCGGATCTTTCTGCATGGCGCGTTCGACCACATCAGTGAGCACTTTTGGCAGTGCTTTGCGGTAGGTGTCGATAGGGATGATGGGGAAGTTCAGGATCGCGATGCGGGCGTCGAACTGGTTGTCCGCTTCGAAGGTGTAGTGGCCGGTAAGCAGGCGATACAGCACTGCACCCAGCGAGTAGATGTCCGAGCGCTGGTCGAGCGCTTCGCCCTCGATCTGTTCCGGTGACATATAGGCCAGACTGCCGGCAACCACTGCACCCATCTCGCTGACCGGGATGGCGCAGCCGAAGTCGGCCAGTTTGGCGACACCGTTGGGCATGAGGATGATGTTGCCGGGTTTGACGTCGCGGTGCACCACGCCCATTTCGGCGGCGTATTTCAGCGCTTCGGCCACTTGCGCGGTGACGGAGAGCACCTTGTCCAGCGGCAACAGGTTCTCGACCTTGTCGTGCCGGTCCAGCGGTTTGCCGTTGATGTATTCCATCACGAGGTAGGCACCGGTCGGCTCGTTCAGGTCGGCGTCTATGACGCGCACGATGTTGCGGTGCTGCATCTTGTGGCCGAGTTCGACCTCGGCGGTGAACATGGCTTTGTGCAGCGGAGTTTGGCTGGCACGGCGCAACTGCTTGAGCGCGACCGAGGCATAGGAGCCGTCGCGCAGCGCGAGATAGACATTGGAGGTGGCGCCTTCGCCCAGTTCGCGCACGATGGAGTAGGGTCCGATGCGGAGGATGGGCGGGGTCACTGACATGCGTTCGCGATAAGCATCGAGCTGGAGATGGTTTTCAACGACGCCATAGAGTAGGCATCGGCCGATTTAGTTTCCGGACGGCCGAAATCGGACAAGGTCAGGCAGCGACCTCGACCCGGTTGCGTCCGCCTTCCTTGGCGCGGTACAGCGCTTCATCTGCCTGGGCGAAACTGGATTCCAGTTCGCTCACCTCGTCGATGGGGGCGATGCCGCTGGAGACAGTGATCTTGAATGCCACACCGTGGCTCACCACTTCGTTGGCGGCGACCATCTTGCGCAGGCGTTCGGCGATGGATTTGGCTTCTCCCAGCGCGGTATCCGGCAGCAGGATGGCGAACTCTTCGCCGCCGTAGCGCACCAGCAGGTCGTGCGGGCGCAAGTTGTGCTGCATGATGTCCGCCAGCGATTTCAGCGCGGCATCGCCCACCAGATGGCCGTAGCTGTCGTTCACTTTCTTGAAGTGGTCGATGTCCAGCACCATCACGGCACTGTGCTGTTTGTTCAGTGCGCAGCGGTGCAGCACGCGCGGGAAGGCGTCGTTCATCCAGCGCCGGTTGTGCACGCCGGTGAGCGCGTCGACGGTGGCCTGATGTTCGTATTGCGCGCGCTGGTTGTGCGAGGTGATGAGTGCGGAATTGTCGTGGCGCATGCGCCCGGCGATGATGGCGAGCAGGTTGCGCGCCACGTCGTGCGACTGGTCGACCAGCGACCACACCGTGTCGTGCGGCACGGCCAGCACGCGCGTGGGTTTGGCGGCGACCACCAGTGCGGAAGGGTTCTTGCCGTCCACCAGCGAGATCTCGCCGGTGCATTCGCCAGCCACCAGCGTGGCATGTTCCACCGTCTGCTGGGCGGCCAGATGCACGCGCAGCTCGCCTTCGAGGATGAGATAAAGGTGTTCGTTGGGAAGTTCGGGTTGCAGCAACTTGTCACCGGCCGCCAGTGTCCTCACATGGCTGCGTTCCAGCATGTATTCGACGCTAGTGAAGTCCACGTTGCGGAACAGCAGGTTCTGCGCGGTCAGCGCGCGATCACTTTCCAGCTCTTGCATAGGCCCCCCGGCTTATCGGATCAACGGAACACGATGGTCTTGTTGCCGCACACCAGCACGCGGTCCTCCACATGGTAGCGCAGTCCGCGCGCCAGCACGGTCTTCTCGATGTCGCGCCCGTAACGCACCAGATCGTCCGGCGTGTCGCCGTGGTCGATGCGCACCGTGTCCTGCTCGATGATGGGGCCGGCATCCAGCTCGTCGGTGACGTAGTGGCAGGTGGCGCCTATCAGTTTCACGCCGCGCTGGTAGGCCTGATGGTAGGGCTTGGCACCGACGAAGGAGGGCAGGAAGCTATGGTGGATGTTGATGACGCGGCCGGGATAGCGCTGGCACAGCCAGGGCGGCAGGATCTGCATGAAGCGCGCCAGCACCATGGCGTCGCCGCGATGCTGGTCGAACAGTGCGGCGATATGCTGGAACGCCTCTTCCTTGTCTGCGCTCATGTCGACATGGATGAACGGGATGCCGTGCCATTCGACGAAGCTGCGCAAATCCTCGTGGTTGGAGATCACACAGGGGATGTCCACCTGCAACTCACCGCTGCGCCAGCGGTGCAGCAGATCGTCCAGACAATGGTCCTGTTTGCTCACCAGTACCACCAGCCGTTTCTTGTTGGCGGAGTCGGTCAGCTGCCAGGTCATGTTGAAGCTGTCCGCCAGCGGTTTGAACTTCTCGCGGAAGGTCGCCGCATCGAACGGCAAGGAATCGGCGCGCATCTCCTGGCGCATGAAGAAACGCTGCGCCTCCTGCTCGGTGTGATAGCTCGCCTCGGTGATGAAGCCGCCGTGTTCGGCGATGAATCCGGTGACGGCGGCGATGATGCCGGAACGGTCGGGGCAGGAGATGGTGAGGGTGTAGCGATGCGCATTGCTCATGCAGGGACTCCGTTTGTCAGTGCATGGATTCTAACGGATATCCCCCGCGGCAAGGCGTTCCCCGCTATGTCTGGCGCGGCTTGCTCTGAAAGTAGTGGCAGGGCTGGCCGGAAGCCTCCAGCACGTCGAGCATGGGCAGGCGCTGGCTCTTGAAGTCCATAGCGCGGCAACCGTAGCGGAAGTGTGCGTCCCATGTGATATGGAAATGCCGGCAGACCTTGCAGTCCGGTGCGGCGGCCTTGGCATCAGGCATCAACAACCGCCCCATCGGTCGTCGCGTCCACCCGGTTGCGGCCCGCTTCCTTGGCACGGTACAGGGCGCGGTCCGCCTCGCTGAGCAGGATATCGAGATTGGTTTCCATCTTCCGTTGCGTGGTGACACCGATAGACACCGTGAAATGCTGCGGCAGGCCGGCCTCGAACACCACGGCCGTCTGCTCCACCGCCAGTCGCAGACGCTCGGCGACTTACACCGCCTCGGCCAGCTCCGTCTCGGGCAGCAACACCGCGAACTCCTCACCGCCGACACGCCCGAGGATATCCACGGTACGCAACGTGCCGCGCATCACTTCTGCCAGTTTCTGCAGCACCTGGTCACCCGCCTTGTGACCATAGGTGTCGTTGAACTGCTTGAAGTGGTCGATATCCAGCATGAAGATGGACAGCGCGCGGCCATGCCGCTGCGCGCGTGACAGTTCTGTCTCGCCCTGTTCCATGAAATGGCGGCGGTTGTACAGCCCGGTCAGATAGTCCAGATGCGCCTGCTGTTCGAAACGCTCTTCCAGTGCCTTGCGCTCGGTGATGTCGGTGGAGATGCCGCACAGGCCCCAGATGCGGGAACGATCGCCGCCCTCGTAGATCGGCGTCTTGATCTCCCAGTACACGCGCCGCTTGCCGTCCGGTGTATCCACCACCACTTCTTCCGCCGAGTCCGCCCCCTGATCCAGCACTCGCGAGTCGATCTCATGCAGCCTGGCTGCCGCCTCCGGCGGGAAGAAACGCGTATCGGGACTACCGACCAGTTCCTCGGCCGTGCAGCCGAACAGTTCCAGCGTCGGCTTGTTGGCATACACATAGCGCCGCTCGCGGTCCTTCATGTAGATGTAGGTGGGGATGCGATCCAGCGCCACGTTGAAACGCTCGACCTGCTCGCGCGCTTGCGCTGCCAACCGCTCCAGACGGCTGCGGTGGCGCTGGTAGGCCCGCATGCCGAGGAGCGATACGGTCGAGAAGATGACGAGCACCGAGAGCTGGAACAGCGCATTCTGCCGCCAGGGCCGATACAGCGCCTCCAGATCACGGCTCACCGCGATCACCAGCGGCTGGTCCATCTTCAATACGGCTGGCTGCACCGTGCGCTGCGCCATCATCCGCATCTCGCCTGTGCTGTATATCTTGCCGCTGGTCACCGTGGCCGTCAGCCCGCTCTGCCGGTGCTGCGTGAAGAACGAGCCCGGTTGTGCCAGATTGCTGCCGCGCAACTGTTCGCGTTCCGGTTGCATCAGGAACAGCGTGCCGTCGCCATGCGCCACCGCATCCCACATGTCCGGCGTGTAGAGCACCGACGACATCAAGCTGCGGAAATAGTCCGGGTTCAGGGTCGCCGTGACGAGACCGGCGAATTCGCCGCGCGGTCCGACGATAGCGCGCGAGACATTGATCGCGTAGACACCGAGCAGGGTCTCGAACGGTCTTGATACATAGAGCGTCTCACGGTCGGGGCGCGCTTTCGCCTGCTGGAAATATTCTCGATGGCTCAGATCCGTGCCGATCAGCTCGCTCCGGTTCGATGCCCTGAGTCGCCCTTGTGCATCGATGATGTTGAGGGTGCGCAGGCCGGGCATGACGCGCACCAGCAACCGGAGATGGCTCTCCAATTCTGCTGTGGGCGCGCCACCCCGGACGCCGAGATACTGGTCGCGGATGCTCTCCAGCGCCAGATTGGTGCTGGCCAGGCGCGACTCCATGTTCTCGGCGATGACGCGTGTCTGGACCAGCAACCTGTCCTGCTCACGCGCTTCCAGACGGTCATGCTCGAGATAGATGTCAAAAAGGATCAGACCGGACAGGCAGAGCAGCACCATCCACAGGATCAGCCATCTTGCGGCCGACGAATGCAGCTTGTTCTTGGGCAACACCATGTTCGGGGTCCGGATCAGGGGGCGACAGGATTGTACCCAGCCGGGGCAGGTTCAGATAGCCTGCTACTCAGCAGAATGTCGCAGGCAGCGGTGCAACGGTGATAGGCCCTTTCCACAACAAGGACATGATGCGCCCAGCTTGCTCCGCATCACCGCTGGAATAAAAACGCTCGCCGCCGGCCACGCCCAGCTGCGGGTTTGGCGGCAGTTCCGTCTCCACCCTGCGCTTCAGTTCGCGTGCGACGGCGGCACCGGTATCGATCAGGGATATGCCCTCGCCGACGACTTCGCGGATCAGCGGTGCAAGGAAAGGATAGTGGGTGCAGCCGAGGATGAAAGTGTCCGCGCCAGCCTGCAGCAGTGGCGCGGTATAGCGCTCCACCAGCCGCCGCGCTTCCACGCTGTGCAGGTCGCCGCGCTCGACCAGTTCGACCAGACCGGGACAACCCTGGGTGACGATCTTCACGTTGCCCGCATACTTCTCCAGCAACGCGGCGAAGCGCGCGCTCTCCAGCGTACCCACCGTCGCCAGCACGCCCACCACACCGCTCTTCGTGGCCGCCACGGCGGGTTTCACGGCGGGTTCCATGGCGACGATGGGGATCTTGCTGAACCGATTGCGCAACGGCAGGGCGGCAGCGGCAGTGGCGGTGTTGCAAGCGATGACGATGGCTTCCGCGCCCTGACTGAGCAGGAAACGCGTCAGCGCCAAGGCACGGGCTTCGATGAAGGCGGCCGAACGGCCGCCGTAAGGGACATGGCCGGAATCGGCGACATAGATCAGGTCGGCCTCGGGCAGTGCTTCGCGGATGTGGAGCAGGACAGACAGTCCGCCTACGCCCGAATCGAATACGCCGATGGTCCTGACCACGCCGGGCCCTCGTTACTCTTCAGCGCCCTGGCTGCGCAGATACTCTTCGTAGGTGCCGTGATAATCGGTCACGCCCTTGTCGGAGATCTCGATGATGCGCGTGGCCAGCGATGACACGAACTCACGGTCATGGGACACGAAGATCAAAGTGCCCTTGTACAGGTCGAGCGCGGTGTTCAGCGATTCGATGGCTTCCATGTCCATGTGGTTGGTCGGTTCGTCCATCAGCAACACGTTGGGGCGCTGCAGCATCAATTTGCCGAACAGCATGCGGCCCTTCTCGCCGCCGGACAGCACCTTCACCCGCTTCTTCACGTCGTCGCCGGAGAACAGCAGGCGGCCCAGCGTGCCGCGCACCACCTGGTCATCGTCCGACGGGCCGCGCCAGTCGGTCATCCATTCCATCATCAGCTTGTCTTCGGCGAAGTCGTGCGCATGGTCCTGCGCGTAGTAACCGAGCTTGGCTTTCTCCGCCCACTTGATGGTGCCGGTATCCGGTTCCAGATCGCCTGCCAGACAACGCAGCAGCGTGGTCTTACCGATACCGTTGGGACCGATGATGGCGACTTTCTCGCCCGCATCGATGCGGAAGTTGACGTTGGAGAACAGCATGCGGTCGAAGCCCTTGGCCATCTTCTGCACCTCGACAGCGGTGCGGTGCAGCTTGTCGCGCTCGTCGTATTCGAAGCGGATGAACGGGTACTGGCGACTGGACGGCTTGATGTCCTCGATCTTGATCTTGTCGATCTGGCGCGCACGCGAAGTGGCCTGCTTGGCCTTGGAGGCGTTGGCCGAGAAACGGGCCACGAAGGCCTTGAGTTCGGCGACCTTTTCCTTGGCCTTGGCATTGTCCGCCTGCTGCTGCTCGCGCGCCTGCGTGGAGGCCAGCATGTAGTCGTTGTAGTTGCCCGGATAGACGGTGATCTTGCCGAAATCCAGGTCGGCCATGTGCGTGCACACGCTGTTCAGGAAGTGGCGGTCATGGGAGATGATGACCATCGTGCTGTTGCGCGCATTGAGGATGTTCTCCAGCCAGCGGATGGTGTTGATGTCCAGGTTGTTGGTCGGCTCGTCCAGCAGCAGGATGTCGGGATTCGAGAACAGCGCCTGCGCCAGCAGCACGCGCAGTTTGAAGCCCGGCGCGACCTCACGCATCGGCCCGTTGTGCAGCTCGATGGCGATGCCCAGCCCCAGCAACAACTCGCCCGCGCGCGCTTCGGCGGTGTAGCCGTCGAATTCGGCGAAGGTCGCCTCCAGATCGGCGGCGCGCATGTAGTCTTCCTCGCTCGCGTCCGGGTTGGCATAGATCGCGTCGCGCTCGCTCATCGCCTGCCACATCTCGTCGTGACCCATCATCACCACGTCCAGCACGCGATTGTCCTCATAGGCGAACTGGTCCTGGCGCAGCTTGCCGAGACGCTCGCCCTTGTCCAGCATCACCTCGCCGGAAGTCTGCTCCAGATCGCGGCCGAGGATCTTCATGAAGGTGGACTTGCCGCAGCCGTTCGCGCCGATCAGGCCGTAACGGTTGCCATCGCCGAATTTGACGGAGACGTTCTCGAACAGGGGCTTGGCCCCGAACTGCATGGTGATGTTTGCTGTAGATAACATGGGACTGCCTTATTTTCGAAGGCGCGCATTCTAGCATCCCCCGCTTATGACTTCCCCGTGTTCAGGGGGTTGGTGCTCCCACGGCCATCCGCTATGCTGTCGCCACCTTGTTCGCCGTGTAGGTCCCATCATCGTCACCAGCCTGTATCACCGCTTCGTTCGCTGTTCAGTGGGCTGGCTATTGGTCGGCTTGGCCTCCTTCCTCGCGGCACAGTCCGTTTCGGCGCTTGAGCTGGATCATGCGGAATACGCGCGCCAATCTGGCAGGACGCCGCCCGCAGAAGCCGATTGGACGCCGGTGCGTCTGCCCGACCTGTGGAGCGAGAACCATCCGGGCTACGGCGGCGACATCTGGTACCGACTGCATTTCAAGCTGGATGAAGTACCGCAGGAAGAATATGCGGTGTTCCTGCCGCGCCTGTGCATGAACGCCTCGGTCAGGTTGAATGGTGTCCATCTCGGTAGCGGCGGGCGTTTCGAGGATCCTGTCTCGCGTAACTGGAACCGCCCGCTGCTGTTCCTGGCCCCGCCCGCTTTGCTGCGGGCGGGCGACAACCTGCTGGAGGTGCGCCTCCACTCGCCGGCCTACTCGCTCGGCAGCCTGTCGCCGGTATCGGTCGGCCCGGACAGAGAACTTCGCCCGCGCTACGAGGCGCTGTTTTTCACGCGCATCACGCTCAACCAGACCGCCACGCTGATCATCACGGCGATGGGGCTGTTCATGCTGGCCCTGTGGTGGCAACGGCGGCAGGACACGATGTATGGCCTGTTCGGCCTGTCCTCGCTGGTGTGGGCATTCAACTCGAGCAACATGTTCATCCAGAACATCCCTGTCCCCGCCCCGCTGTGGGAGACCCTGATCCAGGGCAGCTTCCAGGTGTTCATCTCCCTGCTGATGATCTCGCTGCTGCGCTTCCTTGGTTTGCGCCGGCCATGGCTGGAACGTCTGCTCTGGGCCGTGCTGGCGGCATCGCCGCTCAGTCTGCTGCTCCTGCCGGACGACTGGCTGGCCTCCGCGTCGCTGCTATGGCATCTGGTCACCCTGCTCAGCAGCGTCTGGGTGGGAGCGCTGTTGCTCCGCCAAAATTTCCGCACCGCCGATCTCGACATCACCCTGCTTACCGGCGCGCTCGGCCTCAACATCATCTTCGGCTTCCATGACTGGCTGATGTACGCCTCTATCGTCGAGCATGGCGGGACCTACTGGATACATTACGGCGGTCCGGTGTTCTTTCTGGTGGTCGGCGGGATCCTGACACGCCGCTTCGTGCAGGCGCTCAACCAGTACGAGCATCTGAACACCGATCTGGAGCAACGCGTGCGCGCCAAACATGCAGAGCTGGAATCCCAGTTCGCCACCACTCAAAGCATCGTGAAACAGCGCGCCATGCTGGAGGAACGCAACCGCATCTACCGCGACCTGCACGACGACATGGGTGCCAAACTGCTGGGGCTGGCCATCTCCGCCGAACGCGCCAACCTCGGCAAGGAAGCAGACCTTGCCCGCTCCGCATTGCAGGACCTGCGCGACGTGGTGTCGCGCTCTACCCATGTCGCCACACCGCTGTCCGACCTGCTGGCCGACTGGCGCATGGAGACCGAGCAGCGCGTGCGCGCCGCCGGCTTGTTACTGGGCTGGCAATTCCCCGAACGCAACAGCGAGATCATGGTAAGCCCGGAGGCCGCGTTGAACATGAGCCGCATCCTGCGCGAGGCGGTGACCAATGTGCTGCGCCACGCCCGCGCCAGCAGCATCCGCGTCGACACCCGGCTCGACGACGACCATTTCGCGCTCGACATTGAGGACGACGGCATCGGCCTGCCGCCGCAACTTGCGCCGCATCGCGGCATGAGCAGCATGCAGGCGCGCGCGGCCGCGCTCGGTGCAACACTGGAATGGCAACCGCAGGAGCCGGGCTGCCGGGTCACGCTGCGCGTGCCGCTTGAACAACTGGCAGGGCAGGTCGTCCGTCATGAACCCGCGCTATAGACGTCCCACCTTCCTGCTGCTCCTGCTCTGGTTCGCCACCCTTGGGCTATGTGCCGCTGCGGCATGGTCCGCCATGCAGCAATCCTGGCTGGAGCTACGGCTGGTCGCCGTCGACGGCAAGGTGCAGCTCGCCCGCGACACGCAGGGACGCATCCCGCAAGGGGCTGAAGTGCTGCGCATCACGGGCGCGAACGGTGCCGCGCTCGAATTGCGCGCTTCCGACCTGCTCGACAACACCGACACCTTTCCCAGCTATGCGCACAAGGACGAGTTCTTCGCCCGGCAGGACACGTTGCACGCGATCCAGGAGTCGGGTGCGGTGCGCCTGACCTGGCGCGCAGCGGACGGGCAGGAGCAGACCAACGCCATCACGCCGCAAGCGCGCACCCTGTCCAGCCTGTCCCCGATGTTCTGGTTCACGCTGGCCGTCGCCAGCCTGTGCCTGCTCATCGCCTGCTGGGTGTTCCTGCTGCGGCCGCAGGAGCGGGCTACGCGCATCTTCGCGCTCACCGGCATCACGCTGTTTGTCGGCTGCATCACCTCGGCCTTGCTCAGCGAACGGGCGCTGGCGCTGGATGTGTGGCGGCTGGAACTGCTGGATACCGGCAATGCGCTCGCCGGCATCCTGTTCGGCTGCACACTGGTCATGTTGTTCCTCAGCTACCCGCGCCTGCTGCTCTCTCCCGCCCGACAGCGCGGGCTGCTCGCGTTCTATCTGCTGTGGTGGCTGCTGGATCAGCTCCACCTGCTGCCGAATCCGGACCTCGGCCTGATGAGCGCCATCCTCAGCCAGATCGTACTGATGATGGTCTGCGGCATCGTGCAATGGCGGCGCACTGCCGATGCACCGCTGGAGCGCGCCGCCTTGCGCTGGTTCGTGCTGTCGGTGCTGCTGGGTTGTTCACTGTTCGCTTTCACCAACATGATGCCGCGCCTGTTCGGCCAGCCCGAGCTGCTGATCCAGGGTTATGCCATCGGCTTCTTCCTCATCATGTACATCGGCATCGCACTCGGCTTGCGCCGCTACCGGTTGTTCGATATGGACGAATGGGCTTACCGCGTATTGCTGTGGGTGGGAGGTGCGACGCTGGTGATCGTGCTCGATGCCTTGCTGATCGTGGCCGGCCTGTCGCTGGGCGTCTCGTTCGGGGTCAGTCTGCTGCTGGGTGGCTGGCTGTATTTCCCGCTGCGGCAATGGTTGTGGCAACGCATGGTCATCCGGCACACGCCGAGCTTCGAGAGCCTGCTGCCGGAACTTTCCGCTGTTGCCTTCGCCGCCGGCAGCGGCGCACAACAGGGCCGCTGGGAAGCGCTGTTGCAACGCATCTACGAACCTCTGGAGCTGCACCCTGCCACCGCGGATGAGGTGCCCGGCATCGGCGAGGACGGCCTGGTCATGGTGGTGCCGGGCAGTGGCGAACTGCCACCGCTGCGCCTGCGCCATGCCGGACATGGCGCGCGCCTGTTCTCCTCGCGTGATGCCGCCTTCGCCGCTTCGCTCAGCCAAGCGCTGGAACGCATGATGGGCGGGCGCAACAGTTTCGAGGAAGGTGCCTCGCAGGAACGGCAGCGCATCTACCGCGACCTGCACGACGACATGGGCGCCAAACTGCTGGGGCTGGCGATCTCGGCGCAGCGCGCCAACCTGCCGAAGGAGGCCGACCTCGCGCGCTCCGCGTTGCAGGACCTGCGCGACGTGGTATCGCGCGACATGCATGCCCCGACACCGCTCGCCGACCTGCTGGCCGACTGGCGCATGGAAGCGCAGCAGCGCGTACAGGCCGCCGGGGTGTCGCTGGACTGGCGCTTCCCGGCACAGGAACCCGAGCTGCTGCTGACCCCGGAAGCGGCGCTCAACCTCACCCGCATCCTGCGCGAGGCGATCAGCAACGTGCTGCGCCACGCCCAGGCCGGCCGGCTGCGGGTAAAGACCGGACTGGACGAACAGACCTTCACGCTCAGCGTGGAGGATGACGGCATCGGCCTGCCAACCGTGCCCGCCGCGCATCGCGGCATGAGCAGCATGCAGGCGCGCGCGGCGGCGCTGGGCGCCGCGCTGGATTGGCAGGCGGTGCAACCGCACGGCTGCCGCGTCACGCTCAAGGTGCCGCTGGCCGCGCTCACCCCCTGAACGCGGGGGGACGCCGGCCGGGACGCTCGGCTATCATGCGCCGCCATGAAGACCGCCCTCATCCTGGATGATGTCGCCGACTCTCAGGCGTGGCTGAGCCAGGCGCTCAACACGGCTTTCCCCGGCATGACCCTGCACTGCACCGGCAGTCTGGCAGAAGCGCGCGCCTGGCTGGCGGCGCATGCCGCGCCGGACATCGCGTTGATCGACCTCGGCCTGCCGGACGGCAGCGGTGTGGAACTGATCGCCGAACTGAACCGGCGCGCGCCGCAGACGCTGTGCGTGGTGGCCAGTATCTTCGACGACAACGAGCATCTGTTCCCCGCGCTGCGCGCCGGCGCACAGGGCTACCTGCTGAAGGACCAGCCGCTGCCGCAGATCGTCAATCTGCTGCAAGGCATCGCGGCCGGCTCGCCGCCGTTGTCGCCCGCCATCGCGCGCAAATTGCTCGGCCATTTCCAGCCCGCACCGCAACCCGAGCTGGAGCAGTTGACCGAGCGCGAGACCGAGGTGTTGCGCTACATCGCCAAGGGCATGACACTGCCCGAGACTGCGCGCATCCTCGGCATCAGCGCACACACCATCTCCGGCTACGTGAAGAACATCTACCGCAAACTCAACATCTCCTCGCGTGCCGAAGCCGCCATGACGGCACGCAACCTCGGCATCATCTGACCCCCCGAACGCGGGGTTGAGACACCCGCTTGCGCTCAATAAAGTTCGGACGTGGGAAGGGTTACTCCTCGAGCGGCAGTACAGCACCTTTGCATGGACCTTCCCGCACCAACACGAGGGCGGTTCGCGCCGCCAGGGATACCAAAACAGACTAATGGAGACATCATGGGATTCAAGAAGCTTTCCACCCTCGGCACGCTGCTGATCGGTGCGTCCGTCCTGCTCAGCGGCTGTGCGTCCGGCCCGAAGTATTTCGACAACAACCAGCTCGCTTCCAACAAGGAAGCGATGGTGAAGGAATTCACCGATTCCGACGGCTCCCGTCACATCCGCAAGGTGAGCGGCAAGAAGGTCATCATCCCCACCTTCCAGGTCGAGTTCCTGGTGAAGACCGGTGGCTCCGCCGACAGCTATAACGCGATGAGCAAGAACCGCACCTCGGTCTCCACCGTCTATAACTTGAAGGGCGTAAGCGAGAAGACCATGCAAGGCATCACCGACCAGCTGTATGCCCAGTTCGTGAAGAACCTGACTGCAGCCGGCTACACTGTTATCCCGCAATCCGAACTGGCAAAGAACGAGCATTACAAGCGCCTGGCTGCCAAGTTCGACAAGAAGTCGCCGTTCAAGGACAGCAGCCTGCTGGGCGGCAGCGACGAATCGCTGTTCTTCGCGGCCAGCGGCCAGCCGATGTACTTCTCCATGGATGACGGCAAGGGCGGTATCGGCAACGTGTTCAGTCAGGCCGGCAGCTCGCTGGGCGGCGAAGGCATCCTCGATCTGGAAGGTGAGATGATGCACACCTTCGACGCCGCGCTGGTGCGCCCGCGTTTCGTGGTCGGCTTCGCGACGGTCACCGGATCCAGCAGCATCAGCTCTTCTTCCGTCAAGGCCAACATGGGCGTGGTGGTCGCCTCCAAGGAATCGAAGGCGGTGTTCTACCCCGAGACCTACAAGATCATCGGCCGCGACAAATACCAGGTGGATAGCAACCGGGGCGAGGTCTTCCTGAAGAAGCCGGTGGTCGCCGGTGACAACGTGGTGGCCGAGGTCACCGATGTGACCTCGCTCGCCAGCAAAGCAAGTACGGCAGCCGCCAATGTGCTGGGTGCCTTGTCTGCACTATCCGGTGCGGGTGGTTTCGCTGCCTCGCGCACGGAATATGATGCGACGATGAACGAAGCTGCATACAAGGACGCCGTACTCAAGCACCTCAATGCCGCCTCGGAGATGCTGGTGCTCAAAGCCAAGTCGGAGTGATCCCATCACACATTGAAAACCGCCCGTCCCGCACGGGCGGTTTTGTTTCCAGCGTTAGCTTTTCAGGGAGAAAACGATGCGAACCGCAAGACCATTGATCGCAGCACTGTTGCTGCTGTCCCTCTGCCTGCCGCAGGCCCAGGCGGCCACCTTCAATGTTGTCGGCGCGCTCAACGCCGACGGGCTGGCCATCCCCTTCCGCGAAGAGATGACGCCGCCACAGGCCGGATTGCGCCCGACGTTGACCAACGAGCGGGTCGGTATCACCGATGATCAAGGCAACTGGGTGCTGCAACCCAACTACCAGTTCGTGATGGTGCTGGACGAGAACCGTTTCATGGTCTGGCAAAACATGCAATATATGCTGCCCTTGCCGGGCGCAACGGCCTACCCGACAAATGGTTTTGTTCTCAAGAATCCTCTGTACATCGTCGATCGCAGCGGCAACAAGGTCGCCGATGCGCCGCCCTTCGCGCTGGAACTGAATGCCATCTACACCACCCACATCCCCTATCTCTATGAGTTCCGCGCCGTGCGTGAAGGCAAAGCCCACTATGGCGTGATGACGCATGACCTGCGCGTGATCGCGCAGGATGCAGAGATCTCCAATCCCATGATCACCGACCGCCACATCATCTATGGAAAAAAGGTCGAAAACAGGCTGACCTGGAGCAAGAAGAAGGAAGAGACTTGGGGACAGGAGTATCTTTCTGTGTCCCGGGTCTTTGACCATGAGGGCAACTTGATCTCAGGTGTGCCGCACATCGGCAATTTTTCCGATGCGGACAGCGGTTTCCATAACGGTCTCGCGGTCAGCTACGACCCCGAGAAGAATCGCATGGGGTATATCGACACCGAAGGAAACTGGGTGATCCCCCCCAAATACTATGGTGCTGACCCTTTCTACGACGAAGTGGCTGTGGTCATCACTTCGCAGGACGATCCGTACGAAAAGGAAGCGATACTGATCGATCGCAATGGCAATAAGGTCGCCTCCCTGCCTGATGCGCGCTGCTACAGCCAGGCCGAGAACGGGCGCGTCTATGCGCAGGTGAAATCGGGAGATAAGGCGTACGGCTATCTGCTGGATTACAAGGGCAAGAAGATCTCCAAGTTCTCCGGCAACTATTGCAGCAACCTGACATGGATAGACGACAAACACTTCGTACTGAGCGGGAAGGTGTTCAACGCCGACGGGCAGAAAGTGCGCTTCGGCAATTACCCGTTCGCCTACAACAGGGTGTTGCGCGCCGACCGCGAGAAAGGACTGCTCTATGTCCTCGGCAATGATGGCTCGCCACGCAGTCTGGCGCAATTGAAGCAGATGGAGCAGGAGTTCTATGACAACGTCGGTTTGCGCCCTGTCGGAAATGCCGACTGGAAGGAGCTGAAAGAGCCGGATTTCCATGTCTATCAGGTGACGCGGCTGTATGCCGACGAATCCTGGCAATCCGGCAACCGGCTCGATTACCACCTGGTCTCACTGGGCGTGGAGGTCAAGATGCGCGACGGACGCAGCATGCGCGATCCGCAGTTCGTGCTGGCGACCGCAGGCTGCATGCCTCCGCCCGGCATGCGCTTCATCGCCGAAGGCGTCCTCACCCCCGATGAACCGGACGAGAACGACTTCATCGAATACGACACCTTCAAGGAGTTCCTCGAAGACAAGACCGGCGAGGAATACATCATCGAATCTCAGCGCGGGATCCCATGCAAGACCACGCGCCTGATCGACGGCCAGATCCCGCGTCCGGCCGCCGCCAAACAGTGAGGTGAACATGAAAAACAGAACGCTACGGCCGCTGTTGTTCCTGCTGCTGTCGGCCTGGGCCGCATCCGCCCAGGCCGACTGGCGCAGCCAGTTCGATGCCGACCGTTTCAGTTCGCGCATGAACGAGCTGCTGCGCGCCGAACAGCGCAGCACCGACGGCATCATCGCCGGCGCGCAGGCCGACATGGCGCGGCAGACCGCCGGTTATTACGAACGCCGCGCGCGCGAACGCGATGCGCGCTTCGCCGCCTTCCAGCGCGCGATGGCCGATGCCGAGGCGGCGGAGCGCGCCGAACGGCAGGCGGCAAGGGCGGCAGCCGCCTCGGCCGCGTCACGGCCGCGCGAACCGAGCGGCTACGAGATCCTGCAGCGCATGGAAGCCGCCGCGCGCAATGGCGACGCCACGGTGGCGCGCACGCTGGGCGATGCGTATCGCGCCGGGGTCGGTGCAGCACAGCAGAACGCCGCCACCGCGGCGCAGTGGTATGAGCTGGCCGCCCGGGGCGGTGATGTGCTGGCCGCCAGTGCGCTCGGCGCGATGTATGCCAACGGCATCGGCGTGGCCAGGGACGACGCAGCCGCCTTCCGCTATACCCTGCAGGCGGCACAGGGCGGCGAGGAGACCGCGCTCGGCAACGCCGGCACGATGTACGAGTTCGGCCTCGGCACGACGAAGAACGATGCCGAAGCGGTGCGCTGGTACAAGCTGGCCGCGGACAAGGGCAGCGCGCGCGGACAGAGCGGCTACGGCCGCGCGCTGTTGCTGGGCCGTGGCGGCCTCGCCGCCGATGCGCGCGCCGCGATGGAATATCTGCGCCCGGCCGCCATGGCCGGGGACAGCGCGGCGCAGATGTTCGCCGCGCAGACGCTGATGACTGGCAACGGCGTGCCGCGCGACACGGCACAGGCGCTGCAATGGTATGAATCGGCCGCACGCGATTTCCCGCAGCTCTACGGCGACCTCGCTTCGCTCCATGTGAACGGTGCGCAATACGGCATCGCGCAGGACCGCGAGAAAGCCATTGAGTATGCGAAGCGCGGCGCCGAGGCAGGCGATGGCATGGCGATGTACCTGCTGGCCGACGCTTATTTCAACGGCAGGACTATCGCCAAAGACGATGTCGCGGGACGGCAATGGATCGCGAAGTCGGCCGCCGCCGGGTATGCGCCGGGCATGTATTCCTATTCGCTCTGCCTGTCGCAGGGGGTAGGCGGCGCGGTGGACCACGCCGAAGCGGAACGCTGGCTGCTGCGTGCGGCGGACGCCGGCGTGGTCAAGGCGCAGTTCGACGCGTCCATACTGCTGTTCTCCAGCAGCCCCAATACGGCAAAAGACATCCCGCGTGCGGTGCGCATGATGCGGGCTGCCGCAGAAGGCGGCCATGCTGATGCGCAGGCCAACTACGCCAACTTCCTGGAAGTCGGGGAACTGGTGCCTGCCGACCCCGTCGCGGCACGCGAATGGGCGCGGCGCAGCGCTGACCAGGGCAATGTCGTGGGTCTCATCAATTACGGCGATTTGCTGCTGCGCGGTGTCGGTGGCCCGCGCGACCAAGCCGGTGCCAGACTGCTGGAGAAAGCCTCCGCCATGGACAGCCAATTCAGCCCGCATGCTGCGCTGACTCTTGGGCAGTATTACCGCGACGGTCAGTATCTCCCGCGCGACGTGGCGCTGGCCCGCCAGTGGCTGGAGAAAGCCTGCGCACTGGGTCATCCGGAGGCGGAGAAGGAATTGCAAACGCTGCGCTGAAACCATCCATCACTTTGAGGAGACACCCATGACACACCGCAATGGCTTGCTTCACGCCGCATCCTGAATACCGGGGGTTGATGCAGGGACTTTGATCGGCACGGGGCGGTTCGTGACTTGCGGCATGGTTTACACTGCCACACTCACTGAACGCCCAACGAAACGATCATGCAAGAGAAGACCATCGATATCACCAGGCTGGCGCGCGACCGCAATGACGGGATGAGCGACGAGGAACGCGCTGCACTGAAAAGGAAGCTGGCCGAGGCACTGCAAGCGCTGTCCACTTCGGATGAGACCGCCCCCTTGCCACGCGCCAGACTGCAACTCGATGTCGCCGAGATGCTGAACGCCTTGGAGCGTCGCAAGGAAGCGTGGGACATCGCGCGCGAAGCTTTCTTCACCTGCATGCAGCATGAGTCCTGGGCGGATGCGGTCGAGGCTTGCGATGTGCTGTTCCAGGCACAACAGCCGGATTCGCTCTCCGCACTGGGCATGGGCATCTGGTTGTCGGTGACGTTCCCGGTCGATCCGGAGCTGACGGTCGCCATGCTGATCCACATCGTGGACGAGACACCGAACGACTCGGACGGCGCGGCAGTGGCGGCCATCACCGCGCGGTATGTGGCCGACCTGCGCGCCGACGATGACAAGCACGAGAGCATGAGCTTCCTGGTGAACAACCTGATCGGCATGGTCGCCCAGCGCCACAGCAACGTGCAGGATCAGGATGGGCTGGACCGTTGGCTCAACCACCTGCAACTGCGCGACCCGCAGATCTTCCTGCCGCGCCTGGCGCAAGTGGTGGACGCCATCGTGGGCGACAAATGGTGGTTCGACCGCGACGTGTTGCGCAGCCGAATCCCCGATTGATTCGGGCTTCAACCTCATTTGTCTGATGCCAAATCGGCTAGAATGCCTGCATCGTCTTCCGCAGGTTCAACATGGTTCCCCATCTCACCACCGCACTCAAAGGCCCGCTGCTCGATCTGGAGCGGCGTTTCCTGGCCAAGCAGTCCGATATCGAGCGCTGGTTCCGCACCCAGTGGCTGGAACACACGGTGCCGTTCTACGCCTCGGTCGACCTGCGCAACTGCGGCTTCAAGCTGGCGCCGGTGGATACCAATCTGTTCCCCGGCGGCTTCAACAACCTGAACCCGGATTTCCTGCCGCTGTGCATCCATGCGGCGCAGAGCGCGATCGAGAAGATCTGCCCCGAGGCGCGCGGCGTACTGCTGATCCCCGAGAACCACACGCGCAACCAGTTCTATCTGCAAAACGTGGCGATGCTGGTGCGCGTGCTGCGCCAGTCCGGTTTGAACGTGCGTATCGGCAGTCTGCTGCCGGAGATCACCTCGCCCACCGAGCTGCAGCTGGCGGATGGCAATACGCTCACGCTGGAGCCGATAACGCGCAAGGGGAACCGCCTGTCGATCGGCGATTTCGACCCCTGTGTGGTGCTGCTCAACAACGACCTGTCGGCGGGCGTACCCGAGTTGCTGCGCAATCTGGAGCAGAACGTGCTGCCGCCGCTGGAGGGCGGCTGGACCACGCGACGCAAGTCGCGCCACTTCGCGGCCTATTCGCGCGTCGCAGCAGATTTCGCGCAGTTGCTGGGCATAGACCCGTGGTTGATCGACCCCTATTTCGAGTCGTGCGGCGAGGTGGATTTCCACGCGCGCACCGGCGAGGACTGTCTGGCCGCCAAGGTGGATGTGGTGCTGCAGAAGATGCGCACCAAGTACGCGGAATACGGCGTGAAGGACGACCCGTTCGTGATCGTGAAGGCGGATGCCGGCACCTACGGCATGGGCATCATGACGGTGAAGGATGCCAGCGAGGTGCGCGACCTCAACCGCAAGCAGCGCAACAAGATGGCGGTGGTGAAGGAGGGGCTGTCGGTGTCGGATGTGCTTGTACAGGAGGGCGTCTACACCTTCGAGCAGATCAACGAGGCGGTGGCCGAGCCGGTGGTGTACATGGTCGACCATTTCGTGGTCGGCGGCTTCTACCGTGTGCACACCGGTCGCGGGGTGGACGAGAACCTGAACGCGCCGGGCATGCATTTCGTGCCGCTGGCATTCGAGAGCAGCTGCACCTTGCCCAACCCGGACCGCGCACCGGACGACACGCCGAACCGCTTCTACGCTTACGGCGTGGTGGCCCGCCTTGCGCTGTTGGCGGCCTCCATCGAGCTTGAGGAACTGACGGCATGATAGTCAGATTCGCTGCCCTGCTCGCTACGCTTCTGGTGCTGACCGGCTGTGGCAAGGAACCGCTCTACCAGGAGCAAGCCTATGTGTTCGGCACCATCGTCGAAGTGAGTGTCTACGGCGAGGAAGAAGCCAAAGCGCGCCAGGGTGCGGCGGCCGTGATGACCGAGTTCCAGCGCCTGCATGACCTGCTGCATGCCTGGCAACCCTCCGCCTTGTCGGCACTGAACGAGGCGTTCGCCCAAGGCAAGCCGCATGCAGCGACACCCGAACTGGTGGCCTTGTTGCAGGATGCCGAGCAGTTCTCGGTGCGATCGGGCGGCACGTTCAACCCGGCCATCGGCGGGCTTATCAAGGCCTGGGGCTTCCAGTCGGACACCTTCCAGCCGGTGCTGCCCGATGCGCAAAGGATCACGGCGCTGCTCAAGGCGAACCCGCAGATGACGGACTTGAGCTATCTGCCGCCCGCTCCCGGCACCACGGAAGCGCAAGTCCGCAGCAAGAACCCCTCCGTCATGGTCGACCTGGGTGGCTATGCGAAAGGTTATGCGCTGGATCGCGCGGTCGAGTTGCTGCAGCAGCAGGGCATCGCCAACGCGCTGGTCAACATCGGCGGCAACGTGATCGCGCTTGGCACGCACGGCAATCGCCCGTGGCATATCGGCATCCAGCATCCGCGCAAGCCGGGCGCGATCGCCACGCTCGAACTGCGCGACGGCGAGGCCGTTGGCACGTCCGGCGATTACCAGCGTTATTTCGAGCTGGACGGCAAACGCTATTGCCATCTGCTCGATCCCCGCACCGGCCAGCCCGTGCGGGGGGTACAGGCGGTGACCGTGCTGGCGCGCGGCGAACGCGCCGGGCTGCTGTCGGATGTGACCTCCAAGCCCATCTTCATCGCCGGCCTGTCCGGCTGGCGCGCGGCGGTGCGCGACATGAATCAGACCGACGCGCTGCTGATCGATGCAGAGGGCAAGGTGCATCTCACCGAAGCCCTGCAGAAGCGCCTAAAATTCAGCGACAGCAAGACAGTCGTCATGCCCGTGCCATGAGCGAAGACGACCGTTTGCAACAGAACATCGAGCGCAGCGTCGCGCACCATGCGCTCAGGCAGATCCGCGATATCGTGGACGAGGAGAATGCCGACGACGCATTCAAGTCGCGTACTTTGGGCTGGCTGTTGCGCTACGGCTGGTTGGTGCTGCTGGTCTTGGCATTGTTGTTCGCACGTTATTTGGGAGTCATCTGATGGCCGGCATATTGGTGGTGGCGCATAACGCGCTGGGAGAGAGTCTGGTGGATTGCGTGCGGCATGTGCTGGGCAGGCCACCGGAGAACGTGAAAGTGCTGTCGGTATATGCCGACGATGACCCGCAACAGAAACTGGCCGAGGGGCATGAACTCATCCGGCAACTGGACAAAGGCAACGGCGTACTGATCCTTGCCGACATCTTCGGTGCCACGCCCAGCAACGTGGCTCGACAACTGTGTCGCAAGGAACACATCATGGGCGTCGCGGGGGTGAACCTGCCGATGCTGTTGCGTGTGGTGTGCCACCCCAACAAGAACATGCCGGAGCTGGCGCGGATCGCGCTGGAAGGCGGTCGCGAATGCATCGTGACCATGGGCGACGAATAAGGTTATCCAATGCAGAATCAGGACGCACAGATCATCAACAAGCTCGGTTTGCATGCACGGGCATCGGCCAAGCTGACACAGACCGCCTCGCAGTTCCCTTGCGAGGTGTGGCTGTCGCGCAACGGCAAGCGCATCAACGCCAAGAGCATCATGGGTGTGATGATGCTGGCCGCAGCCAAAGGCTCGACCATCACCATAGAGACCAACGGCGAGCGCGAGGAAGAAGCGATGGCGGCCTTGCTGGCATTGATCAACGATTACTTTGGAGAAGGCGAATGACTTTCGCTATACATGGTTTGCCCGTCTCCAGCGGCATCGCCATCGGCCGCGCCCATCTGGTGTCGCATACCTCGCTCGAGGTCTCGCACTATGTCTTGCCCAAACACATGGTGGATGAGGAAGTCGCTCGTCTGGACGCGGCTTTGCACGCGACGCGGGAAGAGCTGACCGACCTGCGCACCCATCGCCCGCAGTTGGCGGCGGCGGAGTTCGACGCTTTCCTCGACCTGCACCTGATGATCCTCGGCGACGAGCACATCAGCCATGCCGCGCGCGAGATGGTGAAGGCCGAACATTGCAATGCCGAATGGGCGCTGAAGACGCAGATGGACGAGCTGGTCGCACAGTTCGAGGCCTTTGACGATGCCTACCTGCGCGAACGCAAGACCGACGTGATCCAGGTGGTGGAGCGCATCCTCAAGGTGCTGGGCGGCCATCCCGGCCATGTACCGCCGACCCCGCAACATGACACCGAGATGGTGCTGGTGGCGCACGACGTCAGCCCGGCTGACCTGATACAGCTCAAGCCGCACCAGTTCTGCGCCATCCTTACCGACCTCGGCGGCGCGACCTCGCACACCGCCATCGTGGCGCGCGGCCTGAACACCCCATGTATCGTCGGTCTGCACCATGCGCGCGAGCTGATCAAGGACCGCGACATGCTGATCGTGGACGGTGGCCAGGGCGTGGTCATCGTCAATCCCGACAAGAACCTGCTGGCCGAATACAAGCTGCGCCAGAGCGAGTGGCAACTGGAACGCCAGAAACTGAAGCGCCTGAAGACGGCGCGCGCCAACACGCTGGACGGCACCGTCATCGACCTGATGGCGAACATCGAGATGCCGACCGACGTGCAGCAGGTGAAGGACAACGGTGCCAACGGCGTCGGCCTGTTCCGCAGCGAGTTCCTGTTCCTCAACCGCGACGACCTGCCCGACGAGGAAGAGCAGTACGAGGCTTACAAAGCCGTTTTGCAGGGTCTGAAGGACAAGCCGGTCACCATCCGCACCTATGACCTCGGCGCGGACAAGCAGCTCAAGGGCGTGACCCGCGTCGCCAGCAACCCGGCGCTCGGCCTGCGCGCCATCCGCCTGTGCCTGGCCGAGCCGCAGTTGTTCCGCACCCAGCTACGCGCGCTGTTGCGCGCATCGGTGTATGGCAACCTCAAGATACTGGTACCCATGTTGTCCGGTGCATCGGAGATCAACCAGACCCTGCAGTTGATCGACTCGGTCAAACAGGAGCTGGCGGCACAGAACATCCCGTTCCGCGAGGACGTGCCCATCGGCGGCATGATCGAGATCCCGGCGGCCGCGCTGGCGCTGGGTGCATTCATCAAGAAGCTTGATTTCCTTTCCATCGGTACCAACGACCTGATCCAGTACACGCTGGCCATCGACCGTACAGACGAGGAGGTCGCACATCTCTATGACCCGCTGCATCCGGCGATCCTGGAGTTGCTGTCGCACGTGATCACGACTGCCAACAAGGCCGACATCCCGGTCTCGGTGTGCGGCGAGATGGCGGGTGAATTGATCTATACGCGTTTGCTGCTGGGTCTGGGCCTGCGCCAGTTCTCCATGCATCCGGCCCAATTGCTGGGCACGAAACAGCGCGTGCTCACCACCAGCCTGTCCGAAGTCACGCCGCTGGTGCAGCGCATCCTGCGCGCGGATGACCCGCTCAAGATCCGCGAACTGCTGGACAAACTGAACGCGCTCTAATCAGTTTCCTGCAGCACAAATGCAGAACGGGCACCTTGCGGTGCCCGTTCTGTTTCTTACAGCTCAGACCGGATCTGGCTTAGAACGAGTGGACGATGCCGCCGCCGATGGTGGTAGCAGTCACGCTGGTCGCGCCGTTGGTCTTCTTCGAAGCGTAAGCAGCGAAAGCTTCGGTACGCTTGCTGAACTTGTATGCATACTTCAGAGACAGCTGGTTCACATCGTTGGCTGCTGCGCCTGTCGCGGCAGTGGAGCCTGCCTTGGCGAAGCTGGCTGCGAAGCTGGATGCGCCCATCTTGACACCGCCGACCAGTTCCACGTTCTTGCCGGTCACGCTGGCTGTCGCGTTGGTATTGGTCTTGATGTTCTCGAACATCGCGCCCAACCATGCATCGGCCAGATCGAACTTGCCGACCAGACGGAAGGCGCTGTCGGTCGTGCCGACGACCACATCCGCACGGCTCTCATACGCTGCCGCTGCGTAGATCTCGTCCTGTGCGAAAGTTGCGGACATGGACAGGATGCTTGCGTTCTTGGTTGCTGTTTTTGCTTCGTCCGGAGAATACATCACCGCTGCTGTCAGAGCGCCCATCTTGGGAGACCAGTATTGCACCATGTTCTTCTGGCGGGTGTTGTAGTCCTTGCCAGCAGACTTGCCGATGGTGTTGATCGCGCTCCAGGAAGTGGTGTTGTCGAACAGTTCGATCGCGTTGTGAGCGACCTTGAACGGGGAGTCGTGGATACCCAGAACGACCTTACCGAACCCGCCCTGCAGACCAGCAAAGCTGTTGCGTGTCTTGCCCAGGCCGGCACCAGTGCTGCCATCAGCATCCATCTCGACTTCGTACTGGTAAACAGCCTTCAGACCGTCGCCCAGGTCTTCGTCACCCTTCACGCCGAAACGGGAAGCGTTGGTGTTCACGCGCATCGCGCTGGAAGCGCCTGCCACGCCGGTGTCATGCTGGTCAAAAGTCAGGAACGCCTTGCCGTAAACGTTGATGTTTGCATTGTCAGCGAAAGCGGGGGCAGAGAGGGCAGAGGCGATTGCCAGTGCGATCAGTTTTTGCTTCATGGTCACTCCTTGTCGTTGAATAGATAACTGCACTTGGCTCTTAGCGGCCAAGCGCCGAAAGAACTGGGAACGCATCATGCCGTCGCTTTGTTACCGCCTCGTTAAGCCTGCATGACAGTTTTGTTTCAGCGCACGCGATCTCCCCGCTCACTATGTGAATTGACAGCCTGTAACAAAACACGGACACTTCGCCCCGTGCCGATTTGAGCTCAGCTTGCGGGGCACGTTAAACATTCCAGCTAAAGCGAAACGACCCGCTCTAGCTCCAAGCTGTGCGGGTTTTGTTTTTGGGAGTGTCACTTGTCTGGATCGGTAGGCATCGTCAGCGCGCAACGCGCCAGCTTCGAGGAACCGCTGCATTTCGCCTGTGGCAAGGTTCTGCCGCGCTACGAATTGATGTATGAGACCTATGGCACGCTGAATGCCGCCAAGTCCAACGCCATCCTTATCTGCCACGCGCTGTCAGGCCACCACCATGTCGCCGGTACCTATGCCGACCAGCCCAAGAACCTGGGCTGGTGGGACAACATGGTCGGCCCCGGCAAACCCATCGACACTGACCACTTCTTCGTCATCGGCCTTAACAACCTCGGCGGTTGTCATGGGTCCTCCGGCCCCTCCTCGATCAATCCGGAGACCGGCAAACCCTATGGTTCGCATTTCCCCATGGTAACGGTGGAAGACTGGGTACAGGCGCAGGCGCGCCTGGCCGACCGGCTCGGCATCCAGCAGTTCGCTGCCATCATCGGCGGTAGCCTGGGCGGCATGCAGGCGATGCAGTGGTCGATCACTTATCCCGAACGCGTGCGCAACGTGCTGGCCATCGCCACTGCTCCGCACCTGACCACCGAGAACATCGCGTTCAACGACGTGGCACGCAACGCCATCCTGACCGACCCGGATTTCCATGGCGGCGATTTCTACCAGCACGGCGTGGTGCCGACGCGTGGCCTGCGCCTGGCGCGCATGCTGGGACACATCACCTATCTTTCCGACGATGCGATGGCGGGCAAGTTCGGTCGCGGCCTGCGCTCCGGTGAATACAAGTACGGCTACGACATCGAGTTCGAGGTCGAATCCTATCTGCGCTACCAGGGCGACAAGTTCGCCGCGTATTTCGACGCCAACACCTACCTGCTGATGACCAAGGCGCTGGATTACTTCGACCCGGCACGCCATACCGAACACAATCTTGCGCGCGCCTTCGCCAACGTGCAGGCCAACTATCTGGTGGTGTCTTTCTCCAGCGACTGGCGCTTCTCGCCCGACCGTTCGCGCGAGATCGTGAAAGCACTGCTGCACAACAAGCGCGACGTGAGCTATGCGGAAATCACTTCGCAACACGGTCACGATTCCTTCCTGATGCAGGACAAACAGTATTTTGCGGTGATGCGGAATTATCTTGAGCGCGTGGCGGAGGGGGTAGCAGCATGACAACACGACGCGTAGCGACTTGTTGCGGCGTAGGCTTACCTTCAGGTTATGCCGGAGCCAACAGGAAGCAGGGGCCCCGCGCAGTGGGGATGCGACCGTCCGCGATTGCTTGCGGACACCGACAACACCAAGTGATGGATTTTACAGTTGCCCTTTTGGAGGTGGCCCGATGAACGCCTCCATCATCCAGTCCCGCCCGGACTTCGCCGCCATCGCGGCATGGATCCCGCAAGGCTCTTCCGTGCTCGACCTGGGTTGCGGCGACGGCAGTCTGTTGCGTTATCTGCGCGAGACACGCGAGGTGCGCGGTTACGGTGTGGAGATCAGCGACGCCAACATCGCAGCCTGTATCGCCAACGGCGTGAACGTGATCCAGAACGACCTCGATGCCGGTCTGGCAGATTTCGAGAGCGACTCCTTCGACTTCGTCATCCTGTCGCAGACACTGCAGGCCACGCGCCATACCGAAGCCCTGATGAACGAGATCGTCCGGGTCGGGCGTGAGGGCATCATCAGCTTCCCCAACTTCGGCTACTGGAAGAACCGTTTGCAGATCATGCAGGGTCATATGCCGGTGTCGAAGCAATTGCCCTACCAGTGGTACGACACGCCCAACGTGCACCTGTGCACGCTGAACGACTTCGAGCTGTTGTGCGACCACCTCGGCATCCGCATCCTCGGCCGTCACGTGATGAACGAGGGCGGCGACGTGAACCTGCTGCCCAACCTGCGCGGCAGCGTCGCGGTGTATCGCTTCAAGCGCGAGGCATGAGCGTCTGGGAGCAACTGTTCACGAGACGCATGTTGATATGCGTTTTCACCGGTTTTGCCTCGGGCCTGCCGCTGTTCCTGCTGTTCAACCTCGTGCCCGCCTGGTTGCGCAGCGAGCAGGTCGACCTCAAGACCATCGGCCTGTTCGCGCTGATCCAGTTCCCCTACACCTGGAAGTTCATCTGGTCGCCGTTCCTCGACCGCTACGTGCTGCCCATCCTCGGCCGCCGCCGCGGCTGGATGCTGCTCACGCAGATCGGTTTGCTCGCGGTCATCGCCGCACTGGGCGGCTTCTCGCCGCAGACCGACATGACCGCCATCGTGCTGTTCTGCACGCTGCTCGCCTTCCTCTCCGCCACGCAGGACATCGCGCTCGACGCCTATCGCCGCGAGCTGCTGTCTGACGCCGAGCTGGGACTGGGCAATGCCATCCACGTCAACGCTTACCGCATCGCCGGTCTGGTGCCCGGTTCACTCTCGCTCATACTCGCCGACCACATGGCGTGGGACTGGGTGTTCATCATCACCGCATTGTTCATGCTGCCCGGCGTCGCGATGACGCTGATGGTGAGCGAACCGCACCGCGCCTCACCTCCCAAGACGCTGCGCGAAGCAGTGGTGGAACCCTTCCATGAGTTCATCACACGCAAGGGCTGGAACAGCGCGCTGCTGGTGCTGGCCTTCCTGCTGTTCTACAAACTCGGCGACAGCATGTGCACCGCGCTGGCCACGCCGTTCTATCTGGACATGGGCTACAGCAAGACCGACATCGGTCTCATTGCCAAGAACGCCGGCCTGTGGCCCTCCATCATCGGCGGCATGCTCGGCGGACTGTGGATGGTCAAGATCGGCATCAACCGCGCACTGTGGCTGTTCGGCGTGGTGCAGGTGGTGTCCATCTTCGGCTTCGCCTGGCTCGCCTCGCACGGCCCCTTCACCGAGATCGGCGTCGCCGAGCGCACCCAGCTCGCCATCGTCATCGGCCTCGAAGCGCTGGGCGTAGGTTTAGGCACCGTCGCCTTCGTCGCCTTCATCGCGCGCACCACCCATCCCGCCTACACCGCCACCCAGTTCGCCCTGTTCACCAGCCTGATGGCCATCCCGCGCACCTTCGCCAATGCGGCGACGGGATGGCTGGTGGAAGGGATGGGGTGGACGATGTTCTTCTTGCTGTGTGTGCTGCTGGCGATACCGGGGATGGTGTTGCTGTTGAAGGTTGCGCCGTGGGCTGAGGAGCAAAAAAATTAGTTTGCTTAATCTGAAGGAGCTAACGTGAAAAGTCTATTTACGATACTTCTATTGTTGGTTTTTGTCGGGTGCAGCCATGAAAAATCAGATGGTGTTAAGTCCGCAAAGGGTGACACCCCCGTTAAATACGTAATCTGTGGGCAGGGCGAATCTAATTGTTTTGTGGCAGCTAGGTTCAAGGATCTAGGCGGATGCCAGAGCCATAAAGATTGGGCTGACATGTTGTGTGATAGCAAGTCCGTTGCTGGAACGATGTTATGCAAAGTAGATAGTCGCCCACAAATTGCTGTCGCATATTGCACGCTATAGCAACAAGCCCGCGTAGGGCGCAATAACCGAAGGGCATTGCGCCGGATGGATTCAATTCAAAACCGTCGGGGGTTGCCCGACAGCAAGTCACTTTTGGCTCCGACTAACCTAAAGGTAAGTCTTCGCCGCGACTTCGTTGTCTTGTCTTGCCAAGAAAAGTAACCAAAAGAAGGCGCCCCCGGTGCGCCGCCCCTTCGGGGTTCCCTGCGTTGTTGGCTACGACATAACCTGAAGGTTAGTCTTCGCCGCAACAATCCGCGTTGCGGCTTGTTGTCGACTGGTCAGGCGGCTGCGGAACTCGCGCTACGCGCTCAGACAGTCCTCGCCGAAATCCCCTGACCAGCCTGCGCTACTCGGCGGCGCACAGGGGAGGAAATTCGAAACCCCCAAACCAAAAGTCCAAAGCCAACCCGCGATGCGGGCTAGCCAGCATCGCCAACCAAAAAAGAACCGTGCGCAAAGCGCACACAAAACCGCCTTGGATTTTCTATCCCTTGAGCGCCGCCGAGTAGCGCAGGACGGGCGGGGGTAGTCCGACGAATATGTTTGAGCACGTGGCCGCGCAGCGGATCGTGCGAGTTTATAAGGAGGCCCGACCGTTCGAGCAACGCAGGGGACCCACGAAGTGGGCGGCAAATCAGGGTCGCCTTTTCTTTGGTTACTTTCTTTTGGCGAAGCAAAAGAAAGTAACTTGCTGTCGGGCAACCCCCGACGGTTTTGGGTTTAACTTGAAAGATGCGCGCTGAACCTGTTCTTCCTTCGATACGGCTATCGCCTACTCAGGACGAACGGGAGCGCCATCAATCCTTGTAGTCCACCAACAACGGCGCATGATCACTGAACCGTTGTTCCTTATAGATACCCGTTGATACCGCCTTCTCCGCGATGCCCGGCGTGGCGATCTGGTAGTCGATGCGCCAGCCCACATCCTTCGCCCATGCCTGCCCGCGATTCGACCACCATGTGTAGGCTTCCAGCTCGGGATGCAGTTTGCGGAATACGTCGACGAAGCCGACCTCGCTGAACAACACCGTCATCCAGGCGCGCTCCTCGGGCAGGAAGCCGGAGTTCTTCTTGTTGCCTTTCCAGTTCTTCAAGTCCTTCTCGGTATGCGCGATGTTCCAGTCGCCGCAGACGATGACGTCGCGGCCGCTCTGCTTGAGCGCAACCATGTGCGGCATGAAGGCTTCGAGGAACTTGAATTTCACGGCCTGGCGCTCTTCGCCGCTGGAGCCGGAGGGCAGGTAGAGCGAAACCACGCTGAGGTTGCCGTACTGGGCTTCGATATAGCGGCCTTCCATGTCGAACTCGGGGATGCCGAGGCCGACGATTACGTTATCCGGTTTCTTTTTGCTGTAGATGCCGACGCCGCTGTAGCCTTTTTTCTCCGCGTAGTGGAAATAGCCGTGGTAGCCGAGCGGGGCGACCATGTCGGGCGTCATGTCCGGCTCCTGTGCCTTGAGTTCCTGCACGCACAGGATGTCGGCGTCTTGCTTGCCGAACCATTCGAGCAGACCTTTGTTATAGGCGGAGCGGATGCCGTTGAGGTTCAGGCTGATTATTCGCATATCGGTGGTGCGTCTTCTGTAATCTGGGGTGGCGGGCATTATAATGGCCGCATTCTTCAATTCGTTCCCCATTCTTCCCATGCACGCATATCGCCAGGATTTCATCCGCTTCGCCGTTGCCCAGAAGGTCCTTCGCTTCGGCGAGTTCCAGACCAAGGCCGGCCGGCTGTCGCCGTACTTCTTCAACTCGGGGTTGTTCCAGGACGGTGCTGCGTTGCGTGAGCTGTGTCAGTTCTATGCGCAGGCCATCCTCGCTTCCGGCCTTGACTTCAACATGCTGTTCGGCCCTGCCTACAAGGGTATCCCGCTGGTAGCGGGTACTTCCATCGCGCTGGCGGAGCAGGGTCGCAATGTGCCGTATTGCTTCAACCGCAAGGAGGCCAAGGATCACGGCGAAGGCGGCAATACGGTGGGTGCGAAGCTGGTTGGGAAAGTGCTGATCATCGACGATGTGATCTCGGCCGGTACCTCGGTACGCGAGTCCATCGACCTGATCAAGGCGGCCGGTGCCACGCCGTGCGGCGTGGTGATCGCTCTGGATCGCAAGGAGCGGGGCCAGGGGGAGTTGTCGGCAGTGCAGGAGGTGCAACGCGACTACGGTATCCCGGTGGTGTCGATCGCCTCGCTGGACGACCTGCTCGGCTATTTGCAGGGAACTCCGGATATGGTGCAGAATCTGACCGCCGTTCAGGCTTATCGTGACCGTTACGGGGTGAAATGATGATGAATCCGAAAACAATGCTGGGTGCAGCAGCCTTGCTCGCTGCTGTATCACTGAGTGCCGAAGCCAAACTGTACAAGTGGGTGGACGAGAACGGCACCACGCACTATGGCGAGACCATCCCGCCCAAGTATGCGAACCGCAACGCACAATCCTTCGAGAAAGGCCGTGTGCAGGAACGCGATACGGCACGCAGCAGCAAGACCACGCGCGTGCAGACACCCGAGGAAGAACAGGCCGAGCGCCGCGACAATGCACTGATCAACACCTACAGTTCGCCCGAGGAGATCGATCTGGCGCGCGACCGCAACCTGCAACAGGTCGAGGCCCGTATCAGCAGCTACAACACCTTGCTCAAGTCAGCGAACGAGAACCTGGCCAGCCTGCAACAGGAACGGGAGCGGATCGTCAAACAGAACCGCAAGATCCCGAAGTCGCTGGAAGACGATCTGGCAGAGGCGCAGCAGCGCATCGACAAGTTCCAGGCCGATCTGGATACCAACAACGAAGAACTGGCTGCCGTGAAGGCGAAGTATGCGGCCGACAAGGCGCGCTATCGTGAATTGAAAGGCCTGTCGCCCGTGGAAGGGCAGTGATCAGATCACTTTGCGATGAACCGGCAGTCGTCTGCATCGTATTGCAGCAACTGTCCGTGTTCGATGTCGAAGTACCAGCCGTGAAGCTGTAGCCGTCCTTCTCTGACGCGCTCGCGTATCCAGTCGAAACTCATCAGATTGTCCAGTGAACTGAGGATGGCCTGCTGCTCGCAGGCGCGTTCGAGTTCGTGTTCCGGCGCACCCGGCATGTCTTGCAGCACTTTGTCGCGCGCCTGCTCCGCGAGACGCATCCAGCTGTTGATGAAGGATTCCTGACCGTCCGCCATGCCCGACCCGCTCATCAGCGCGCGGATGCCGCCGCATTGCGCATGGCCGAACACGATGACATGCTCCACCCCCAAAGTCTTCACGCCGTATTCCAGCGCGGCGCTGGTGCCGTGACGTCCGCCGATGCGGTTCTCGTCTGGCGGGACCAGATTGGCCACGTTGCGGATGACGAACAGGTCGCCCGGCGCGCAATCGAGCACCAGCGCCGGGTCGACACGCGAATCGCAGCAGGCGACCACCAGGATCTTCGGCGTTTGGCCTTGCTGCACCAGTTGCCGGTACAAGGCATCGTCGTCCGTGAAATGCTGTTCACGGAAACGATGGAACCCTTCGATCAGGTCTGCCGGATTGGTCATTCGCCGGTCAGCAGCCGCTGTGCCTCACGGTATTTGTCGGAGGTCTTCTGCAGGATGTCGGCCGGGACCGCTGGCGCCGGTGGCTGCTTGTTCCAGCCCGAGGATTCCAGCCAGTCGCGGATGAACTGCTTGTCAAAACTGGGCGGGTTGCTGCCGACACGGTACTGGTCGGCCGGCCAGAAGCGCGAGGAATCGGGAGTCAGCGCTTCATCGATCAGATACAGCTTGCCCGTTTCATCGGTCCCGAATTCGAACTTGGTGTCGGCGATGATGATGCCACGCGTCAGCGCGTAATCCGCCGCTTCGGTGTACAGGGCCAGCGTGGCCTTCTTCACCTGTTCCGCCATATCGTCGCCCAGCAGCTTTTTTGCCTCTTCGAACGAGATGTTCTCATCGTGGTCGCCTACGGCGGCTTTGGTGGAGGGTGTGAACAGTGCCTGCGGCAGCTTCTGCGCTTCCTGCAGACCGGCAGGCAGCTGGATGCCGCACACGGCACCGGTCTTCTTGTAGTCCTTCCAGCCGGACCCGACCAGATAGCCGCGGACGATGGCTTCGATCGGCAGCGGCTTCAGCTTCTTGGTGACGAACGCACGGCCGCGCACCTGTGTTTTTTCGGCTTCGGTCTTCACCACGGATTCGGGATCGATGCCGGACAGGTGGTTGGGGATGACATGGCCCAGCTTCTTGAACCAGAAATTCGACACTGCGGTCAGCACCTCGCCTTTGCCGGGGATGGGCGTGGGCAGGATGAAGTCGAACGCGGACAGTCGGTCGGTCTGCACGATCAGCAGATGGTCGGCATCCACTTCGTACAGGTCGCGGACTTTGCCACGGTGCAGGAATTTCAGGCTGGGCAGATCGGATTCATGCAAGGCTGAAGACATCATGACCTCGATAGTTTGTTGTTACGGACGTGACAACGCCCCCGTTGCCGGGGGCGTCTTTCGCGGTATTACGCGCCTTTGTGGTAACCGACCACGCGCTCGACTTCGTTCTTCGAGCCGAGGATGACCGGCACGCGCTGGTGCAGACCTTCCGGCTGGATCTCCATGATGCGCTGACGACCGGTGGAGCTGGCACCGCCAGCCTGTTCCACGATGAAGGACATCGGGTTGGCTTCGTACATCAGGCGCAGCTTGCCCGGCTTGGTCGGGTCCTTGGTGTCGAACGGATACATGAAGATGCCGCCACGGGTCAGGATGCGGTGCACTTCGGCCACCATGGAAGCGACCCAGCGCATGTTGAAGTTCTTCTCGCGGCCGCCGTCCTTGCCCTTGACGCACTCTTCGACGTAGCGCTGCACCGGCTTCTCCCAGAAGCGCTGGTTGGACATGTTGATGGCGAACTCCGCGGTGTCGGCCGGGATCTGCATGTTCGGGTGTGTCAGGAAGAAGTCACCGACGTCGCGGTCCAGTGTGAAGCCGTTCACGCCGTGGCCGGTGGTGATCACGATCATGGTGTTCGGGCCGTACAGTGCATAGCCTGCGCACACTTGCTTGGTGCCGGGCTGCATGAAGTCCTTGGCGGTCGGGTTGGTCACGCCTTCCGGGCAACGCAGGATGGAGAAGATGGTGCCGACGGAGATGTTCACGTCGATGTTGGAGGAGCCGTCCAGCGGATCGAAGGTGATCAGGTACTTGCCGCGCGGGTACTGCTTGGGGATCTCATAGATGTCGTCCATCTCTTCGGAAGCCATCGCCGCCAGGTGGCCGCCCCACTCGTTGGCCTTGATGAACACTTCGTTGGTGATGATGTCGAGCTTCTTCTGTGTCTCGCCCTGCACGTTCTCGCTGCCGGCGGAACCCAGCACGCCGATCAGCGCGCCCTTGTTCACGTCATGCGCGATCTGCTTGCAGGCGGATACGATGTCGCTGATCAGGCCGGTGAAGTCGCCGGTCGCGCCGGGGATCTGACGTTGTTCTTCGATGATGAACTGGATCAAACTTTTGCTCATGCTGCTCTCCTCTTTTAGAAATTTTTCAACTGCCGGATTTTACAGGTTTTACGGTCCTTACTCCACGGCTATTTGCCTGCTGCTTTGCCGCGTGTGGCGATCAGGCTGGCAGCGACGCTGCCGCCGATCAGCACGGTGACAATGGCCAGCGAGGCCTGTACCGGGACGTGATACCACGGCGCGATCAGCATCTTGCTGCCGATGAAGGCCAGCACCATGGCCAGACCGTATTTCAGCAGGTGGAAGCGGTCGGCCACATCCGCCAGCAGGAAGTACAGCGCGCGCAAGCCCATGATGGCGAAGATGTTGGAGGTGAATACGATGAACGGGTCGGTGGTGATGGCGAAGATGGCCGGGATGGAATCCACAGCGAACACCAGATCCGACACCTCTATCAGCAGCAGCACCAGGAACAGCGGTGTGAAGTAGCGCACGCCATCTTTGGTCACGCTGAACCGCTCACCGTGGTCGCCCTCCGCGATACGCAGGTGTCGGCGGGCAAAACGCAGTACGGGATTGTTCTCGAGATCAGGCTGTTTCTCTGCGGCCACCAGCATGCGCACACCCGTGAACAGCAGGAAAGCCCCGAACAGGTACAGCACCCAGCTGAATTCCTTCACCACCCAGGCTCCAGCCAGGATCATCACGGCGCGCATCACGATCGCACCGAGTACGCCGTATATCAACACGCGGCGCTGGTATTCGGGCGGTACATGGAAGGCACCGAAGATCAGCAGGAACACGAACACGTTGTCCACCGACAGCGACTTCTCGATCAGGTAACCTGTCAGGAACTCCAGCGCCTTGGCATCCGCCACGGCTTCGCCGGCCGTCCCTTTCAGATGCCACCACAGCAGGCCGTTGAAGATCAAGGCCAGCGATACCCAGACCAGCGACCACAGCGCCGCTTCCCGGACGCTGACCTTGTGTGCCTTGCGGCCCCCGAGGGCGAACAGGTCCAGTGCAAGCATCAGCAGGACGAAGAGGATGAATGCGCCCCACATCCAGGGTTGGCCGATATCGTTCATGTAAGTAGCTCTGTAAAGATCGCGCGTTCTATGTGGTCCCGGGCAGGGGCTGTTTTTTGTGGCTTACTTCGCAGTCAGCTTGGCCAGCGCCTGGTCGGCTGTCTCGTCGTAGCGGGCACGTTCCTTCTTCGCCGCTTCTTCCAGTGCCTGGTTGATCTCGGGATATTTCAGCGCGAGGATGCGCGCGGCCAGCATGGCGGCGTTCTTGGCACCATCCACCGCCACGGTGGCGACCGGGACGCCGGGTGGCATCTGCACGGTGGACAATAGTGCATCGAGGCCGGACACCACACCGCCCGATAGCGGCAGGCCGATCACCGGGAGACGGGTATGACCGGCGATCACGCCTGCCAGATGGGCGGCCATGCCGGCGCAACCGACCAGCACTTGCACACCTTCCTGATGGGCGCGGTCGATGTAGGCGACCACCTTGTCCGGCGTGCGGTGGGCCGAAGCCACCACGATCTCGCTGGCGATGCCGAGGTCCGACAACGTGTCGCGCACTTTGACCACGGTGGGCAGGTCGTTGGGACTGCCGGTGAGGATACCTACCAGTACTTTGCCATTGGAAGCTTGTTGCATGCTTGCTCTCCTTGATTGCAGTTGCTATTTGGTCAGGGCGATGAACAGCTCCGGCAATTTGACCGGCAACTGTTCGATCTTGTCCACGATAGTGTATTGCCTGCCGAAGATGTCGGACACATATTCGTCGGCCTTGGGATCCAGGTTGATGCAATAGGTGTAGATGCCATCGCGATCCAGTTCCTTGACGGCCTGGCGCGCATCCTGGATCAGCGATTGCGGATCGCGCGTATCGATGTCGGCCGGCTCGCCGTCGGTAAGGATCAGCAACAGCTTCTTGTCGGCCGGCTGCGCCTTCAGATAATGTCCGGCATGGCGCATGGCTGCGCCCATGCGCGTGGACCAGGCGGCCTGCATCGCACCGATACGCCCCTTCACACTGTCGTCCCACGGCTCGTTATAGCCCTTGATGTGGTAGTAGCGCACATCGTGGCGAGTGTTGGAGTGGAAACCGGAGATGGCGAACGGATCACCCAGATGCTCCACCGACCAGGCCAGCAGCGATACCGCTTCCTGCGACAGCTCAAGGATGGTCTGTCCGCTGCCCTGCACTTTTTCGTTCAGCGATTCGGACAGGTCCAGTACCAGCGACACAGCGATGTTACGGCCATCGGTGCGGTGGCTCATGTTGATGCGCGGGTCTGGCTGCGAGCCGGCCTTGTAGTCGATCAGCGAGCGGATAGCGATATCCAGGTCGAGCTCCGAACCTTCTTCCTGATAGCGGATACGCACCTTGTCCTGTGGTTTGATCAGATCGAGGATGCGCTTCATGCGTTTGGCCAGGCCGGCATGCTTCTCCAGCAGGGCGTCGACCTTGGCCGGGCTGCCGCCGGGATGCTTCATCTCATACACGCTGGCCCAGTCCGGACGGTAACTCTGGTTGCTGTAATCCCATTCATCGTAGTGGCGCGGGGGCAGGGCGTGCAGTTCCTCTTCCTCTTTCTTCTTGATGTCGAGGTGCTCGAACAGGGTGTCCTCGTCGTCGCCCTTTTCCAGGTAGATCCACAGATGGCGGTTGTCGTCGCGATAGTCCACCTCGGTATCCTGAAAATAGACGTTGGGCGACAGGTCGGACTGGCGGCGCATGCGCGCGATGAAGGACAGACCCAGACGCGACATCTCGGGGCTACTGCTCTCGCCGGCCGCCATCGCTTCATGGAAACGGTTGGCGAACTCCCGGATGTCGGTGTTCTTGTATTCATAGTCCGGATCGAGCATGGCGCGCGACACCATGGCCAGCTTGACGCGGATAGCCGACGCTTCGGGATTGTCCAGCAGGCGCTCGTCCGGGATCGGGTGCAGGGCCAGGAACAATCTCCGCAGGCCGGGGAAACGTTGCATGGTCAGAAAATCGACACGGCAATCCTCGAACACCTCCACGCCCAGACGCTGGAACGGACTCCAGTTATCCACCACCATCTTCGTGCTCCAGCGACGGTGTGCGGCCATGTGCGCAAGCGCTGCGCGGTAACGTTCTATGCCACGGATGTCGCCGAGATCGTCGAACACGTCGGGGACGCGGATACCGTCGTCATCGTAATACGGTGTCGGCTTGGTCAGACTGTCGAACACCTGGGAGTAGGGCACCAGCTGTTCGGGATCCTGCCACAGGCCCCTCAGGTACAGGTCCAGCTTGCGCTCGTTATCGATGAACAGGGTACCGTGGCGTTCGCGTTGCAACACCGCCTTGGAATCCGCCGATTGCAGCGAGAAATACTCTATCTGTCGCTCGGGATGGTCGTTGTAGTATCGGATGCCGTAGTCGATCCAGTTCTTGAATCCTCCCAGCGGCACCAGCGACAGGATGCTCGGGACCTGTTTCAGCATCTCCGGCAAGCCGGGACTGGCGAAGGTGGTGTGATGGCCATGCACCGAGCCGGTGGTGCGATCCATCATGTCCCGCACCAGCTCGACATACTGCTTGAACAGTTCTTGTGTCGGCAGGCATTCCGCCGCCGCCGCGCACGTCTGCAGGAACGGCACGATGGCCTTGAAGTTGGTGTGCGTGGACATGTAGTAGGCGAACTCGCGCAGGTCGGTCAGCGACTGTTCGCCCACCAGCACAGCGACGCGCGGCGCGTCCTCGAGATAGACCAGCAACGGTTCCGCTCCGCGCCCCATCTTGCCGATGAAACGCGCGTTGTCGAGATATGCGTCCAGACCGGCCGGCGACAGACTGGCCAGCGCTTCCTTCATGCACTCGTCGAACACGGCATCCACCAGGGCGAATCTGCACCCGAGTCTCTGCCAGTAACCCTCCAGCTCTTCGCTTCTTGCTGTCGCCTCAACCGCCATCGCACCCACCTGTTCGCTTGTCCATCAACACACGGTGTGTCGCACCATCACGCGCTGTCAGCCGAACGCCGCGTCGATCGCGTGATCGAGCGTGTCGCGGATATCCGCATCATCGGTGATCGGCCGCACCATCGCCATACGGCAAGCCGCTTTGGTTTCGACGCCGTTCTTGATCAGGGTCGCCGCGTAGACCAGCAGTCGCGTGGAGATGCCTTCATCCAGACCGTGACCCTTGAGGTTGCGGGCCGCCTGGCCGATCTGCACCAGCTTGCCACACACCTCGATCGCCAGCCCCGTCTCTTTGGCCAGGATCTCCGATTCTAGGGCGGCATCGGGATAATCAAAGTCGAACCCGGTGAAGCGCTGCTTGGTGGATTGCTTCAGGTCCTTCATCAGGCTCTGGTAACCCGGGTTGTAGGAGATCACCAACTGGAAGTCGGGATGTGCCTCGATCAGTTCGCCCTTCTTGTCCAGCGGCAGGGTACGGCGGTGGTCGGTCAACGGGTGGATGACGACGGTGGTGTCCTGACGCGCTTCCACTATCTCGTCCAGATAGCAGATGGCACCGATACGTGCCGCTATGGTCAGCGGGCCATCCAGCCAGCGTGTTCCATTGGCATCCAGCAGATAACGTCCCACCAGGTCCGAGGCGGTCATGTCTTCGTTACAGGCCACGGTTATCAGCGGCTTGTTCAGCTTCCATGCCATATATTCGATGAAGCGCGACTTGCCGCAACCGGTAGGCCCTTTCACCATCACCGGCAGGCGAGCGTTGTAGGCCGCTTCGTACAGCGCGACCTCGTCGCCTTGCGCCTGATAGAACGGCTCAGAGCGGACCTTGTATTGTTCCTTGTTTTCCATAACGAGCTCCTTGCTACGACGCATGTCCGCAAATGTCTTGCGGTTTTCGGCGTCTGGAAAAAAACGCCCCCAACGTGTGGGGGCGCGTTTATTGCTTCGATAGACCGGGCGATCTTACTTGTGTACGCCCAGCTTCTCGCGCCATCCCGGGAAGAACTTGTCGCCGTCTTTCGGGAAGGACTCGAACGCGCGGGCGAATTCCTTGTGGGTCTTCGCGTATTCGATCGGGTCCGCACCGGTCTTCCAGCACTCGTAAGCCTGGCCGAGGGAGATGCCGCCGGCTGCCGGGCTGTCGATGTGGCCGAAGGAGCCGCCGCCGCAGGTGTTGATCACGTTGCCGTGGCCCAGGTTCTTGAAGAACCCTGGCAGGCGCAGCGCGTTCATGCCGCCGGAGATGATCGGTGCTGTCGGCTTCATGCCGTACCACTTCTGGTAGAAGTAAGGTCCCTGGCACTCGTCACGCTCCAGCATGTAGGCCAGCACGGTCTCCTTGGCATGCCCTTCCATCTTGCCGTAGCCCATGGTGCCGGTGTGGATACCGGAAGCGCCGGACAGACGAGCGATCTTCATGTAGCACAGCGGATCCATACCCATCGGCGACTTGTAGGAAGTCACGGCACCGTGACCCGCACGGTGGAAGTGCAGGAAGGTATCCGGGAAGTGGCGACGGCAGGTGGTCACACCAGCCGGGCCGGTCACGAAACCGTCCACCAGGAAGGCGACATGCTTCTCGGAGCCGATCTTGGCGAACTCGCTGAGGATGTACTCGCCGCGTTTGATCATCTCGCCGTGGAAGTCTGCAGTCACGTTGGCCGAGAACAGCTTGGCCTGACCGGTCTCCTGCTGGGCCTTGTCCATCGCTTGCACGACCTTGGGGATGACCACTTCCATCGGGCAGAACGGCTGGTTGGCTTGCGGCTCGTCGTTCTTGATGAAGTCGCCGCCCAGCCAGAAGTCGTAACAGGCTTTGGCGAAGGGATCCGGACGCAGGCCCAGTTTCGGCTTGATGATGGTACCGGCGATGTAGCCGCCGTCCACTTCCGGACGGCCCAGCACTTTCCACAGGTCCTTGATGCCGGCGCTTGGGCCGTCGAACTTCTTGATCATGCACTCCGGAACCAGGAAGTCCAGCATGCGCAGGCCGACATGGTCGCCCATGCCCTGGTTGTTACCCAGGATCAGGGACCACATGTGGGAAACGTTGAAGTGGCCGTCGATCAGGTTCGGGTCGAACAGTTCGACCGGGTATGCGATCTTCATCAGACCGCCGCCCTTGACGGGATCGTCACCGAATGCGGTCTCGTCCACTTCGTACACCAGCGCGTCGACACCGCGTGTGAAGTCATCGGTGGTGGACACTTCCACGTTGGTACCGGTGGAGGACTCTGCCGCAACGTGAGCAGCCACTTCCAGGAAGCCGTAACCCTTGGCCGGGATCAGCTTGTAAGCAACCAGCAGGTGACGACCGCCGGCGATCAAATCTGCCTCTTTCAGGTTCAGATTTGCATAACGATTCGATTGATCCATTGTTTTCTCCTCTTGTCGTTTAAGTGTTCTTGCAACGAAACGCACTGTACGCATTCGTTATCATAAATAACAGTCAAATATTTTTATCGGTAGCATAAGAAATGCTTATGGACTAAACTTTGACGATCATGCTGCCACTCACCTTGCGCCAACTTCAGGTCTTTGAAAGTGTCTCGCGCCACCTGAGCCATTCGCGCGCTGCGGAAGAACTCTTCCTGTCGCAGCCTGCCGTATCCATGCAGATAAAGCAGGCTGAGCAGACTATCGGAATCCCCTTGTTCGAGCAAGCAGGCAAACGCCTGTTCCTGACCGAGGCCGGGCGTGAGTTGATGCATTACGCGCGCACCATTTTGCAGTTGATGCAGGAGCTGGAGTCCAGCTTCGATGCGATGAAAGGCATGGAGCGCGGGAAGCTGAATATCGCCGTGGTAAGCACTGCCAACTATTTCATGCCGCAGCTGCTGGCGAGCTTCATCCAGCTTCATCCCGGCATTCAAGTCGCTCTTTCTGTCGCCAACCGTGATGCGGTCGTCAAACAACTCTCCGAGAATATCGCCGACCTTGCCATCATGGGCCAGCCGCCTGCCGGAACTGAGATGGTCGCCAAGCCGTTTTTGCAAAATCCTATGGTCGTGATCGCTGCACCCACTCATGCACTGGCTGGCATTACGCATGTCCAGGCGCATCAGTTGGCCAAAGAGACTTTCCTGTTGCGCGAACTGGGCTCCGGTACGCGCGGTGTGGTTGAGCGCTACTTCGACAGCAACAAACTTCCTCTGCCCGCGCACATGGAAATGGACACCAACGAGGCGATCAAGCAATCGGTTCAGGCGGGCATGGGGGTCGGCATCATCTCCCGCCACGGCATCGAGCTTGAACTGGAGACCGGCCGGCTCGTCATTCTGGATGTAGACAGCTTTCCCATCGTACGGCACTGGTACATCGTGCAACGCAAGGACAAGCGGTCATCGACTGCGGTCATGGAATTCGAAAAATACCTGATCGCCCAGTCACAGATCCAATCGGCTGACAAATAAAAAGCGACCCGAAGGTCGCTTTTTATTTGCTAGCTGAGGCGTTCGATCACTTCACGATCGCGTTCAGTTCGCCCTTGATGTAACGCATTGCCATGGCATCCAGCGCGATCGGCTTGATCTTGCCGGCTTGTCCAGCTGAACCGAAGGCTTCGTAACGTGCCTTGCAGATCGCCTTCATCGCCTTGGTTGTCTCGGCCAGGAACTTGCGCGGGTCGAAGTCCTTGGGGTTGTTGGCCAGATAGCGACGGGTAGCGCCGGTGGAAGCCATGCGCAGATCGGTGTCGATATTCACCTTGCGTACGCCGTGCTTGATTCCTTCGACGATCTCTTCGACCGGCACGCCGTAGGTCTGGGGCATCGCGCCGCCGAACTGGTTGATGATCTCCAGCCACTCTTGAGGAACGGAAGAAGAACCGTGCATCACCAGGTGGGTGTTGGGGATGCGGGCATGGATCTCCTTGATACGGCTGATCGCCAGCGTGTCGCCTGTGGGCGGCTTGGTGAACTTGTACGCACCGTGGGAGGTACCGATAGCAATGGCCAGTGCATCGACCTGGGTCGCCTTCACGAACTCGGCGGCTTCGTTCGGGTCGGTCAGCAACTGGTCGTGGCTCAGCACGCCCTCGGCGCCGTGGCCGTCTTCCTTCTCACCGTGGCCGGACTCCAGGGAGCCCAGGCAGCCCAGTTCGCCTTCGACGGAAACGCCGACTGCGTGGGACATCTCGACGACCTGACGGGTCACGTTGACGTTGTATTCGAAGCTGGAGGGTGTCTTGCCGTCAGTCATCAGCGAACCGTCCATCATCACGGAAGAGAAGCCGGACTTGATGGCGTTGATACAGACTGCCGGGGATGCGCCGTGGTCCTGGTGCATCACGACGGGGATGTGCGGGTACATCTCGACTGCGGCTTCGATCAGGTGACGCAGGAACGGCTCGCCCGCGTATTTACGCGCACCGGCGGAACCCTGCATGATGACCGGGCTGTTGGTCTCATCAGCCGCTTCCATGATGGCCTTGACCTGCTCCAGATTGTTGACGTTGAACGCAGGCAGGCCGTAGCTGTGCTCGGCTGCATGGTCCAGAAGTTGACGTAGGGATACGAGTGCCATTATTTCCTCCTGAGATAAATTACGAAACGTTAACTCTTGCGATGATCGCCGACGCGCACGATCTTCATGGTGTTGGTGTGACCCGCTTTACCGATGGCTTCGCCGACCGTCATCACGATGAGGTCGCCCTCCTGCACCATCTTCTGGCGCAGCAACTCGTCCTCTGCCTGGCGCAGGGTGACCGAGTGGTCGTCCGAGGTCGATTCGAAAGCGATCGGGTGCACGCCGCTGAACAACGTCACTTTGCTCAAAGTCGCTTCCATCGGCGTCATCGCAAAGATGGGCGTCGTGTCGCTGCTGCGGGACATCCACAACGCCGTCGAGCCCGACTGGGTCAGGGCGACGATGGCCTTTACCTTGAAGTGCGAGGCGGCATATAGAGCGGACATGGCGATGGACTGGTCGATACGGCTGAACTTGCTGGTCACCAGTCTGCGATCCGCCGCGCTTTCCTCGCTCTCACCTTCGGCATTGATACAGATGCGTGCCATGGACTCGATCGTCTCGACCGGATAGTCACCGACCGCGGTTTCGGCTGACAGCATCACCGCATCCGTCCCGTCCAGCACGGCGTTCGCCACATCGGATACCTCCGCGCGGGTCGGGATTGGATTCGTGATCATCGATTCCATCATCTGGGTGGCAGTGATGACCAGACGGTTCTTGGCACGCGCCAGCTTGATCATCTTCTTCTGCAGACCCGGTACTGCTGCATCGCCTACCTCGACCGCCAGATCACCGCGCGCCACCATGATGCCGTCGGAAGCTTCGATGATCTCGCCCAGCACTGGGATCGCCTCTGCACGCTCGATCTTGGCGATCAGCAGGCTCTTGCCCCCCGCCGCGTGCATCAGCTCGCGTGCCAGCTTCATGTCGTCGGCCGAACGCGGGAAGGAGACCGCCAGGAAATCCGCCTTGATCAGTGCAGCGGTCTTGATGTCTTCCTTGTCCTTGTCGGTCAGCGCTGGGGCGGTGAGTCCGCCGCCCTTGCGGTTGATGCCCTTGTTGTTGGACAGAACCCCGCCACGTACCACGTTGCAGTGAACTTCTGCACCTTTAACGCCGGTGACGTGGAATTCCAGCATGCCGTCGTTCAGCAACAGGACCGTGCCGATCTCCACATCCTGCGGCAGTTCCTTGTAATCCAGACCCACGCGTTCCTGATTGCCCAAACCATCCAGTGCGGCATCGAGAATGAACGAGTCGCCCGGCTTCAGCACGATCTTGTCGTTCTCGAACTTGCGCACACGGATCTTCGGACCCTGCAGGTCGGCGAGGATACCGACCTTGCGGCCCGCCGTGGCAGCTGCGGCACGCACGATCTCGGCGCGTTTCTGATGGTCTTCGGCAGTGCCGTGCGAAAAGTTCATGCGCACGACGTCGACGCCGGCACGTATGATCGCGGTCAACGACTTCAAGTCATTGGTCGCCGGCCCCAGGGTTGCTACTATTTTTGTTCTGCGCAGCATGATTTCCTTGATCGATTCTCTCGTACTACCCTGCATCCCTCTCTCTCCTTCGGGGATGCAGGTGACGTTACGTTTTACTGCTTTGCACGTTCTTCCAGGATGGCCACGGCAGGCAAAGTCTTGCCTTCGAGGAATTCCAGGAACGCACCGCCTGCAGTGGATATGTACGACACCTTGTCGAAGATGTCGTACTTCTGGATCGCAGCGATGGTGTCGCCACCGCCAGCCAGCGTGAATGCACTGGTGTTGGCGATCGCTTCGGCGATCTTCTTGGTGCCTGCGCCGAACTGGTCGAACTCGAACACGCCTACCGGACCGTTCCACACCACGGTGCCCGCCTTCATGATGATGTCGGCCAATTCCTGTGCGGATTTGGGGCCGATATCGAAGATCATGTCGTCATCGGCCACTTCACCCACATCCTTCAGCACAGCCGGCTCGTTGGCATCGAATTTCTTGCCGCATACCACGTCCACCGCGATGGGGATATTGGCACCGCGTTGTTTCATTTTTTCGATGAGTGCCTGTGCGGTCGGGATCAGATCATCCTCGCACAGGGACTTGCCGACATTGCCCCCGGTCGCCTTGATGAAGGTATTGGCGATACCTCCACCGACCACCAGTTGTTCGCATTTCTCGGACAGGGATTCCAGCACGGTCAGCTTGGTGGAGACCTTGGAACCGCCAACGATAGCGACCATCGGACGGGCCGGGTTGAGCAATGCCTTGGTCAGCGCTTCCAGCTCTTCGGTCAGCAGGATGCCGGCCGCAGCGACCGGCGCGAACTTGGCCACGCCATGGGTGGAAGCTTCGGCACGGTGAGCAGTACCGAACGCGTCCATCACGAACACGTCACACAGGGCGGCGTATTTTTTTGCCAGCTCTTCAGTGCTCTTCTTTTCGCCCTTGTTGAAACGGCAGTTCTCCAGCAGCACCAGTTCGCCTTCTGCGACATCGAAACCGCCATCGATCCAGTCACGGATCAGGCGCACTGGCTTGCCCAGTTTGTTTGCGATGTCATCGGCCACCGGCTTCAGCGAGTTCTCTTCGGAGAAGACGCCTTCTTCTGGACGGCCCAGGTGAGATGTCACCATCACTTTGGCACCGGCCTTCAAGGCGGCATTGATGGTTGCCATGGATGCGCTGATACGCGCATCGGAAGTCACCTTGCCATCCTTGACGGGCACGTTGAGGTCGGAACGGATCAGGACGCGTTTGCCCTTCAGATCCAGGTCGGTCATTTTGATCACAGACATGATTTTTCCTTCTTGCAGACTTTGAATGCAGAAAGGGCCGGCACCAGCCAGCCCTTGTTCGGTACGGATTACTTGGCGACGTGCAGCGCGAAGCGCAGCATGTTGCAGGTGTAGCCATACTCATTGTCATACCATGCCACGACCTTGACGAAGGTACCGTCCAGCGCGATGCCGGCTTCCGCGTCAAAGATCGAGGAATAGCCGCAACCGCGGAAGTCGGTGGAAACCACCTTCTCGTCGGTATAGCCCAAGGTCTTGCTGATGTCACCGTTCTGCGAAGCGGCTTTCATCGCGGCGCAGATGTCGGCGTACTTGGCTTCCTTGTTCAGCTCGACGGTCAGGTCGACCACGGAAACGTCAGAGGTCGGCACCCGGAACGCCATGCCGGTCAGCTTGCCGTTCAGTTCCGGCAGCACCACGCCGACTGCCTTGGCCGCGCCGGTGGAGGAGGGGATGATGTTCTCCAGGATACCGCGGCCACCACGCCAGTCCTTCTTGGACGGGCCGTCGACGGTCTTCTGCGTCGCAGTGGCAGCATGCACGGTAGTCATCAGGCCACGCTTGATGCCCCAGTTGTCATTCAGCACCTTGGCGACCGGTGCCAGGCAGTTGGTGGTGCAAGAGGCGGCAGACACGATGGCCTGGCCGGCGTAGCTTGTGTGGTTCACGCCGTACACGAACATCGGGGTCTTGTCCTTGGACGGGGCGGAGATCACCACCTTCTTGGCGCCTGCGGCGATGTGCTTCTTGCAGCCTTCTTCGTCCAGGAAGAAACCGGTGCACTCCAGCACCAGGTCGGCACCGACTTCGCTCCACTTCAGGTTGGAAGGATCGGTCTCGGCGGTCAGGCGGATCTTCTTGCCGTTCACCACCATGTTGTTGCCGTCGACCTTGATGTCGCCCTTGAAATTGCCGTGCACGGAATCGTACTTCAGCATGTAGGCCAGATAGTCAGCGTCCAGCAGGTCGTTGATGGCGACCACTTCCAGCTCGGGGAAGTCCTTCGCGATCGCGCGGAACGCCATGCGGCCGATACGTCCGAAACCATTGATACCAACTTTGATTGCCATTTTTTCTCTCCCGTATAGTAATTGATAACTTGTGCCTTACAGTACCGACTTCACGGCCTTGACCACGTTCTCGGTAGTGAAGCCGAAGTGCTTGAACAGTTCCGGTGCCGGAGCGGATTCACCGAAGGTGTCCATACCGACCACTGCGCCGTCCAGTACATACTTGTACCAGCCGCCGGTGACGCCGGCTTCCACCGCCACGCGCTTGATGCCCTTGGGCAACACGCTGTCCTTGTAGGCCTGATCCTGCTTGTCGAACACGTTGGTCGACGGCATCGACACCACGCGCACGTTGATACCTTCAGCGGCCAGCGCTGTTTGTGCGCTCAATGCCAGTGACACTTCGGAGCCGGTGGCGATGATCACCGCTTGCGGCTTGCCACCAGCTGCTTCGGACAGCACATATGCACCCTTGCGGATAGCAGCGATCTGCGCCGCATCGCGCTTCTGGAACGCCAGGTTCTGGCGGCTGAAGATCAGGCTGGACGGGCCGTCGCGACGCTCGACCGCACAAGCCCAAGCCACCATGGATTCCACGGTGTCGCACGGACGCCAGACTTCCATGTTGGGAATATAGCGCAGTGTGGCGGTCTGCTCGACCGGCTGGTGCGTCGGGCCGTCTTCGCCCAGACCGATGGAGTCATGGGTGAACACATAGATCACGCGCTGCTTCATCAGCGCGGACATGCGCAACGCGTTGCGCGCATATTCCGAGAACATCAGGAAGGTGCCACCGAACGGCAGGAAACCGCCGTGCAGGGCCATGCCGTTCATGATGTGCGCCATACCGAATTCGCGCACGCCGTAGCTGATGTAGTTGCCGGGCTTCTTGCCGGAAACGTGGTGCGCACCCGTCCAGTTGGTCAGGTTGGAACCGGTCAGGTCGGCGGAACCGCCGAGGAACTCGGGCAGTGCCGGTTGCAGCGCATTGATCGCGTTCTGCGAAGCCTTGCGGGTAGCGATGGTCTCGCCCTTGGCATTCACCGCCTCGATGGCCTTGGCCACATGCTCGGCCCAGTTGGCCGGCAGGTCGCCCTTGATGCGGCGCTCGAACTCGGCTGCTTCCTTGGGGAACGCTTTCTTGTATTCAGCGAACTTGTTGTTCCACAACTTCTCCAGCCCTTCGCCCTTGGTACGGGCATCCCATGCCTCGTACACGTGAGCAGGAATCTCGAACGGGGGATACTTCCAGCCGATGTGCTCGCGGGTCGCTTGAACTTCCGCATCGCCCAGTGCCGCGCCGTGCACATCGTGGGTACCTTGCTTGTTAGGGGAACCAGCGCCGATGACGGTCTTGCAGCAGATCAAGGTCGGCTTGTCGGTCACAGCATGCGCGGCCTTGATGGCAGCGTCGATCGCTTCGGAATCGTGACCCTGCACGTCGGCGATGACGTGCCAGCCATAGGCTTCGAAGCGCTTGGCAGTGTCGTCGGTATACCAGCCGTCGATGTGGCCGTCGATGGAGATGTTGTTGTCGTCCCAGAACGCGGTCAGCTTGCCCAGGCCCCAAGTACCGGCCAGCGCACAGGCTTCATGGGAGATGCCTTCCATCATGCATCCGTCACCGAGGAACACATAGGTGCGGTGATCGACGATCTCGTGACCCGGCTTGTTGAATTCGGCTGCCAGCAGCTTTTCGGCCATCGCCATACCCACGGCATTGGTGATGCCCTGGCCCAGCGGACCGCCGGTGGTCTCGACGCCGGGGGTGTAACCGTACTCGGGGTGACCCGGGGTCCTGGAGTGCATCTGGCGGAAGCGCTTCAGTTCTTCGATCGGCAGGTCGTAACCGGACAGGTGCAGCAATGCATAGATGAGCATGGAGCCGTGACCGTTGGACAGTATGAAGCGGTCACGATTCGGCCATTTCGGATTTGCGGGGTTGTGACGAAGATGGTGGTTCCACAATACGTCGGCGATCTCTGCCATGCCCATCGGCGCGCCCGGGTGGCCAGAATTTGCCTTCTGCACTGCATCCACCGCCAGCATGCGGATCGCACCTGTGATGTCGTTATATTTTGGTGGCGTTACACTGCGTGTTGCTGACATTTCCGTTCTCCTCCGAAAAGACTTTGTGGCGATTAAGCACGAGACACTACATTAAAGAAGGGCGATTATGCCTCAGCGCCCATTGCCTGAGCAACTCGACAATGCCCCTGGCTGTTGATTGGGAATAGCTTTTGCTTCAGCCCCCGTTCTTTTTGGGCGGTTTTATGCCCAATTGCTTGAGTTTTCGGTACAAATGCGTACGCTCCAGGCCGATTTTATCCGCAAGACTGGCAATATTCCCCTTGGCCATTTCAAGATGATAGTTGAGATAGGCCGTATCGAAATGTTCGCGCGCCTCCCGGAACGGCAGATCCAGTGGTAATTCCAGTTTCACGTTGCCATCTCGTTTGCCGTCTTGTGATTCCAGCTTGCTCCCGGATTTGTCGGCCATGGCTTGTTGCGGCTTCAAAGTCTGTGCGATCGTCGCCAGCAGCTTTTTCAGGGCGATGGGTTTTTCCAGGAAATCCACCGCACCGATGCGGGTCGCTTCCAGGGCGGTCTCTATGGTGCCGTGCCCCGACATCATGATGACCGGCATCGTCAGTCGTTCCTGTGCCACCCATTCCTTGAGCAGAGTGAGGCCGTCCGTGTCGGGCATCCAGATATCCAGCAGCACGACATCGGGCCCCTGTTCGATCAGCTTGCGCGCTTCTTGCGCGTTCTCGGCCAATAGCACCCCATAGCCCTCGTCGTAAAGGATTTCGGATAGCAGCTCGCGTATGCCTGCCTCGTCGTCCACGATCATGATGGTCTTGCTTGTCATACCACTCTCCCAGTCTTTTTTTCCAGCACCGGCAACAAGATGTTTACGCACGTTCCGCCCTGTGGCCTGTTCTGAATGTTGATGCTGCCGCCGTGTTCTTCCACGATCTTCTTTACTATGGGCAACCCCAGCCCCGTCCCCCTGGCTTTGGTCGTTGTGTAAGGTTCGAATGCCTTCGCGAGGAACTGCTCCGGAAAACCGCTTCCGTTGTCTTCCACTGACAATCTGAGCATGCCGTTCTTCTCGTCTGCGGTGGACAGGGTGATCAGCCTGTCTTGCACCTGCTGCAATGCATCGTGCGCATTCTGCAACAGGTTGTGTACCACCTGTCGCAAGCGCGTCGCGTCGCCATTGATCATGGTTTGACGGGCCTCCAGTTTGACTTGGATAGGGCTGCTGTTCGCTTCATACAAACCCAGTATCTCGTTCAGCAACTGGTGCAGGTCCAGCGGTGTCAGACGCGCGGCCGGTGCGCGAGCGTAATCGGCAAAGTCTGAGACCATGTTCTTCATCGCGGCTACCTGGCTGACTATGGTCTGCGTTGCACGCAGGAGCAGTTGTGCATCTTTCTCATCGAGTCGATCTGCAAGTTTATGTTGCAGGCGTTCTGCCGAGAGCTGGATCGGTGTCAGCGGGTTCTTGATCTCATGTGCGAGGCGTCGGGCGACCTCGCCCCATGCAGCTTGACGCTCGGCCTGCCGCAGATGGGTGATGTCGTCGAACACCATGACATAGCCCCTGTTTGCGTCTCCTGCCAACCGCGTTCCGCGCAACAGCAGCACCTGATCGCCATCCTTGCTCATACGCTCGATCTGGCGCTGCCACACTTGCTGCGGACTCGACGCGATGCCTTGTTCGATAGCAAGCAAGAACGGTTTTAGCAGGCCATGCTCTTCGGCCAGACTCAGGATGTTCTTCCCATGCATCTCTGCAGCCGGCAAGCCGAGTATCTGCCCAGCGCTGGCATTGGCCGAGCGCAGCATCAAATGTTCATCCAGAACCAGCACGCCGGACGACAAGTGACCCAGGACGCTTTCCAAGTGTGCCTTTGCATCGGCAACTTGCTGCTGTTGCTGTTCACCCAGGGTCTTCGCCGCCGACAGTTGCGAAGTCATCTGGTTGAACAGCGCTGTCAATCCGCCTAGCTCATCGTTGCTCTGCACCGGATAACTGCTGCTGAAATCCCCTTTCGCCACGGCTCTTGTCCCCTCGGCCAAAGCCGCCAGCGGCGCGCTCAGTTTTGCGCTCAAGTAGAACGCTGCCGAAATCGCACTCAGCAGAACGATCAACAGTGAAAGTGTCAGTGTGATGCCATACAGTCGTTTGAGCCCTACCCTGGACAGGCTCAACTGCTGATAATCGCCATAGACACCCTGAACCGTCTCCGCATCTGCGGCCAGCCGTTCTGCCACAGGTTGCGCGAATTGCAATACACGCCGCGCGTTATCCATCGAACGGATAGGTACGATGACCCTCAAAACCAATCGGCCATCCGGCAAGGCATCCGCCTGGCTATATCGGCCTGCTTTCCACACTTCACGCAGCATGTCGGGGGTGGGAGACTCTATGCGTTCGACATTCCTGCTGCTGGCATATGCGGAAAGCCTTCCGCCATTGTCGAATACTGCCGCCTCCTGGGTACCGCCTTCGGATACGAAGCGGGCCAGGGTTTCACCATGCCGCTCCGGAGATTGGTCCGCAAGGATCAATGCCACGAACTGGCCTTTCCTTCCCAATTCATCCAGCCCGTTCTGCAAGGTACTGCGTGCGAGATTCAGGCCGCCCTCCAATGCCTTCTCGACGCGCACATCGAACCATGATTCGATGCTCTTGCCCAGGAACTGTACTGATACCGCATAGACCAGCATGCCCGGCAATACGGCTATCAACGAAAAGAACATCGCCAGACGCAAAGTAAGCCTGGCACCGTACACTTGGTCGCGCAGCTTGTTCTTCAGTTGCCAGAACTGATAGACCACCTGCACAAGGAGTCCGAACGCCAGTGTTCCCGTCAATAGCAGCAGGGTGAAGTAGTTGGCTGCATACAGATCCGTGTTCCCGCTCGCAGTGGACAACAAATAGAGCAGGATGACCCCGATGATGCTGGAGAACAGGACCAGGTACTTCATTGCGCACCTTCTTCTGCTGGGGGCTCAGGGCTGATATCCCAGTGAAAGCGTTCCGATTCGACTTTCCATTGGTCGCTGGTCAGCGCGTTCAACTGCATCGGTTTCGGCAATTGCGTGATATCCAGACTCATCCAGGCGGTTGCGCCAACCTGACTGCCTTTCTTTACCAGCCTGGAAAAATAACCGCCACCGGACATATCAAGACGAGAAACTTCTATCGGCGGCGCGACTTGCCTCCCCAGGATACGCAAGGCATCCGGCAGGGACAGGAAGCTCTGATACAAACCGCCGCGGGTCAGGCGATATTGCTGGGTCAGTGTGTTGAACGAAAGTTTGCTGGTCTGTGTGTGGGTGGCGATCTCGCTGTCCATCCAGTACCAGCGCGAACGGTGTACCGACAGTTCGCTTTCAAAATACAGCGTCACCCCCCGCTTCAGAGCCTCCTCTACCGGCGGAGGCAACCGGATCTCGAAATCTGCGGAGACCAAATAACCCTCGCTGGTCAGCCGCGCTTCTGCTTTTTTTACCTCGATGCCGTCCGCAATAGCGTTCGCTGCGCCAAGGATCAGTCCCAAGGCGCAGAGGCTTCGCATCAGTGCTCTAGTCATCTTTGCGCAGCAAGGCATAGAAGAATCCATCGTGCTGGTCGCAGGGTAACAATTGTCCGGGCGGTTCGTTTGCAAAAGGCAGCTCGATAGTCTCCTGATGCGCATCCACATGTGTAGCCAGGAACCGTTCGACAACCTCCTGGTTCTCCTGCCTGAATACCGAACAGGTGGCGTAAAGCAATTTACCACCCGAATCCAGTAACGGCCAAACAGCTTGAAGTATGCCGAGCTGTTGTCTGGCGAACTCTGCAATGTCAGCAGGTCTTCTCAACCACTTGATATCGGGATGCCGACGCACGACCCCAGAGGCCGAACAAGGCACGTCCGCGAGTATGCGCTGGAACGGCTTGCCGTCCCACCATGCGCCTGGTTGCGCGGCATCTCCGCAAATGACTTCCGCGTTCAGCTTTTCCCTGCGCAGGTTCTGCCTGACCCTGTCCAGCCGCTGATCATCCTTGTCCATAGCCACAAGTTCGATGTCCGCGCGCTCCAGCATATGCATCGCTTTGCCGCCCGGTGCAGAACAGACGTCGAGTACGCGCATGCCATCCTCGACTCCGATTATCGACGCCGCGCACTGCGCCCCCGCATCCTGCACCGACACCCAACCTTCGGCGAACTTGGGTATACGGTCCACCGGTGTCGGTCGGGCGAGCAGCAGCGCTTCTGCTGTCACACTCTGCACTTTGATCCCCGCCGTATCCAGCAATGCCATATAGTTCTGGGTTGTCGCGAGTCGTCGATTGACTCTCAGCGTCATCGGCGGGTGCGTGTTGCCAGCCTGCAGGATGCTGGTCGAGCGTTCGCCGTACTGTTGTTCTATCTCTTGTATCCACCAGTCCTGATAAGCATAGCGGCTCGCTTTCTCCGCCTCGGCTGCCTTGCGAAGACTCTCGCGCTGACGCAGGAAATTGCGAAGAACGGCATTTACCATACCGCTGACCGGTGACTTGAATCTCTTCGCCGCGCGCACAGCTTGGTCGACGATCACATGCGATCCGGCTTTGCTGTATTCCAGTTGGTACAAGGCTACCAGCAACAGGTACGACACCAGCTTATCGCGGGGAGGCCGCTCGAGTAGTTTTCCCAACATGAACGCCAAGCGCGAGTGGTAGCGGACCGTGCCGTAACTCAAATCCTGAAGCGCCCCTCTTTGCTGCGGTGTGTAATCGGGGTTCTCCGCCAGCCTGTCGGCGAGTGCCCGATCCAGATTTCCCCCGCCCATCACACGCTGAACGATGCCGGCCGCCTCGGTCTGGATGACATTCACGGCTGGCCGCCACCGAATCTGTCGCCGATCTTGAGCGGGAACCCCTGCACGAATTGTGCCGCCGCCAATGGCTTCCCTCCCGGCTTTTGCAGCACCTCCAGCGCCAATGTGCCGTGACCGCATGCCACCACGACTTCATTCTTGTTCACGGCCAACACCGTTCCGGGACTTGCTGTTTCATTCAACCCTGTTCGGGCGCGCAGTATTTTTATTGGCGTTCCATTGAACTCGCTTTGTGCGACGGGGAATGGATAGTAGCCTCGCACCGCCCTTTCCAGGACAGCAGCATCCTCGGACCAGTCGATAAGTGCCTCCTGCTTGCTCAACTTTGCCGCGTAGCAAGCTTTGCTTTCGTCCTGCTTCTCCGGTTGCACACCGCCATCCTCCAGCCGTTGCAAAGCCTCGACGATACCGGAGGCACCCAAGTCCGCCAGCTTGTCATGCAAGGTCCGAGCATCATCCGTATTCAGGATGGGGCAGGGATACTTGAATAGCATATCTCCCGTATCCAACCCCACATCCATTTGCATGATGGTGATGCCGGTCTCTGTGTCGCCGGCCAGGATGGCGCGTTGTATCGGTGCTGCGCCACGCCATTTAGGGAGCAATGAAGCGTGGATGTTCAGACAGCCCAGACGCGGGATGTCCAGTACTGCGGCAGGAAGGATCAGTCCATAGGCTGCCACCACCATGACGTCAGCCTGAAACTCCCGCAAGGTTTGCTGTATGGCATCCGACTTCAGGGACGCGGGCTGCAGTACGGGGAGGTCATGTTCTAGCGCGAGTTCTTTCACCGGGCTTGCGGTCATTTGCATGCCCCGGCCGGCCGGCCGGTCTGGCTGTGTAAGCACGGCCAGTACCTTGTGCCTGGTTTTCAGCAAGGCGGCCAGCGCGCTTGCCGCGAAATGTGGCGTTCCTGCAAAGATGATATCCACGTTGCGTTCTACAACGTCTCGCGCCGCTGTTTCTTCAACTTCGCGCGGATGCGGGTTTGTTTAAGATGGGAAAGATGCTCGACGAACACCTTGCCTTGTAGATGGTCGATCTCATGCTGGATGCAGACCGCCAGCAGACCATCTGCTTCCAGCTGGAACGTTTCGCCGTTCTCGTTCAGCGCCTGGACCTTGACCCGGTTAGCCCGTTTCACGGTCTCATAGATGCCCGGGACCGACAGGCAACCCTCTTCGCTCTCCTCGACACCATCAAGCTCCAGGATGACTGGATTGATGAAGACTCTCAGTTCGTCGTGGGTTTCAGACACGTCGATCACGACGATCTGCTCATGCACATCAATCTGGGTCGCAGCGAGTCCGATACCTGGTGCGGCATACATCGTTTCACTCATATCCTTGATCAACTTCCGAGTCTGCTGGGTCACCGTAGCAACCGGCTTGGCCACCTTATGCAGCCGTGGATCTGGATATTTGATAATGGGTAGTAACGCCATAAATGCTTGCCAACTTAAGAGACTAGATGCAGAATTTAAACAGGTGCACAAACTTTGCACCGCATTTCATTACTTTGCTGGGGTTTTCCATGCGCAAGATTATATCGCTGATTTGCTTTCTGTTGCCCATCGTTGCCTCCGCAGACATATTGCAGATCCGCGAAGATGCGCCGGATCGCTATGTCGTCGTCAATGGCGATACTTTGTGGGACATCTCGGCGATGTTTTTCAAAGACCCGTGGAAATGGCCCGAGATATGGGCTTTGAATAAACAAGCCATCAAGGATCCGCATTGGATTTATCCCGGCGACCTGGTGTATCTGGATCGCACCACGGGGACATTGACCACAACCCCGCCTGCGGTTGCACCTGAGCCCGTTACCCCGTCGAATATCGTCAAGCTCGAGCCTAAAGTGCGTGTTGTGGCCCAGAACACCGAGGCGATCCCAGCTATCCCGCTAGATGTGATTGCCTCGTTTTTGCAACGCCCACTGGTGGTCGACGAGGAAGAGCTGGATGAGGCTCCCAAGTTGGTTGGAACCTATGAACAACGCACGCTGCTGTCCGTCAATGATTTGGCATACGCGCAGAACTTGCCTTCGGACAAAGGTTCACAGTGGCAAATCTATCGCCCGAATGTGAAGTTCGTCGATCCCGATACGGATGAAGAACTTGGACAAGAGGTTCTTTATCTCGGTGACGCAAACGTTGAAAAGTTCGGTGATCCCAGCACCTTGCGCATCACCAATGCGATCCTGGAGATCAACAAAGGCGATTATTTTGCCCAGGCGGCCACCGGTTTCAGCCCCAATTATCTGCCGCATGCTCCTGAGGATCAGATATCCGCCAAGGTCATCTCGATCTACGGTGGCGTGCAACAAGCCGGTCAACATGCGGTTATCACGCTGAACAAAGGCCGACGTGACGGTCTCGAAGTCGGCCACATCCTCGGGCTGTATCAAAAGGGCGAGGTTATAAGAACGAAAGGCTGGTTCACACCCAATATCAATCTCCCGGATATGCGCTATGGTTTGGTCATGGTATTCCGTGTATTCAACAAGGTCTCATATGCCTTGGTCATGGAAACCAAACTACCGGTGCAGCTCCTGGATAGCGCCCGCAACCCGGAATAGATGGCCGTTGACTCTGGTCTCGTTGCTTGGCTCCGGCTCTGCACGGTTCCGGGGCTGGGCCTCGAAAGCCAGCGCAGGCTGTTATCGGTATTCGGTTCACCAACGGCCGTCTTCGATCAACCGCTTGCCGCGCTTTCCCCTTATGTAAAACCTGCTGTCGCACGATCGATCTCTGCAGACTTCGATCCCTCTCTTGTCGATACTGTCTCTGCTTGGCTGGATGACGGGCTTAACCATGTCGTCACTATCGCCGACGAGGAGTACCCAAAATCTCTTTTGAACATTTCAGACCCGCCTTTGTTGCTGTTTGTTAAAGGCAGGCTCGATTTGTTGAATGCACCTGCTTTGTCCATCGTTGGAAGCCGCAATGCTTCATCGCAGGGAGTACGCAACGCAGAAGCGTTCGCTCGCGCTGCTTCGGAAGCGGGCCTGTGTGTTGTCAGTGGCTTGGCACAGGGCATAGACACAGCAGCGCATATCGGCGGTCTCAAAGGACGTGCCGCGAGTATTGCTGTGGTCGGCACCGGGCTTGATAAGGTCTATCCCGCTTCAAACCGGGATCTGGCACACACGCTCGCCCAGTCCGGAACCATCGTTTCCGAGTTCCCTCTTGGCACGCCGCCTTTGGCGGCAAACTTTCCCCGCCGTAACCGTATCATCAGTGGACTTGGCCTTGGTTGTCTGGTCGTTGAGGCCTCTATCCAGAGCGGCTCTCTGATAACTGCCCGTCTGGCGGCGGAGCAAGGTAAGGATGTATTCGCCATCCCGGGGTCCATCCATTCCCCCCATGCACGGGGTTGCCACGCGCTGATCAAACAAGGTGCAAAACTGGTGGAGGGGATTAATGACATCTTGGATGAGCTCGGTATTTCCATTCATGACGGTCCTTCGAACGACTCCTCCGTTGAGCATCCTCTGTTCGATCACCTTGGCTACGACCCCATAGATGCTGAAGCGCTCGCGCTGCGTAGCGGCTTGACGATAAGCGAGCTATCAGCCATCCTGTTGCAACTTGAACTTGACGGGCATATCGCTTGTCTGCCCGGCGGGTTGTATCAACGCATCTCCTAATATCCATATTTCATGTTCGATATCCTTCTATTCCTGTTCGAGAGTTATTTCGATCTCGGCAGCTATCCCGATCACGACAAACTTTCGCTGAAGCTCACTGCTGCCGGGTTTGAGGAAGAGGATATCAATCAAGCCTTGCTCTGGCTGTCCGGCTTGCAGCAGCTTACCCAGGCAAAGTATCCCGACAGCATCAATCACAGTGGCTTTCGGCTATATTCCGATTACGAACAGAAGCGCATCAGCTCTGAAGCCCTTCAATTCCTGAGGTTCTGGGAGCACAACAAGTTCATATCCCCCATCGAGCGGGAAATGATCATCGACCGGGCTGTCGCACTCGATCGGGAAGGCCTTCAGTTGGACAAAGTCAAACTCATCATGCTCATGGTGTTATGGAGCCAGCATGAGGAGCTGGACCCCATGTTGATCGAAGACCTGCTTACGCCTTCCGGCACAACACCACTACACTAGAATCCGCCTATGGCAACCAATCTGCTAATAGTTGAGTCTCCCGCCAAGGCTAAGACACTCAAAAAATATCTTGGCAAGGACTTTGAGGTGTTGGCCTCGTATGGTCATGTGCGCGACCTCGTACCGAAGAATGGTGCTGTTGACGTAGATAACGGTTATGCCATGGATTACGAAACAATCGCTCGAAATTCCAAGCATGTCGACGCCATTGCGAAAGCTGCTGCTGTAGCGGACAACATCTACCTGGCTCCCGACCCGGATCGCGAGGGTGAGGCGATAGCTTGGCATATTGCGGAATTACTTAAAAGTAAGCGCGCACTCAGAAGCAAGAACATGCAGCGCGTCGTCTTTTACGAGATCACCCAAAGTGCCGTCCGAGAAGCCATCACAAAACCCAGGGAAATCTCCATGCCGCTGGTCAACGCCCAGCAGGCGCGCCGCGCGCTTGATTACCTGGTCGGCTTCAACCTGTCGCCGCTGCTGTGGCGCAAGATCCGCCCCGGTCTTTCCGCCGGTCGCGTGCAGAGCCCCGCGCTGCGTCTCATCGTCGAGCGCGAACTGGAGATAGAGAAATTCAAGTGCCAGGAATACTGGTCGGTGCATCTGGATAGCCAAAAGAACAGCATCCCGTTCAAGGCCAAGCTGTTCCAGTTCCAAGGCAAGAAGCTGGAACAACTCAGTATAGGCAGCCAAGCCGAATACGACGCCATCCACGCCAAGCTGGCCGATGCCAAATTGCCGCCCAAGGTCGTGCGCGTGGAGAAGAAAGGCAAGCAGCGCAGCCCGGCCGCACCGTTCACCACCTCGACCCTGCAACAGGAAGCCGTGCGCAAGCTGGGCATGACCTCGGAACGCACCATGCGCACCGCACAATCGCTGTACGAAGGTGTTGACATCGGCGGCCAAACCATCGGTCTCATCACCTACATGCGTACCGACTCGGTGAATCTCGCCAACGAAGCCGTCGCCGAGATCCGCCAGTACATCGGCGACAACTTCAGCGCCGAGTACCTGCCCGCCAAACAGCCCGTTTACAAGAGCAAGGCCAAGAACGCGCAGGAAGCGCACGAAGCCATCCGCCCCACCTCCATCCTGCGCACACCAGACAGCCTGCGCGACCACCTGAACATCGACCAGTTGCGTCTGTACGAGATGATCTGGAAGCGCACGCTGGCCTGCCAGATGTCGCCCGCGCGTTTCGACACCGTGAGCGTTGATATCCGTTTGAGCAGCGACGACACCCTGTTCCGCGCCAGCGGACAGACACTGGTGTTCCCCGGCTTCATCGGCGTGTACATGGAAGACGTGGACGATGCCGAGGAAGAGGACAGCGCCAAGCTGCCGCCGCTCGCAGAAGGCGATGTGCTGCCCATCGACAAGCTCTACGGCGAACAACACTTCACCCAGCCGCCGCCGCGCTACTCCGAAGCCAGCCTGGTGAAAGCGCTGGAAGAATACGGCATCGGCCGTCCTTCCACTTACGCCACCATCATCTCCACCTTGCAGGCGCGCGAATACGCCACGCTCGACAAGAAACGCTTCATGCCTACCGACGTGGGCCGCGTGGTGATCAAGTTCCTCAACGAGCACTTCACGCGCTACGTCGATTACGGTTTCACCGCCAACCTCGAAGACGAGCTGGATGACATCTCGGAAGGCAAGCGCGACTGGATTCCCGTGCTGGATGAGTTCTGGAAGGGCTTCAACAAACTCATAGTCTCGAAGAAAGACGTCGATCGCCCCGGCACTGAAGTGCTGGAAGAAGCCTGTCCCAAGTGCGGCAAGCCGCTCTCCAAGCGTCTCGGTAAGCGCGGCAGCTTCATCGGTTGCACCGGCTATCCTGAGTGCGACTACACCCGCAGCCTGGTCGAAGAGGATGCAGGCGAAGCACGCCGTGAGCTCGGTCACCATCCCGAGACCAACCAGATCGTGCTGTTGTTGCGCGGCCCCTATGGTCCTTACGTGCAACTCGGCGAGATGGAAGAGGGCGCAAAAACCAAACCCAAGCGCGTCTCCTGGCCCAAAGAACTGCCGCTGGAGAACGCCGACCTTGGCTCCGCGCTAAAGCTGCTCTCGCTTCCAAGAGAAGTCGGCGCTCACCCCGAGACCGGCAAGAAGGTCATCGTCAACATCGGTCGCTTCGGTCCTTACATCGGCCACGACGGCAAATTCAAATCCATCCCCAAGACCGACAGCATCTTCGACATCGGCCTCGAGCGCTGCGTGGAACTGCTGGCGCAAGCCAAGACCGGCGGCGCCGCCGTGCTGCGCACCTTGGGCGAACACCCGGACGACAAGGCTCCCATCGAAGTGTGCAGCGGACGCTATGGTCCTTACGTGCGCCATGGCAAGATCAACGCCACCCTGCCCAAGGACGTGACGCCGGAAGCGGTGACGCTGGAAGAAGCGCTGGAGATGATCGCCGCCAAAGCAGCGAAGGGCGGCTCGGGCAAGACGGTGAAAAAGGCAGCGACAAAGAAAGCCGCGACTAACAAGAAGACCAAGGAAACGGCGGAAGAAAAACCCGCCGCCAAACCCAAGAGCACGGCCAAGAAGGCCACAGCCAAAACTGCTGCCGAGAAACCTGCGGTGAAAAAGGCCAGCACCGCCAAGTCCACGACCGCGAAAACCACCGCAAAGAAGCCAACTGCCAAAAAACCGGCAGCCAAGAAGACCAGCAAGAAATAAGGCCCGGGACTTTCGTCCCAGGCCTACCCCTTGCCGACATCCTGAAAATCGTTTGTAGCGCGCTTTGAGCGGTCTGCGCTGGTGACCTGCTCCCTATAGACCGTACCATCTAGAAGTTAGTAAAGTCCGCTTTTGAAGAGAGGCGGAAATGAAGAAGAGTCGATTTAGCGAAGAACAGATCATTGGGTTCATCAAAGAAGTAGAAGCAGGCATGCCTGTAGCGGATCTATGCCGTAAGCATGGATTCAGCGATGCCAGCTTTTACAAATGGCGATCCAAGTTTGGCGGAATGGATGTAAGCGAGGCGCGGCGGTTGCGCGACCTGGAAGGCGAGAACAACAAGCTGAAGAAGCTACTGGCTGAAGCCCATCTGGATATTGAAGCGCTCAAGACGGCATTCGGCGTAAAGCGCTAGCCCCACAAGTCAAACGGAAGGCGATTGGCGTAATGATCGAACAATGCCAACTGTCAGAACGGCGCGCATGCCGACTTGTGGGGCTATCCAGAACAAGCTGGCGAGAACCGCCAACGAAGGATGCAGAGACACAGGAGTTGTCTGCACGCATCGTTGAACTAGCCTATCAGCGGCGACGTTTTGGGTATCGGCGCATCCACGACTTGCTACGTGCCGAAGGTCGTCACGAGAACCACAAGCGCGTGTGGCGCTTGTATAGCGAAGCCAAGCTGTCCGTGAAGCGACGCAAGAAGGCTAAACGGCCAATGGGCGAGCGCACGAAGCTATCACAAGCATCACGACCGAATGAAGTGTGGAGTATCGATTTCGTGATGGACAGTTTGGCGAATGCCAGACGCCTGAAGTGTTTGACTGTGGCGGACGACTATACCCATGAGAGCGTGGATATAACTGTTGATCACGGCATCTCGGGAAACTACGTCGTGCGTGTGCTTGAACAGGCTGCTCGATTCAGAGGCTACCCCCGGGC